>NZ_DASSWP010000032.1:0-14345 GCF_035704785.1 Gracilimonas sp. | reverse complement strand
AATGGAGAATTATACGACCCTGAAGCGTTAACAGCTGCACATTCCAATATCGCACTTGGAAGTATTATTTTTATTGAGAATGTTGAAACAGGGAATGGTGTCTATGTAAGAATAAATGACCGGATTACAGGTTCCGGTTTGAAACTATCACAAAGGGCATTCAGTATACTGCAACTCGATAAAGCAACACAACCTGCAGTAACAATTTATACAGAGGGTAATGAATAATCACGCCAGGAAATATTTTGAGAACACAAATAACCTTCTCTATAGTTTCTTGGTAAGCTTACCACTTTTTCTGCTGTATGAGTTTCTAATTATTATTTCCCAGCCCTCCGGTGATGCCATTGTTCGCATAAGTGTGGATGTATGGATCAAAACTCTTTTCACCTATCTTGGTGTAAATGCAGTCTCTTTTTCTCTATTGCTCGTGGCAATTATCGGACTTTTTATTCTTTATAAGGAACGGGAACGTCTGCGTGAGCTTAAATTCATCTATTTTCCAGTTCTTATTTTAGAAGCTACGATTTACGCAATTGTCGTGGCTTTTATAAGTCAGCACTTGGTTTCATTTATGCTGAATATGGCAGCCTCTGATCCAATCAACAGTTTGTCTGTAATTCAGAAATTGGCGTTGTCACTGGGGGCAGGACTCTATGAAGAGTTATTCTTCAGAGTGATATTAGTGACGTTGTTTATACTTATTTTTACAAAAATTTTAGGCAAAAAATGGGCGGGTATAACGGCTGCAGTAGTGCTTTCAGCCTTATTATTCTCTGCGGTGCATTACGTTGGGTCTATGGGAGATGCTTTTACTCTTGGTTCTTTTATGTATCGTTTTTTATTTGGATTAATTCTAAATGGAGTTTATGTTTGGAGAGGTTTTGGTGTAGCAGCATGGACTCATGCTATTTATGATATAATGGTAATTGCTTTTCTGTCATAAAGAGAAAATTATTAATGGGTCAATCAATACAATCTATTTAATATTAAAGTATTCTCTACCTATTATACTTTTAGAATATATTATTACGAAAGGTAGAAGTTACAATTAGTGATATTGAAAAAATCAGGGATGGATAAATGTCTCAGTTAACGAGAGATGAAATTAAAAAACAGAAGGATTTTGATGAAGAGATCATCCCTCATATGGATGCGTTATATAATTTTGCCCTTCGGTTAACTACCGATCCCAACGATGCGGAAGATCTTGTTCAGGATACCATTGTAAAAGCTTATCGTTTTTTCAGCAGCTATGAGAGGGGTACGAATGCGAAAGCATGGATGTTTAGAATTTTAAAGAATTCATTTATTAACAATTACCGTAAGACCTCCAAAAAACCATCTCAGGTAGATTACGAAGAAGTATCTTCTTACTATGAATCAATTCGAGCCGAGCGTACTGAAACTTCAGATCTGGAAAACTTGATGTTCAGAGAGATGATGGATGATGACCTTTCGAATGCATTGACCCGTCTTCCCGAAGATTTTAGGACAGTGGTATTGTTGTGTGATGTTGAGGGATATACTTATGAAGAGATAGCAAACATGCTGGATGTACCCATAGGTACTATTCGTTCTAGACTGCATCGTGGGCGAAACCTGCTTAAGACAGAGTTGTTGGAGTACGCAAAAAAAAGAGGCTATACCGGCGACTGATCTAACATAGGATAGATCTTCTCTTCGTTTTTAAGAATATTTAGAGTAACCCTCATAGTAGTCCCTTCATTAAGTTCTGATCTCAGAACAAAAATACTTCCATTGTGATATTCTTCTATTATACGTTTTGTCAAGCTGAGGCCTAACCCCCATCCTCTTTTTTTTGTGCTGAAACCAGGCTTGAAGATCTTTTTTACGTTTTTGATATCAATGCCAGTGCCCGAATCTTCTATATCAATGATAACTTCTCCTTCTTGTACTTTTGAAGTAATTGAAATGTACGCCCGGCCCTCAATACCCCGAAGAGAATCCATAGCATTTTTAACCAGATTCTCAATAGCCCACTGCAGGAGTTCAGGGTTTGCCTTAACCCTGGCTTGAGCATTCAGGGTTTTACGAATTTCAATATCTTTGCCTAGTTTTGGTAATCTACGTTCCATATAAACCATCACCTGTTCTAAAATAGGTCCGATTTCCATTGCTTTGAGTTCAGGCTCGGAACCTATTTTGCCAAAACGTTCTGCAACACCCCTTAAGCGTTTAATATCTCTTTCAATCTCATTGGCAATATTGACGACTGTTTCTTCATAGCGATATTCATCTTTTAAAAGCTGCAACCATCCATAAAGGCTTGAAATAGGTGTTCCCAGTTGGTGGGCGGCCTCTTTAGCCATGCCTACCCATAAATTTGATTGCTCAGACCGGGTTATACTTCTATAGGTTGTATAGCCGATACCAAGAAGAAGTCCCAGCAACAAAATCTGTATGTAAGGGAAGTAACGTAACATCTGTACCGTGGGACTTTCCCCATAGTATACAAATTGAGTTATTTGTCTTTTTTCATCCCCGTATACAAAATTAATTGGGGTGCTCAGGCTTTTCAGTTCACGTACAAGTTCTTGCCGACTTTCAGGAGTCTCGAGGCGGAGAGAGTCAATATTACGAGAGTGAAGGATTACATCGCTTGAGTCAATTAGTATTGTTGGGATGCGAAATCGGTCTTGAAGTATGATCTCTTCACTTACAAAATCATTAGAGCTTCGGGTAGCATCCGCATCTTCAATCAAAGTAATAACACTGTCTGGCACTTCCTCAATATCCTTAAGAATATCGATGGCTTTCAGCAGCATGGTTGTAGCCTGTTCATTTACGGGCTGGCTATTGAACTCAATTCCTCTTGTCCAAAGCTCAACACTGGCACGCTCTTGCTCTAATATCTTTGAAACCAAGTATTGATTATAAACCACAGACCCGATCCCCAAAAATATGAGTAAAAAAACCAGGATCAGCTTGATCTTATTTGAGGGGACGAAGAGTTTCATATGCAGAGGGTAATCCTTTTAGCCAAAAATAGAAAGGATAAGAAATCAATAGCCTCTCTGATCATTTAATAGAGAGGCTATTTTTATAGTCTAAGCAGATGCTTTTTGTTTTTCATACACGGGAGGGGCTTGCTTTTCAATAGTCTCCTTTGTAATCACACAGCGTGCAATGTTCTTCATAGAAGGGAGCGTAAACATAATATCAAGCATAGCTGCCTCCATGATCGAGCGCAAACCACGAGCGCCTGTTTTACGGGCTTTAGCTCTCTGAACGATAGCTTTCAGTGCTTCTTTTTCGATTTCTAACTCAACATCTTCCATATTAAACAATTTAGTGTATTGTTTAACAAGGGCATTCTTAGGTGCAGTCAAAATGTCAAGCATTGCATCATCAGAAAGTTCATGAAGCCCTGCAATTACAGGCAAGCGACCAATAAGCTCAGGAATCAATCCATATTGCTGAAGATCTTCGGGTTCTACATGAGTAAAAATTTCCGGATCATCCTTATCAAATTTAACCTGCTCTTTGGTATGGAATCCCATTACACTTGTGGAAAGTCGTTTGGAAATGATCTGCTCAAGCCCTGAGAATGCTCCACCGCAAATAAAAAGGATATTGGATGTATCTAATTGAATAAAGCTTTGCTCGGGATGCTTTCTTCCTCCTTTAGGCGGAATATTAGCGACTGTTCCTTCCAGTATCTTCAAGAGTGCCTGTTGCACGCCTTCTCCACTTACATCACGGGTAATAGAAGGGTTGTCACTTTTGCGTGCTACTTTATCCACCTCATCAATGTATACGATGCCTCGTTTTGCACGCTCAACATCATAATCAGCGGATTGCAACAGATTACTTAAAATACTTTCAACATCTTCGCCCACATAACCTGCTTCTGTCAACACAGTTGCATCGGCAATAGTGAAAGGTACATCGATGATTCGGGCAAGAGTGCGGGCTAGAAGAGTTTTGCCGCTACCGGTAGGCCCTAATAGCATGATATTCGATTTCTCGATCTGAGTATCGTCGATCTCAGCTGATTCTGCAGAAATACGCTTATAGTGATTATAAACGGCTACAGACAAGGTCTTTTTTGCCATTTCCTGCCCAATCACATAATCATCCAGCTTGGTTTTGATCTCAACCGGCTTGAGCATCGGTTTGTAAGTTTTTTCCCGACGACGAGCAAGTGAGGCAAGATCACTTTCAATAATGCTTGAAGCATCTTCAACACACCGGTCACAAATATAAACGCCGGGACCGGCCACCATGCTGTTCACTTCCAGACTGGAGCGACTGCAAAATGAACAGTGTACAATATCGCTGTTTTTATCTTTATCGCTCATAACAAGCTTAATTTAATGAAAATGCCGGTTATTTTGAATCTTTCTTCTTATTGTTCTTGAGTATCACATTATCTACCAAACCGTAATCCTTGGCTTCATTAGCAGTAAGCCATTTGTTACGGTCAGAATCTTCCATGATCTGCTCAACTGTATTATCACTGTGATCAGCTAAGATCTGGCTCAATTCTTTTTTAACCCGAATGATCTCACGAGCTTCGATCTCTATATCACTGGCCTGCCCCTGTGTGCCTCCAAGTGGTTGGTGGATCATGACGCGAGAGTGAGGAAGGCAGCTTCTTTTGCCCTTTGTGCCTGCAGTTAATAATACAGCACCCATACTCGCGGCCATTCCCATGCAGGTTGTTGCAACATCACATTTAATGTGTTGCATGGTATCATAGATCGCCAATCCGGCAGAAACAACTCCGCCGGGACTGTTGATGTAAAACTGAATGTCTTTTTCAGGATCTTCAGATTCTAAAAATAAAAGCTGTGCCATGATGGAGCTTGCAACAGCATCATTTACAGCAGACCCAAGGATGATGATCCGGTCTTTAAGGAGCCGGGAATAGATATCATAAGCGCGTTCCCCGCGACTGGTTGTTTCTACAACCATCGGAACCAGATTGCTCTGAATGGGTTGAACGCTGTCTAAATTTGGATCTTCAAAAAGAGGTTGCTTAGTAATCATGGTATCCTGAATAATCGGTTATTTGTTCTTTTTGTCTTTCTTATCCTGCAATTCGCGGTATTTATCTTTGCCAAGTTCTTTGATGGCAACTTTGTCCTGAAGGATATCAAATACTTTGTTCTCGCGAATGCTGCTGCGGAGCTGCTCAAGCATTTGAGGCTGTTGTGCATAATATTGTTTCAATTGGTCAGGAGCAACGCCATATCTTGCGGCTTCCATTCCTAAATGTTCGTCAATATCTTCTGGTTTGATCTCGATCTCTTCAAACGTTTCCTGCAGCTTTTGGCTAATGAATGACCACTTGGCTTCACGAACAGCACGGTCTTTCATTCGTGCTTTATACTCCTCAGGATCAAAATGATCAGGTAATTCACCGCCCTGTTGTTGTTTCAGTTGGTCAACATAAGAACCCTGAATCTGGGCAACAAAAGTTTCCGGTACTTCAAAGTCATGAGCTTCAACAAGGGCATCTGCAACATCATTCTTGAACAAGTCTTCAGCCGTTTGGTCGTAATACTCCTGCATACGGCTTTTGATATAGCTTTTGAACTCATCTTTGTTCGAGGCCTCTCCGTTACTTTGGTCTTTGATGATTTCTTCGTTCAGCTCAGCTGCATGAAGTTTTTGCACTTTTTTCAGAGTGATCTCAAGTTCATCTTCGTGATCGCCGTGCGGGATGGTCATTTCAACAACATCCCCTGCTTTTTTGCCTTTCAGGGCTTTCAGAAAATCATCAGCATCATCTTTGCGAAGATCGATCTTTTGATCTTTATCCTCATCACCATGGTTTTTGGAAACAACATCTACAATAACCTGAGTTTCTTTTGAAGCAGGCTCATCTACAACTTCCCAGTTTCCTTCTCGCTCAAGGGTGCGCTCGATCTCTTCCTCAACCTCTTCATCAGTTACATCGTGAACCATTTTGTTCACTTTGATCTTAGACAGGTCTGAAATTTCAACTTCAGGCTTGGAACCGATCTTGAATTTCACTTCCAGCTCGTCGTTTTCCCAGTTGAACTCGAGCATCTCAGTTTCGCCAACCGGCTCATATTCAGGCACTACTTCTTTCTCGAATACCTTTTGAACGATGCTGCTGATCTCTTCTTGTTCTATCTCTTTGCCAAATCGCTTCTTCACAAGACCCATGGGTACTTTACCAGGACGAAATCCCGGAAGCTGAATTTGGCTTTTATATTTTTTGTAAGCTTTGTCGAAGTCCTCTTGAAGATCTTCTCTTTTAGCCTTCAAGGTTACTTCTTTGTCTACAGATGTGAGCTCTTCTACAGAAATATCCA
Organism: Gracilimonas sp.; assembly: GCF_035704785.1. Lineage (GTDB taxonomy): Bacteria > Bacteroidota > Rhodothermia > Balneolales > Balneolaceae > Gracilimonas. The sequence continues at coordinate 8,034 of NZ_DASSWP010000032.1, read as the reverse complement.
CGTGTTCTCCGCTTTAATTATGTGAATTCAATAAATGAACAGGATTTCAATTTTTATTAGGAAGGAAGTACGAGAGGGGGGACTCGAACCCCCACATCGGTTAAAATACTAGATCCTAAATCTAGCGCGTCTACCAATTCCGCCACTCTCGCAAAATTCAGAGCTTGCAAAGATAAGGTTTTAAACTTCTGAATTCAACCAAATTGAGACAGAAACTGCTGCTTAAGCAGATCTTAATACTAATACTCAAAAAGAGACCAAAATTGATTGGAAATTGAATCTTTAAATGATGAATATTGACAAACCATGTATAAAAACCTTCGCCTCCTTTACGTTACCACTTCCGATAAAAAAGAAGCCCAAAAAATAGGTCGTGCCTTGGTTGAGAAAAAACTGGCCGCATGTGTCAATATATTAGATGGCATGCAATCTATATACATGTGGGATGGCGAGATTCAGGAAGATGAGGAATGTGTGCTTCTTGTAAAAACACATTATTCAAGAGTCCAAAAAGTAACCCGGCTTATAAAAGACATGCACAGCTATGAAGTGCCTTGTATAATTTCATTGACCATAACGGAAGATGAAGGAAATGAGGAATACCTGAATTGGCTGGAAAAATTGTCGAAAGAGCCGTTCAAGCTTTAACTAACTGGCTTCATCTTTTCACAATACGGAAGTGCTGCATTTTATCTATTTTGAAAAGAAAAAAGCAGCAATGGTTTTATTAAAAGAGCACGTATCAGATCATATTTTGTGGGTTAAAATAAACCGCCCGAAAGCTCTCAATGCAGTGGATTTCGATGTGATGGAGCAGCTGGAAGATCTGGTGGAGGAAGTAGAAAATGACGAAAGTATTCGGGTGCTGATTCTAAGCGGTGCCGGAGATAAGTTCTTTATTTCAGGCGGTGACCTGAAGAAATTTCACACCATAAAATCCAAAGAAAAGGCCGTAGATAAAGCAAAGCGCATGCAGCGGCTTTTAAGCAGAATTGAGCAACTTCCCTGTTGGACTATCGCTCAGATTAACGGAGATGCATACGGTGGGGGAATCGAATTAATGCTGGCCTTCGATTTTCGGGTTTCTGTTCCCAATGCAAAATTCGGTTTTACCCAGGGCCGTTTTTACCTGGTGCCCGGTTGGGGCGGGTTAACTCGTCTTGTTGAAAAAGTTGGACGGGCAAAGGCTTTGGAATGGTTGGGAAAGTCGGAAGTGACTTCTGTAAATGATGTGTTAGTACACGGTCTTATAGAACATATTTTAGAAGTAAAGTCCCCGGAAGCAGAAACTCTTGCATGGGCAAAGAAGCTGACTAAAAATGACCGGAAGTTCATTCAAATATTAAAAACCGGAGCAATGCGCTTTTCACCTCACCGAGAAGAAGCATTGGATGCGGAAGTTGAGCCTTTCTCCCAACTTTGGGTAGATGAGCAGCACATAAATCGGGTTGATTCATTTATGAATAAAAAGAAATAAGCTTCGGCATCTGTCATGGATAATGAAACCACGCTACTTTTTTTAGATTACTTTTTTGTGGTATTTCATTTTTCGCTTATCGTATTCAATCTCACCGGGTGGATCTGGAAAAAAACCCGGCGCCTCCATCTCTATGTGATCTCTGCTACCATTTTTTCATGGGTGGGATTAGGTGTTATTTACGGGTTGGGTTATTGTCCCTTCACCGACTGGCACTGGCAGGTTAAACGAGCACTCGGTGAAACGGGACTCCCCGCTTCTTATTTAAAATATTATCTGGATCAGGTTTTCGGATTTTCATGGAACCCTTTTACGGTAGATATCTTAGTGGCAGTTTTGGGAGTTGGTGCTTTGTTACTTTCGATCATAATGAATTACAGGGATTGGAAGAAACAAAAAAACCAGTAGGGGCGTATGCAATACACCCCTACTGGTTGGTTACTGAAATGAAATAAGATCAGTGAAAATTATTCGATCACGAAATCAGAGGAATAGATCGTATCTCCCCAGATCAAATTAATTCGACCGCCTTCATCGGTTTCATCAACGGTGATGGTAAATACTTCAGTTACTTCATCCTTGGTTGAAACTTCCATTAGTACACGCCCCAAATCTTGGGATTCATCATAAGAATTACCGTTCTGTCCGGTTTCGTTGTTGATGATAAGCGTGCCGCCATCTGCTTCAGGGATAGAAAATAAGGTGTATTCTCCGGCTGGTACTTCAAGGTCACCGAAGCGCAGATCGCTGGATGTTGAGAAATGAGTGGCACGGTTTGCGCCGGTTCTCCAAACTTCACCGTAAGGCACAATTCCGCCAAATAACTCACGCCCGCGTTTTTGGGGTGAACCAAATTCAACCGTGAAATCAGTTCCATTAATTGAGAATTTAGCACTTACGGCACCCGAAAGTTCTCCAACAGGCCGGTTACCAAATCTGTTAGCAAGCGCGTCCATATCTAAAGCATCGGTTCGGTAAACTTTAAGTTTTCGAGTAGTAAGACTGGCATCGAGATGCTCAATATCGCCGTCACTATCAACCTGAACTCCCATTACCCCCCGAAACGGGTGACGTATGGTCATTGAATCTTCATCGATCTGAGCGATAGTAAAATCTAAAATGCGATTTCCGGAAAGAAATGGCTGAATGATAGTATCTTGATCTGCCTCAGCTGCTTTATTAAAAGCCAATTCGTAAGGCCAGTGCACCATATCGATAAATGGAAGTACTCTATCTTCAAAAGGGGCACGGTATGTAATGTACTCTTCATCTCTGAGAATTCTAACTCCCAGGCTGTCTCCTTCTTTCATAATGCTTCGGACTGTTACACCATCTTCGCTAAATCCATTAACCGGTGAATGTGCAGTTTGAACCATGCTTTCTACTCCACCTTGTTCATCAAAATGTAAAATGTAGGTAGAAATCTGAACTTCGGGGCTTCTTAAAATAACCCGTGAAGTTATGGCTGAATCTGTTTTTACAAATTGCTCAACGGCCAGTGTATCGTTCCCCAGCATAGTTACAAATGCGCCTTCATCAGTGGTATCTGTAGGCCCACACGCCATCATAAATGAACTCAGTAAAATAGCTAATACTAAATGTCTCATAATAAAATAAAGGGTTTATTTTCAATTGCGGTTTTAAATCTATTCTAAAAACTCAATTTGAACAAACAACGAAGATTAAAATTTGCAAATTGATAACCTCTGTCTAACGGTGTGATTTGTTAAACATAAAGTATTCCATAATCATTTATAAGGCAACGAGTTAAAAAAAGGAACCAAATTATTTAGCTGAATTTTTTTGTGTAATTTCTGTAAGTACTTCTACAAAAACTTCAACAGGCTGAGCCCCCGAAAGTCCGTACTTCTCATTTATATAAAAGAAAGGAACGCCTTGTACTCCCAGGCTATGTGCTTCTTCCACATCTTTGACGACTTTATTGGAATAGGAATTATTTTCCAGAATATTTCTTGCCTTTTGTTGTTCAATCCCGACTTCTCCGGCAATTTCAGATAGTGTTTCGAGCTTACCCACATGTTTGCCCTCACTAAAATAGGCTGAAAGCAAAGCTTCCTTCATTTCATCTTGCTTGCCTTCTTCTTTGGCCAAATGAATAAGCTGATGGGCATTGAAGGTATTGGTTGGTTTCACGCTTTCCATATCAAAACTGAGCCCTGCCTTTGAGGCCATATTCACCATGTTGGCATTCATTTGTTCTGCCCACCTGCGATCCCGACCATATTTTTTTGCGAGCGTGTCATAAATATCGAGTTCTGAATTGACAGGAGCATTGGGATCTAATTCAAAGCTCTTCCATGTAATTTCAGCATCTATTTCAGGAAGTTGTTGAAGAGCTTTTTCCAGATGCCGTTTCCCTATGTAACAAAACGGACAGGCAATGTCCGACCAAATTTCAATTTTCATACGTACAATTTCTTTGATTGTAGTAACTAAAACTCATTTTGGGGTTATAATGTTCACTGTATATATGTGACTGTTTAAGTCCTGCAGATGCAAGAAAGGTGCCCACTACTACTTTTGATTCAAAATCAGTTCAACACTAATTTGAATGTGGTGCCTATGTCGGGCTCACTTTCTACCTCAATGGACCCGCCCATGCTTTCTATCTGGTTTTTAGTAATGAATAGGCCAATACCTTTTGAATTTTCATTCTGATGGAAGGTTCTATACATCCCAAAAAGTTTGTCTCCATGTTTTTTGAGATCAATTCCAAGCCCATTATCTGTGATGTCCAAATGGACTTTATCCCGTTTTTCATATGCATGAACTTTAATAACAGGATCACGATCGGGATGCCGATATTTTATGGCATTAGACAACAGGTTCAGTAAAATACTCTCAAGATAGGCGGGGTTGTATTTGAAGCGTAAGGTTTCCGGGATTTTTTCTTTAAATATTGCATTATGAGTTTTGATATCCGAAGTCAGTATCTGCTTTGTCCTGATGATAAACTCATTTAGGTTCACCTCTTTTGCATCATGGATTGTTTTATACTGCTCGTCAATTATTTCATTTAAATCACTAATAGTTTCATTAAGTCGTTTGGCTGCTTTTTGTAATTCTTGAAGCAATACACCCTTTTTCTCCTCTGATTCTTCCAGTGTAAACACCTCCAATACCATAGAAATACTGCCGGCGTGATTTCGAAGGTTATGTGAAACAATATGAGCGAAATTCATTAATCGCTTATTCTGCTCCCCTATGATGTCGAGCGAGTTGTTAAGTTGAGACTCCTTATTCTTCCGCAGAGTTATATCGGTTACAATGGAGAGTATGGCCGGGTTATTTGAATCAGTATGCTGAAAAGGAACTTTAATGGTTTGGTGCCAAACCTCGGAGCCATCCGGACGCAGGGTTTTATCTTCAGGAATAAATAAAGGTTCGTTGCTTTCTATGACTTTTTTGTCAGCCTCTAAAAATCTTTTTGCTTTTTCTTCTGAAATATCAAAATCAGTGTCTTTTTTACCTATCATATTTTCCGGTGTATACCCAAAAAACTCGGCAACAGCGTTGTTAGCCATCAGGTATTTACCCTCGAGGTCTTTCACGAAAATAAGGTTAGGAACCGAATCAAATATAGCCTGAAATTGACGCTTCAGCCGAACATTAATCCTGTATATTTCTTTTTCCTGTGTAATGTCTGTTATATAGCCATATCCCATCACTGAGCCGTCAGGCTGTTTCTCAGCTCTCGCCTTACCTCTGAGCCAGCGCAATCCTTTATCTGGCAAGATAACCCTGAAGTCAGTTTTCCAGGTCTCAAGAGTTTTCAATGTTTTTGCAATGGATCTTTTTACCCGCTCTACATCGTCTTTATGTATTCTGTCTATGATCGGGTCAATAGTTTCCGCAACATCTTCGGGACTAAGTTCACAAACATCCCTGATCCCCTGGCTGGCAAAAGGGCAATAGCTTTTGCCTTCAGAAATAAAATGATATAAATAAAAGAATCCCGGTACCTGCTCCGAGAGCTTTGAGATCATGCCATCGCTGTACTGCAGATCTTCTTCTGCTTTTTTTTGTTTTGTGTTATCACTTTTAATCTCTCTACTCATCTTGATCTCCTGTTACCTAAACATTGCCCTATAACGGATGAAATACTCTTTTCTGCTTTAATATATGATATTAAAGTAAAGGAATAGTTTATGTTAATGATGTTTAAGACAGATTGGCAAAAACTAACAAGTGATGAGTCCCGGGTCAGCTATTGCTCAACCCTTTCCAACATCCGTAAGCGGGTAGCTTCAAATTCATCTCCTGATTTCCAGGATTGCAGTTCTTCGGCGTTAAGGGCGCGAAAGCCGGTTAAGAAAAACAAACGTGTATCCATCTCAGCTCCGGTCAGATCCCAGAATTCGTTGATCTCATCGCTTACGGCATGGTAATTTGCATCAGCCACACTATCCCGTAGCGCGAGAAAATTTTCATCTTTCCCAATATATTCAGTTCCGGGATTGGGGAATATGGCAGGAATCCCAACTTTTGCCATGTTAAAATGGTCGGATCGATAAAAATATCCTCGTTCGGGGTAGGGATCAGGTTTTACAGTACGGCCTTGTTTTTCAGCCTCTTCCTCCAGCAAGTCGCTAAGCGTAGTACGGCCATAACCCACGACCACAACATCACTTGTTTCCCCGTACACATTCATTCCATCAAGGTTGATATTTGCGGTTACTTTGCCGGGATCAACAGTTGGGTTTTCTGCCCAATATTGGGAACCTAATAACCCGACTTCTTCAGCGCTGACAACTACTGCAAGAACACTTCTTTTTAGCACAGGCTGAATATCTTTATAAGCTTCCATCATTTCGATCAAAGCACTTACACCTGCAGCATTATCAGAGGCACCATTATTAATGGAATCGCCTTCTACAGGTGAGGTAATTCCCAGATGATCAAAGTGTGCGGTAAGTAATAAATATTCATCATTTAATTCCTCGTCATTACCCTTGATCTCTGCAATAACATTTTGTGCTTCTATTTCCCGGTAATCAGCATCCATGCTAACATTCATGCGAACGCCATTAAGTTCAACAGGCTCAAAATCTGGGCTATCGGCAGCTTCAAGAAGTTGATCTAAATTCAGGCCGGCTTCTTCAAAAAGTAACCTGCTGGCTTGAAGTGTTAACCATCCATTGAATTCTGTTTGTGAGGCAGAGGCGTTTCCATTGCCCTTCAAATAAAAGCGTTCCCGGCTCCAGCTGTTAGCCACTACATTCCAGCCATATCCTGCCGTCTCATCAGTGTGAATGATAATGGCGCCAACAGCTCCTAACTCTTTGGCCTTCTTATATTTGTAGTCGTACCGGCCGTAATATAGGCGGGTTTTTCCTGCAAAAAGTTCGGGGTCAAATTCAGGGTCATTATTTTTGAATACGATGATCTTCCCTTCTACATCTACATCTTTAAAATCATCCCAATTTTCTTCGGGTGCCTGAATTCCATAGCCTACATAAACCAATTCAGCATTTTGAACATCTACCTGTTCTGCCTGGTTCGAGGGCCATGCCATGAATTCGTTATAATATTCTAAAGCAAAGGGCGTGCGACCATTGGTTGAAACAGTCATTTCAGCATCAGAAGTTGTTTGGCCCAAAAGCGGAAATTCCTGAACGTAACTTCCATCTCCGGCAGCAGGCTCTGCTCCCATGGCTTTAAATTCTGCAACCAGGTAATCTACCGACATTTGCTCCCCTTCAGTTCCTGTGGCCCGGCCCATGAACTCATCGGAGGATAGCGTTTCAATATGACGAAGCAGGGAGTCTTTATTAATACTTTGCGCTGCTTTATGAGCCGGTGATGTGTTGCAGCTTATGATTACAAAAGAAAAAAACAGTAGGGTGATTACGGATTTCATTTGGGCCTGACTAGTTCAAAGTTTTATTGTTGAAATCTCGTCTAAAATAATGCACAAAACAAAAACAAAAAAAGCGAAAGGTGCTTTTAAAAAATTAAAAGCTTACGCTTAGATTTTCTGGGTTTATTGTCAGAAAAAAATTATAAACAACAAGCTTCAAGAGGTTGAATTATCTCCTTCTAAATCCTCAGTGCTATTTCCAAACTCAGCAAATTGAACTGAAGGCAACATAATGGGAGTAAAACCGGAATGGGCGGAAATTTGAGATACCCAAGTTCTTATAACTCCGTAAAGCATACTTGGAGCACTAATTTCGATATGGAGTGCTTTCTCCTCATCTTCCAAACCTTCTTCCAATTCAAAATAGCCAACCAGCTTGACTTCTAATTCTATAGAATGATTTTTTTCTTTCTCAGAATCTGTACTAGGAACTATTCTGGATTCAAGAATTACAGCAAACTCATTTTCATTATCCGGATTAACCCTGATATTCATCTCAGGGTTTAGCACTTTGCCGTCAATGGATGCTTCTGCATCAACAGGCTCAAAGTGATAATTGAGTTTAAGGATTTGATAACTAGTGAAATGTACCGGTGATGCCATATCATCCTGTTAATTTATAGATAGGTGCTTTTTTGCGAGGTTCTGAAACCATAGTAGCGCTTGGCTTTTCCTG
>NZ_DASSWP010000044.1:0-3917 GCF_035704785.1 Gracilimonas sp. | reverse complement strand
ATCATGGCGACGACCAAGCACAACACCTTCAGTATCAGATGGAATAAGCGCACAAGTAATTCCACGATTTTCATCCTCTCCGATCAAATGATCCGGATCTTTGAGGTTAAACGCTAAACCGATCACTGTTGAAATGGCTGCTAAAGTGATGTATCTCTTCTCAAAATTCATTCGGAGATACAACTTGCCATCATCTCCTTTGAATACCACGCCCTCAGAACGCATACTTCCCGCATCAGAACCTGCATTGGCTTCAGTCAACCCAAAGCACGGCATTTCTTTTCCGGAGGCCAGACGAGGCAAATAATGATCTTTCTGCTCATCTGTTCCGTAATGAAGCAACAACTCGGCAGGGCCTAATGAATTTGGCACCATAACCGTGGTAGCTAAAGGCCCGCATCTTGAAGCCAGTTTGGCAACAATGGCACTATGGGCTGTAGCTGAGAATTCAAGTCCACCAAATTTCTTTGGTACGATCAACCCAAAGAATTTTTCTTTACGCATGAATTCCCAAACTTCATCTGTGAATCCTTTGCGAACCATTACATCCCAATCGGTAACCATTTCACACAGTTTCTCAACCGGTCCATCCAGATAAGCCTGTTCTTCATCGGTAAGTTCAGGATAGGGTTCCTCCAGAATACGCTTCATGTTTGGCTTTCCTGAAAACAGTTCACCTTCAACCCACACATTCCCGGCTTCAATTGCCGTTTGCTCAGTTTCTGAGATCTTGGGAAGGAAATTCATGGCATCCAGCATCTTCATGATCGGTCCGCTCAACACCACTCTCCTAACCGGCTTGATATTAAAGATCACTACCAAAACGGTATAGGTGATAAACAGCCAGGCGGGAGCGTTTAATCCCACCAACCCTGCATATCCGGCAATGGCCCAAAGCCAAAGCGGGGCACCGGTATATCCTAAAATTAACATTAATAACACCGCTGAACCTATCGAGGCCCAAAGCGGCACTTCACTGAAAAATCCTAATAATTCCATAATTGCTTCCATGATGTCTCCTCTTTATGATACTGTTGTACGAACCAAGAATCCCTGAACCACAAGGTCAATCGAATCCTCAATAAATTGTTTTTGATCGATCCGGCTATCCAGCCTTTTATTAAGAACAACCGTAACCACACCGTGCAGTTGTGCCCAAATTGAATAGGCTGCAACCAGCGGTTTTTCCACTTCCATTACTCCATTTGAAACACTTTCTTCAATTGTTTTGACCAATAACTCATAGGCCCGGCGAGCTTTTCTGAATTTTTCTTTTGGATACCGAGCCATTGCTTCCGGCCGAACTTTATAAATGATCTCGTATTTCTCCGGATACTGAAGTCCAAAATCAACATAGCTTTCAATGATCTTCTTGAACCGTTCGATATTGTCTGTGACCGGGAGGGCCTTTGATTCAATAAATCGACTCAGATCCTCCACCGATTCTTCGATCAATGTGTGCAAAAGATGATCTTTGTTCTCGAAATACAAATAAATACTCGTTGCTGAAACATTGGCCTGTTTTGCGATCTTTCGCATGGATAAAGATGTATATCCATCCTCAAACAACATGTGACGGCTAATATCCAGAATTTGGTCTCTTAGTGGGTTTTCTTGGTTCATTACTACTTTTGGTTAACGGTGTTAACTACTTCAATTTAACCATTCCACAATGAAAATCAAGCAACGTATTTTTAGATAGGATCGGAGTTATGTACCCAACCGGAAAGATAAAGATTTGATCGCCTTGCCTTTCTCCAGATGCATCTCTTCGTAATAGGTTATGATGGAAAGTTTAGGATCATCCGGGCGATTTTTGTGCACATCGGGTTCATCATCCAGCAGTTCCAGTCCCTCTTGTTCAATGATCTCTTTAGTGTATTCGTAGAGCACATCACTGTCTGTTTTCACGTGAATGATCGCCTCCGGCTTCATCACCTTTCGGTAGGTCTTTAAAAATTTTGGGGCCGTTAGCCGCTTTCTCTCTTTTTTAAGATAAGGATCTGAAAAAACGATCCAGGCTTCATCAATCTCATCTTTTCCAAAGAATTGATCCAGGTGATCAATAAAACATCTCAAATAGCGGACATTATCGAATCCTTTCTCCAAAGCTTCTGTGGCACCAACCCATATCCGGTTTCCCTTGATATCAATTCCCACATAATTCTTTTTCGGTTCAAGCTTTGCAAGTCCAACAGAATACTCTCCCTTTCCACATGCTAATTCTAAAACTATGGGCTGATCTTTCTCAAAAACTTTGGAATTCCACTTTCCTTTTGGCGGCGGATTATCATCGTCAAAATCAGTATACACCAGCGTATTATCGAGCTTTGGCAGCTCTTCCATCCGCTTTTCTTTGATCTTAGGCATTACTTAAGGCGAAAGTCTTTTTATGATCCAGTTTCCATTTTCGAACACATATTTGATTCGGTCATGCAGACGGCTTCGTCGCCCCTGCCAAAACTCAATGGCTTCGGGAATCACTTTATACCCGCCCCATTTTTCAGGTTTTGGCACTTCACCTTCTTTATACTTTTTCTCCAGGTCTGCAAAGCGTTCCTCAAGAAATTCCCGGCTTGGCACCTCCATACTTTGGTTTGATGCTAATGCACCCAACTGACTCTTATATGGTCGCAATTTAAAATAAGCCTCACTTTCTTCTTCCGGTAATTTTTCGGCTTCACCTTCTATCCTCACCTGTCGCTCCAGTTCCTGCCACAGAAAACACAAGGCAGCATTTGGGTTTTGCTGAAGTTCTGCCCCTTTATCGCTGCCAAAGTTCGTATAAAAAATAAAACTCCCATCCTCAATTCCTTTTAACAACACTACTCTTGCGTGAGGCTTTTGTTTGTGATCTACCGTAGCCAACGTCATCGCATTGGGTTCAGGAATTTCGGATTTTAAAGCTTCTTCCATCCATTGTTCAAATTGTTTGATGGGATCTTTCTCTACATCAGCTTCATCCAAAGAGTTTTTGGAATAATCTTCTCTGAGTTTTTGCAATTTTTCTGTTTTCATTTATTCATCCAAAATAATCCGGTTCGTTGCCGGGTTTCCATTTAATGTTACAGCCAATACTTGGGGTTTGTTCATCTTCAGGGATCGTTTTTCCTGCTAATACAGCATCTAATGCCTTCCTCAGATCACGTCCTGTTACCGGTTCATCATTCTTTGGACGGCTATCATCGAACTGCCCTCTGTAAATCAACTTTCTATTCTCATCAAACACAAACAGATCCGGGGTGCAGGCTGCTTTATATGCTTTCGCAACTTCCTGATCCTCATCATATAAATATGGAAAAGGATAACCTTTTTGAGCCATTTTCTCAGGACTGTCTTGTGGATATTTTTTTATATCGTTCGAGCTTATAGCAATGAACCCGATGCCTTTTGCAATATATTCATTGGCCACTTTTACAAGCTCATCTTCGATATGCAGTACATAGGGACAATGATTGCAAATAAACATCACTACAAATCCTTTGCTTTGATCAGCATAGCTGAGTGAGAGATTTCCACCGCTCACACTCGGCAAAGTGAAATCCGGGGCTTTAGTTCCTATTTCCAGCATGGTTGATGATATAGCAGACATAATGCTCCTGACTTTTAATGATTAATGGCTTTAACTTCAGTCTATGGATACCATTACAAAGATATTGAATGATCGAGACAAAATTTTGTTCGAAAAAGCACTGAAGTTCTACTTCTATGCACGTCAACAAGATGTAGGGAAGCTTAATTCGCAACTTCAGAACAGAATTTCATATGCAGGACAAGTAGCATACTCACTTATCATAACCTTTATTCGTGAAGAAAGTTTGAAGCTTGAGTACATGGATTTTCTCAATGAAGAACTAAAGACCATGCAGCAGTTGGATGCTGAGCTTCTGGAACCTTTGATGATAAAACCTGGCCAG
>NZ_DASSWP010000238.1:0-7107 GCF_035704785.1 Gracilimonas sp. | reverse complement strand
TCATATACGTTTTATTACAGCCCGGTAGCTCTGAAGGAGTTAGTGCTTACCTACTTCCCGATTTTAGTAAAATTAATGCTAATTTGATCTTTTCTGCAATGGGGCAAGCCTTCTTTTCCCTATCACTTGGTATGGGAGCTTTAATAACATACGGTTCATATTTGAATAAGAAAGAGAATATACCTCAAGCTGCTGCTTTTGTAACCTTAGCAGATGTTGGAATTGCTTTCCTTGCCGGTTTATTGATAGTTCCTGCAATGTATCTTGCTCAAAGTCAGGGAATCAACATCAATGTCGGCGGTTCACTTGCTTCCAGTACCGACCTTGTATTTCAGATACTCCCAGCCTTATTCCACACTATTGGAGGAGCTGTAGGAATGATATTAGGGGTAACTTTTTTCCTGCTGCTCAGTATTGCGGCCCTAACTTCTACTATTTCTTTACTTGAGGTGCCCGTTAGTTTTGTAATTGATGAATTTGAAGTAAAACGCAAAAAAGCAGCCTGGGCAGTTGGAAGTGGAATTTTAGTTATTTCAATCATAGTTGCTTTCTCCCCTGTCCTGATCGGTTGGTTTGATTACTTGTTCAGCAGTATTGGACTTCCTTTAGGCGGTTTCCTAATCTGCTTATTTGTCGGATATTTCTGGAAAACGGAAAATGCAATCAATGAGATGGAATATGGATTTGCGGGTATTAAGCAGACACTTTTCTCGAAAATATGGCCAATTTTTATAAAGTATATTTGCCCTGCAGCTATACTTTATAACTTGATTAGTAATTTCATCTAAACGAGTTTGTTATCCAAACAGGTAGGTAGTATTTTTGATCGAAATTTATCAGAGGAAAAAATAAAGAATGTCCAAAATATCAACATCAGATTTTAGAAATGGTATGGTTCTGGATCTGGACGGAGAATTCTACTCTATTACTGAATTCCAACATGTTAAACCGGGAAAGGGCCCTGCTTTTGTACGAACAAAACTTAAAGGCATCTTAAATGGAAAAAACATTGATAAAACCTGGAGATCAGGTGAAAATGCTGAATCTGTTAGAATTGAACAGCACGAATATCAATACCTCTATAATGATGGTGAACTTTTTTACCTGATGCATAACGAGACCTACGAACAGGTTCCCGTAAATGCCAGTCAGGTTGAACGCAAAGGATACTTTGTGGAGGGCCAAAATTGTAATGTAATGGTAAATGCGGATGAAGAATCTATTCTTTATGCAGAACCAAAAGATCACATTGAAGCAGTAATTGAACAAACAGATCCCGGGTTAAGAGGGGATACTGCACAAGGTGGAAGTAAACCTGCTACCTTAGAATCAGGGGCTACCATTCAGGTTCCCCTCTTCATAAATGAAGGTGAAAAGGTTCGGGTTGACACTCGAACCGGAGAATATATAGAACGAGCTAAATAAAAGTAATCATGGATTTAAAACTCATAAAAAATATTTTAGAATTGATATCAGAAAGTGATGTCAATGAAGTTTCACTTGAAGAAGGTGACTTCAAAATTAAAGTAAAAAAACAAGGTGAAGTTCAGCAGGTGAGTTATTCACAGCCTGCAGCTCCTCAGCCCGTGGCACAACCGGCAGCTCCGGCCCAGCCACAACAAGCAGCACCGTCAGGTGAAAGTGCTGAAAGTTCAAAAGAAGATCAGCCTGATGGCGAAACCGTAACGTCTCCAATTGTGGGAACTTACTACGAATCACCATCTCCTGACTCAGACCCCTTTATTAAAGTTGGAGCCAAAGTATCTAAGGGCGATACCCTCTGTATTGTTGAGGCGATGAAGATCATGAACGAAATTGAAGCTGAATTCAGTGGAACTGTGCAGAAGATTTTAGTTAATGATGCACAGCCTGTTGAATTCGAACAACCACTTTTCATTATAAAAAAAGACTAAGCGGTTTTCATGTTTAAAAAAATTCTGATCGCCAACAGAGGTGAAATTGCATTACGTATCATTCGTACATGTCAGGAAATGGACATCAAAACGGTAGCTGTATACTCTACCGCTGATGCTGACAGCCTGCATGTAAAATTTGCTGATGAAGCCGTTTGTATTGGTCCTCCTTCCAGCAAAGAAAGTTACCTTAAAATACAAAGTATCCTGGCAGCAGCTGAGATCACGGACGCCGAAGCTATTCACCCGGGATATGGTTTTCTTGCGGAGAACGCTGAATTTTCTCGCATTTGTGGCGAACATAATATCAAATTCATCGGCCCCTCCCCTCACGCCATTAATAAAATGGGTGACAAGGCTGTGGCTAAAGCAACTATGATCGCCAATAAAGTACCGGTTGTACCGGGAAGTGATGGCGTCGTTGAAAGCTATGAGGATGCTAAAAAAGTTTGTGATGATATTGGTTACCCGGTAATCATCAAAGCCTCAGCAGGTGGCGGTGGACGTGGTATGCGCATGGTTATGGAAGCGGATGAATTAGAAAAGAATTATAAGATGTGCCGCCAGGAAGCGGAAACTTCTTTTAATAATCCGGCTGTTTATATTGAACGCTTTGTATTGAATCCTCACCATGTCGAGATACAGATCATGGCGGACCAGCACGGTACAGCAGTTCATTATGGGGAAAGAGATTGCTCGCTGCAGCGCCGCCATCAGAAAGTACTTGAAGAATCCCCTTCTCCCCTTATGACCAAAGAACTTCGTAAAAAAATGGGAGATGCAGCTGTGAATGCTGCTAAAGCGGTGAACTATGAAGGAGCCGGAACGGTAGAATTTTTAGTGGATGATGACCACAACTTCTATTTCATGGAAATGAATACTCGCATTCAGGTAGAGCATCCTGTAACTGAAGAAGTGACTGGAATCGATCTTATCGAGCAGCAGATCAGAGTCGCAGCCGGTGAAAAGATCGAAGAATATCCTCTTGAGTTTATTAATCACGCCATTGAATGTCGTATTAATGCCGAAGACCCGGAGCATAATTTCCGTCCATCAGCAGGTGAGATCACCGTGTTCCACCCGCCGGGCGGTCATGGTGTACGCTTAGATACTCACGCCTATTCAGGTTACCGAATTCCTCCGCATTACGATTCAATGATCGCCAAGCTGATTGTAAGTGCCCCAACTCGCGAAGAAGCGATCAAAAAGATGAAGCGTGCGTTAAAGGAGTTCATCATAGAAGGCATCAAAACGAATATTCCTTATCACATTCAATTGATGGATGACGAGAACTTCAAAAAAGGAAAATTCGATACCAAGTATCTAGAAAGAGAATTTAAATATATACCCAAGGAAAACTGAAAATGAGCATACCTGCAGATCTTAAATACACCCGCGAACACGAATGGATCAAAGATAATGGCGATGGCACAGCTACCATTGGTATTACTGATTTTGCTCAGGGCGAACTCGGAGACATCGTATTTGTTGAACTTGAACCTGAAGGGACTGCGTTTTCTAAAGATGACACTTTTGGTACCGTAGAAGCAGTCAAAACCGTATCAGATCTCTATGCCCCTGTTGATGGAGAGATCCAAGAGATAAATGAAAAACTTGAGGACGATCCTGAATTGGTAAACGAAGATCCTTATGGTGATGGCTGGATGGTCAAAGTTAAGCTTCATGATGAATCTCAGCTTGATGACCTTCTTTCTGCCGAAGAATACGAAGACGTAATTGCCTGATCAGGCTTTTGATACTTTCAACCTGTCAGGTGAAACTTAGATTAAAAGTTCCATCTGGCAGGTTTTTTTATTTTTTAAACTATCAGTTCTACTTCCAAAAACTTACCTATGCACAGCCGACATTCCGAATGGATACTCATCCTTGATTATGGTTCTCAATTCACCCAATTGATCGCCCGACGTTTAAGAGAACTGAATGTGTACTGCGAAATTCATCCCTTTAATGTAGATCTTGAAGAAGTTACTACTCCAACCCCGGGAGGCATCGTGTTATCCGGCGGACCGATGAGTGTAAATGATAAAGAAGCCCCTTACCTTCAATCGGAGATCCTGGACTGGGATATTCCAATTTTGGGCGTCTGTTATGGCCTCCAGCTTCTTGCGCACTCAGAAATACCTGGCAGTGTAGAGAAAGCTGAGAAGCGAGAATACGGCCGTGCCAATCTCCTGATCGATAACTCCGAAGACCTCTTGAAGGATATTCCAAACGAAAGCGTGGTATGGATGAGCCATGGTGATCATATTCACGAACTGCCCGCTTCTTATGATATCATCGGGCATACTGCAAATGCTGAAGTGGCAGCCGTTCGTCACAAAGAAAATGCCATATACGGCGTTCAATTCCACCCTGAAGTAGCGCACACCGATCATGGCAAACAGCTGCTCCAAAACTTTGCATACGATATCTGTGGACTTAAAGGTGACTGGACATCTACTTCATTCATAGAAGAACAAATAAGCTCTATTCGTGAAAAAGTAGGTGATGATAAGGTACTCTGTGGCCTTTCAGGTGGTGTGGATTCTACCGTTGTTGCTACCCTGCTTCACAAAGCCATTGGAGATCAGCTTCAGTGTATCTTTGTAGATAATGGACTACTTCGTAAAAATGAATTTGAATCAGTGATGGAGTTATATACCCGGGATCTGAATTTACCGGTTCGGGGAGTAGATGCCTCTTCTGCTTTTTTAAGCGAGTTGAAAGGGGTTTCTGATCCGGAAGAAAAGAGAAAGATCATAGGCAGAGTTTTTATAGAAGTATTTGATGAGGAAATTGGGAGTGATAAGGATGTTAAATATTTGGCACAGGGCACTTTATATCCTGATGTGATCGAGAGTGTTTCATTTAAAGGTCCTTCTGCCACTATCAAGTCTCATCATAACGTTGGCGGGCTTCCGGAAAAAATGAATCTGGATCTAATTGAACCGGTTCGTGAGTTATTCAAGGACGAGGTGCGTGAAGTTGGACGAACTTTAGGTATCCCCGAGCATTTTATAGGAAGGCACCCATTTCCCGGACCAGGCTTAGGAATCAGGGTTATAGGAGAACCTACTAAAGAAAGATTAGATCTGCTCAGAGAGGCTGACTTTATCTTTATTGAAGAGCTGAAAAAACAGAATTTATACCACTCAGTTTGGCAAGCATTGGCTGTTTTGTTACCGGTACAAAGTGTAGGTGTAATGGGCGACGAACGTACCTATGAATTCACCATAGCTTTACGAGCAGTAACAAGTGTGGATGGTATGACGGCTGATTGGGCGCATCTTCCCTATGAATTTTTAGCACATATATCTAACCGTATTATCAATGAAATAAAAGGTATCAATCGTGTGGTTTATGATGTAAGTTCAAAACCTCCTGCTACCATTGAATGGGAATAATAAAGTTAATTTAATTACTCTTTGTTATATCCCAAACAGGTTTACCCAAAAACTCTTACAGTTCTTTGGCATCTCTTCTCAAAGCGGAAACATCACCATGATCTATTTTCTGTGCGTTATTTATTGATGCTGCCTTACTCCCTTATTTTCGGGGTGGTATAGACTATCTTCTTGCTCCTGTACTGGTGGATAAGTTTTCCGCTTAGTTTTGAATCTAATTATCTTTATCCTGCTCCCTGATAACTAACTAAATAAAAGGATCAGATTAAGCTATTTAAGAATGATCTTATCCTTTTAGAATATTTATATCTGTAAATAAGCATTCCATTACAGAACTTTTTAATTTCTACACAGTTATAATTGAAGTAACAAACCCAAAGATCTTAATGAAAAGACCAGTATTTACTTTATTACTCTTATTGATAACAGCTTCTTCAACGGTATTTGCACAACCTATAAATACCGGGATTGAATTTTATGAAGAGGGAAATTATGAACGTGCTCTTCGTGTCTTTGATAATATCGACTCTCCTGAAGCACACCTTTTTGCAGGAAAAAGTCATTTTGCACTTAATAATTTTTTAAAGGCAAAATATTATCTTGAAAAAGTCGACAGTACGGCACAGGAACTGATACTGGAGGCTAAATACACAAAAGCATTAGCTGATTTTCAGTTAAAGAATTTTGCTGCTTCTTTAGATGCACTTCATGAGTTAAAACAAACATCAAGCCTGCCGTCAGTTTCCCGGCCTGCGTTTAATTTTTATAGAGATCTTATCAATTACCTTACTTTGAACCAAAGGTTTGAGGCTTTTAAAGCCTCTGACTATGATGAGGTTCGTTTTGATTTAGTGGAATCAGCGATTGGTAAAGTTGACTTAGGTTCTGCAAGGGCCTTGTTTTCAGCATATAAGAATTCCGTTATTTTAGTTGATTCTTTAAGGCATGCCCCTATTGATTCCCTCCTATCTGACTCAGCCGCTTATCGGCTGCAATATAATCCAAACAAATATGCTCGATCACCTGATGGCTTAGCCTATAATATTGGCGTAGCACTGCCACAATTCGATGTGGAGTCTGCAGAGTATGAGATCTCACAACATCTTTATTTTGGAATACAGATGGCTGTAGAGAATTTCAATAGTGAGAACACAGACCTTAAAGCATTTCTAACCTATGTTGATACTAAGGCTGATGCCAATAATGCATCAACCGTTGCAAATGATTTGATCTGGAATCACGATGTGGATGTTATAATTGGGCCATTGATCTCGGAAGTTGCCGTAGAAATATCCAAATATGCAGAATTGTATCAGAGGCCTATGCTCACTCCGTTGGCAAACTCAGATAAAATTAACCTTGATCTTAATTATACCTTTCAGCTTAACCCTACTTTTGCTGTTCAAGGACGGAAAATGGCTCAGTATGCCATCCAAAATCTTGGATTTGATACCTTAGCTGTAATTGCTGAACGTGGATCTTTAGGAGAACCTTCTGCCGCTGCATTTTTGGATGAAGCAAGAAGGCTGGGTGGAACTGTCGTTCGATATTTTGTTGAAGATCTGGAATCCGATGGTTATGATATCAGCCAGTATGCACAATATTTTGATCCGGAAGTAGACACCGTTTACAATTTCGATATTGATGCTGTTTACGCTCCCTTTACCGGAAATATTGCTGAAACCTTGATCAATTCCCTTCTTACCAATCTGGAAGCAATGCAAAGTGATATGTCCATCCTGGGGTCAGAAGAATGGGAAACGGTTGACATCGGGTCAAGAAGGCTTCCT
>NZ_DASSWP010000123.1:0-6774 GCF_035704785.1 Gracilimonas sp. | reverse complement strand
GATGGAGTAACTTCTTCTGATGATACCGATGCGCAAACCGGTCACCGTGAAAAAGTAATTACAGATTCCAAAGATCGTTCGCTGGTACCAACCATCATGATCAAAGGAACTAAAGACCGAGTCCGCGAAAGTACACTTCCTGTTGATACCCACATTGTGGTAGAAGACGGTGATAAAGTGGAAGCCGGTCAGGTAATCGCCAAGATTCCGCGTGTTGCTTCTAAATCGAAGGATATCACCGCCGGTCTGCCGCGTATTACTGAACTGTTTGAAGCACGTTCGCCAAGTGAACCTGCCGTTGTTACTGAAATTGACGGTATTATTGAAATGGGTGGACGTAAGCGTGGTTCACAGGAAGTATTTGTGAAATCCAAAGACGGAACTGACGAGAAGAAATATCTGATCTCGCTAAGTAAGCATATCTTGGTTCAGTCCAATGATTTTGTAAAAGCAGGTCAGCCACTTTCTGACGGTACTATTCCGGCTCAGGACATCCTGAATATTCTCGGCCCTTACGCTGTACAGTCATATCTCGTGAATGAAATTCAGGAGGTTTACCGACTACAGGGTGTGAAGATAAACGATAAGCATATCGAGACGATCGTTCGAACCATGATGCAGAAAGTTGAGATCACCGATCCCGGTGATACCATGTTCCTTGAAGGCGATAAAGTTGATCGCTTTGAAGTGAACGAACGCAATGACGAATTGATCGGTAAGTTTGTAGTTACCAACGAAGGTGGCAGCGAGCTTAAGAAAGGAGCGATCCTTGATCGACGTGAAGTAAGAGATCATAACAATCAGTTGATCAAAGACGGAAAAGAAGAGCTCGAAACCCGTGAAGCAGAACCGGCTATTTCCAAGCCAATACTGCTGGGTATCACAAGAGCTGCACTTTCAACCGACAGTTGGTTGTCGGCAGCTTCCTTCCAGGAAACTACCAAGGTACTTACACAAGCGTCTATTGAAGCTAAGAAAGACTTCCTCCGCGGACTCAAAGAGAATGTGGTGGTTGGACATAAAGTACCTGCCGGTACCGGACTTCGCGACTACGAAGACATCGTGGTTGGTTCGAAGAAAGACATGGAAGAAGGAGACGAAGATATCGCCAAAGTATTTGAAGAACTTGGCGGTAGCGGAAACGGTGAAAGCGAAACTGCTGAAGCCGAAGACTAAACTTTCGTTAGCCTGCTAACAAATTGAAGCCCCGTTCATTAACTTGAACGGGGCTTTTTTTTATCGAATAATTTAGTATATAAGTCATTGAATTAATAAAGGAACAGTAGAAATGACAGTCTTTATAAGTCATATAACAGAGGAAGCAAAAACGGCGGATGTTCTAAAAAACTGGTTAGAATCAACTTTTTTGGGGAGTATTAATGTTTTTGTGAGTAGTGCACCAGATGATATTGGTCTTGGAGATAAGTGGCTTGAAAAAATTGATGGGGCACTTAGCGATGCCAAATGCTTAATTGTTATATGCAGTATGAAATCAATCAATCGACCTTGGATTAATTTTGAAACAGGAGCTGCTTGGATTAAAAAAATTCCGATTATTCCTATTTGTCATACGGGAATTACTAAAGAAAATCTACCAATACCTTTGGCGTATTTCCAAGCAACTGAAGTATACGATGATGAATTTTCTAAGAGATTAATTCAATCTTTAATAGAACATCTGGGTTTCTCAAAACTGCCTAATATCTCTTTCGATGAATTTAATAATGAAATCTTAGAAAGTGTTGGGGAGAAAATAGAAATAATTTCTTCAGATGATGAACTTGGACTATTGGATCATATTGTAATAGTAGACGAAGGTTTTCAGGAGTTAGCTGAAATAGCGAATACTATAACAGATGCAACACAAGACGTGAATAATGAGACTAATGAAACTCAAAAAGAATTTGAAATAGCCAAGTTTGATAATAGTGCAGGGGCGAATAAGAGGAGACAAAGGATTGCAAAAAACTTTTCTAAGCCAATTAATGAATATAAAGACAAATTACAGATAGCAAATAAAGAGTACGAAGAATCTTTAGAAAAAATAAAATTAAGTCTTTACAAAATATTAGAAGGTGATTATGAGATCAGTGAGGAAGAGATGGAAGAATTCTATTTGTTAGATAATAGATTAAATTCAATGCATCAAACAATATTAAATACCACAAGTACTTTTAATAGTATGAAAAAGGTGCTGGATGATTTTCCAAAGTTACAGAGACAACTAAACAAAGCTACTAGAAATGCTAGTGAAGAGATAGGCAACTTTATTTCAAATATGTATGCTACGTTAGATTTTATTAGTAGATCACAGACATTAATTCAATCAATAATGGTAAGGAACTAATAGGGTTAATAATTACTTAATCTCGTTCCCAACGACCCCGTAATACTCAAGGTGGAACTTGTTCAGAATAATTAAGAACGTTGCGTATTTGTGTTGCCCCGCATGCATGGATAAGTTTTTAATGTTTAAGGAAACCAATGGATAAGAAACGAAAAAAATTAAAGATCGAACAAGCCGACATCACCCCTGTTTGTCCACACTGTGATAAGGAAATTGAGAAACTCATCGAAGTCAGCCGCGGCTTTATGTCGATTAATCGTGTGTTCTGCTGCCCTTATTGTCATAAAATCGTTGGTGTCTCGTCGGGGCAGTAGCTGCACTTAATCTCGTTCCCTAGTTCACCTGCGAAATGCCGGATAGAGACTCTGATTCCAACTTTAAACACCACAAAGACCAACCTTCGAAAACTAAAAAAGTCTCAAAAAGACATCCCAATTACTCAGGATGGCTTAAGTTTTCTGTGAGTTCAAAAGCTTATCGTCATTCACCCTAACCTTCACGATAATAGTAAGGATCTAATCTTAGCAGGATCATACTTTAGCAATGATATAATTAAGTAAGATATGTAGCAATCAGCCCGTATAGTATAAGAACCAACTGACAATAAAATTATATTATGAATAAAATTTTATTTGAATAAAATGGCGTGAAATTTCCAACAAGAAAAAAGTATTATTTATATGCTACTACCTGAATTAAGTAGAGACAATCAGCATGGTATGGCTCCAACCACCTATTTTTTCAGGGGATTGTTCAGACGGCTAACCATTAGAAATCGGAATAAAGTATTTGTTTTAGGGTTTCATAAAACAGGAACCACTTCTCTTGCAAAGGCATTAGTTGTATTAGGATACAGGGTTTGCGGGTTTGTAAATCCCCCAACAAACTATACTCCTGAAACCCATACCAGGGAAGAACTATTTGAAGCCATATATAAACCCTTTTTAGATAAATATGATATGTTCGAGGATACCCCTTGGTTTATTTTCTACAGAGAACTGTTGGAGTTATATCCTGATGCAAAATTTATTCTTACAAAACGATCTGTTGATGGTTGGTACAAAAGTGTCCTCAACCATTTTGGCGGCTATGACAGAAAGAGTTACCATTGGATTTATGATGGTGAGGGGGATCCTGAAGGAAACAAAGAACTGTACATTAAAAAATATACAGAGCATAACAGGGATGTTATTGAGTATTTCAAAAAAAATAATAAAGAACTTCTAGTAATGAATATGCCGGAAGATTTTAACTGGGATATCTTATGTGATTTTTTAGGTTGCAGTAAACCATTTGGTGATTTTCCTCATGCAAATTCTGTTGCAGAACGATTAACAATAAAACGAAAATTGAAAGACTTTATAAAGAAAAAATATTACAGGGTGTAGGTACGAAGCTATTATTGTAAAGTGTGTCTATCAACTGTTTCTTTGTTTGTATCTGAAATGCACCCTTTCAAATTTGATCTTGTTCCCAACAACCCAGCAGGAAATAGAAATTGGGACCTCACGTTCCGCATAGTAAAAGTTTTTAATGAATTCCCTTCCCGTTGCCAACAAAAAAAGCCATCCCAATTCCTCAGGATGGCTCAAACTTATCTGATTATACGGACGATCCTCGTCCGCCAATCGTCATTGGTCGTAATAAAAACTAATTTCCTCCGCTTCTGTTTGGAGTCCGAGGGGTTGGCCATTCCATTTGCTCGCCGGATCTCGGGTTGATCGGAAGAACTGCTTTGTCACGCGGAAATGTTTCCGGATCTTCGCTCGCCATATAAGTCAGGATCGCAGTGAGGATCGCATTATTACGGACATCATCAAACACGATCTTGTCGTAGGTATCACGGTTAGTATGCCAGGTGTAATTCCAGTAACTCCAGCTGAGTGAACTCAGCGAAAAGCCCGGTGCTCCGGCCGAAACAAAGGAAGCATAATCGGAACCACCACCGCCGGGAGTGCCCGGGAATGTTGTCTCAATATGTTGGGTAATATCTCGTGGAACGGCTTGCAGCCAGCGACCTAAGAACTCATAAGCATGTAGAAATCCCTGTCCGGAAATTCGAACCACACGGCCTGTACCGTTATCCTGATTGAATAAGGCCTGCATATTATTAACGATCTCAGGATTGTCTTGCACAAAAGCGGATGAGCCATTCAAACCTTGCTCCTCTCCGCCCCAAAGCCCTACGATGATGGTACGCTTCGGATTAGGATATACCTCTTTTAAAATGCGGGCAGCTTCCATCATTGTGATCGAACCTGTTGCGTTATCCGTAGCTCCGGTGCCCCCATCCCATGAATCATAGTGAGCAGAAAGGACGATATATTCATCCGGTTTTTCGGTTCCGGGTATGGTAGCAATGGTATTAAAGGTGGGAACCATTCCCAGGTCTCTGGATTGGGCATTCATATGAACTTCAGGTTCATCACCGTATTCAACCATTCTGTATAACATTCCATAGTCTTCCAACGCAAGATCTACAACCGGTATGTTTTCAGTATTAGCGCTGAAGATCTTATTCACTCCAAATCCATTTGACCAACGGGATTGTATAAGTCCGGCCGCCCCCGCTTCTTCAAGCGTCTGATTCATGGAGCGTAAATATCCGGTGTTCTCTAAATTCTGGCGCCATGCCTCTGACTGAATATTTCGTTCTTCCCGCATCTTCTCAAAGGATTCCTCGGTTGCAAATTCCTCCCAGTTATAATCAGGTCGGCCGGTTATTTGTGGTTGGGAAATCAGGATGATCTTTCCTTCGATCGTTTCCAGCCAAGCTTCGAATTCTTCCTGATTTGCTACTTGTGGAATGATATCAAGTGAAGCATTGATGCCTCCTTCAGGAGTAGAAGGGCTCCAGGCCAGCTGCTGTCCTTCCAGAGAAACTACCCGAGGCAAAAGAAGGTCAATATGCGTTATTCCACGCTCCCAGCCACGCCATTCACCATACTGTTGATTTTCAGCTGAGATACCCCATTCGTTGAACTGAGAAACTGCCCAGTCATGAGCATGTTGCATTTGAGGAGTTCCAACCAGGCGCGGGCCGATCACATCCGTTAATTGATGAGCAAGTCGTTCGAGTTGAGAATTTTCAGTTGCTTCAGTAACGATGGCATCAACCACATCATCTGTATTTTGAGCAAAAACAGATCCTGTAGGCACTATCAGCAGGATAAATAAAAAGTGAACTATTCGTTTCATGTACCTGATCTCCGATTCTGTTAAAATTGTTGGGAGAATATATTCGATAATGAAATAAAAGAAAGCGGATAATATTTCTTTTTACGAATAAAAAAAGCCACCCGCCAAATGGCGGCTGGCTTCAAAAGTGTTGAGAAGTTCTGCTTTATGGGTTATACATCGTTGCCGGTGAACTCATATCCTGCTGATTTCCAGCCGGAGAGTCCTTCTTCAAAATCACTTACGTTAGTATATCCCATTTCCTCAAGTTTTTGAGCTAACTGAGGAGATGCCGTGCATTCTGCATTGGCGCAGTAAACCACGATCTCAGCATCCATATATGGGAGGATATTTTTTGCAATCTCAGCATTTGCGGCTGGTAAGTTAATTGAACCGGGAATATGCTTTGAAATAAAAGCTTCCTGATCTAATGCATTGATCAATATAGTATTGTGATTGCTGGTAAGTTTGCGATGTAAAGTTTCTGTGTCAATCGTTGTTAATGTTGCTGTAGCTTCCATAATCTTGGGATTAGATTATACTTTCAATTCTACTTTATAAACAAATAATAGCCGCAAGACATTCAATGTAGTCTGTTTTTATAAATCTCAAAAAATACCTTAGCCGCTGGTTCAATGATGTCATCCGGGAAATCATATTCCGGATCATGTAAATTTGGAGTTTTTTCACCTGAACCAAAACCAAATTGCCCCCCCTTATTAGTGGCCGTGAAGTAAGCAAAGTCTTCCGACCAATTGTTGGGCTGCGTCATTTCTTCAAGCTGATAGTCCAGCGACTTAGCCGAGTTTTCTATGATTTCAACACACTCTGAAGCATTGACTGTAGCAGGGTATATCTCAGTATATTTATGCGAATACGCTAACCCATATTCCTCTCCATATTTTTTGAGGATGTTTTCAGCTTTTGAGCAGAGCAGATCAAGGTCTTTATTTTCATAGGCTCGAAGGGTAATTCCCATTTCCAGATCAGACGGAGAAACCCCAAACGAGATCTCACCCATACGGATATAGATCAATGTGGAGATCACATGATTGCTGAACCCGGTCTTGGCTCGGGTTAATTCTTGTATTTCATTAATTATCTTGATAGCTGCGGGATAGGGCGGATTTCCCTTCTCGGGTTCAGCTGCATGAGAAGTTCTCCCCTGAAGATTGATGGTTATTCCGCAGGAAGCCGCTGCAAAACTTCCTTCTTTTATGAGTATCTTGTTCTTAGGTTGTCCCGGTATG
>NZ_DASSWP010000227.1:0-22810 GCF_035704785.1 Gracilimonas sp. | reverse complement strand
AGATCGATGAGGTCATGAAAGAGTTTGACCAGGAAAGTGTAAATGTTGTTTTAAATTCTGAAGAAGGTACGATCTCAATAAACCGAAACCTTTCGGCCGAACCGGGCAATTGGACCGCTGTTTCTCCCGGCGTATTTGCTTATACAAAGGAATTTGACGGTTCCGGTCTCAAAGAAACCGAATTAAAATTACCCTTTGGATCCATTGAAGTTATAGGGAGTTCAAACTCGCAAGCCAAGCTCACCGTTCAAGCCTCAGGACAAGTTTCAACGAAAGAAGATCTGAAGTCTAAATTGAATACCCTTTCAGATATTAGGTCAGAGCGGGCAATTTTTGAGATCAAAACGAGGGATGCTCAAAATAAAGAACTCAATATTCAGCTGCAGGCTACTCTTACCGTCCCCAATGATGTAAGAATTTATGCCCTGACCAATGCAGGACATATCTCATCTAAAGAAATTAATGGAGATCAGCACTATAAAACTCTCGGTGGACATATTGTTTTAGAAACGCTTACCGGAGATTTAACTGCTGAAACCGGCGGCGGACATATTACAATTTCTGACTCAGAAGGAAATCTAACCTTGAGTTCAAAAGGCGGAAATATCAGGGCGCAGGATTCAAATGGAACTTTGGTTATGAAAACCTCCGGAGGAAATCTTCAGGCTTATGATTTTGGCGGATCGATCCAGGCCACTACCAATGGAGGAAATATTGATCTCAATTTGGTTGAACTTACCGGAAATTCCAATGCTTCAACAGGAGCGGGCAGCATCTCTATTTGGTTTCCTAAAACAGGAAGTGCAGCCTTTCATCTATCGGGAAGTTCTATAGAGATCGGTTCTGATCTTAATTTTACAGGGTCTCAATCGTCCGGTTCTGCTTCAGGCACTGTTGGTAGTGGCGGGCATACCCTTATTGCAAAAACCAATTATGGTAAAGTTAGCTTGAGTTCGAAAAACTAAGTTTTTCTTTTCTTCAAGGGTTTATAACTATTTACTATCCATGAATATTTGCCCTCACTGATATACCTTGCAATATCTGCATAGCTTAAACTTATTCTAACCCATGTCACCTGAGATTCACTCAACAAAAGACGGCTCTTCTACCCTTTATTCTGATCAATTTGAACAGTTCTATCATAATCCCAATGGTGCAGCCACCGAAAGCATTCATGTGTTCTTTGAGACTTCGGGTTTAACTGAGCATCTTAAGAAGGGCAAATCTCTCGCTGTTTTGGAAGTCGGTTTTGGTACCGGACTTAATTTTCTGCTTTTGGCAGATCTTTTAATAGAATGTAAGATTAACATTCCGGTTCGATTTTATTCTATTGAAGCATTTCCCATTGATACAGAAACAGCGAAAGGTTTTGACTTTACCGGTCATATTAAAAACCAAGAACTAAACTCTATTCTTCCCGAAGTTTTTGATAAGATAAAACCCGGAATGAATATGTTAGGACCTATTGATGAACTAGACCTTGAATTACACCTTTTCTATGGCTCTTTTGATGAATTTAGACCGGATAATCTTCAGGTAGATTACATCTTTCATGATCCGTTTTCCCCTGAAGTAAACGAAGAACTCTGGACTATGGAAACCTTCTTAAAACTCCATTCCCTTTCAAAGCTAGAAACGGTCTTAGCCACTTATTGTGCAGCTTCAAAGGCAAGGGGAGCCATGTGTGCTGCCGGTTGGCACGTAGCCCGTGCACAGGGAGCATTGGGGAAAAGAGAGATGACCCTGGCCTCCCTTTCAAAAGAAAAACTAAAGGGATTTAAAAGAGTGAATGAAGAACGATTGGCTCACAGATATACAACTGATGATTTTGATTGATGATACACATTTTCTTCTAGGCAGATCCATTTTATTTTTCATCTAAGGATTCTCCCTCATAACAGTGCGAGCGTGTTCTAGAAAAAGATTACGCCAAAATGTAATCTTAATCTTTAACAAACTCAGTGATCAGCTTTTTGATCTCGTCAATTCCATCCCTGGAATCTGCAGAATAAGGTAAAATTGGGACATCAATATTCATCTCTTTCATGATGCGCCGAACCTGAGCCATGGATTGGTTTACTTTATTCCTGGAAAGCTTATCAGCTTTAGAAAGCACCACAGCAAATGGCTTTTCATTCATCCCCATCCAGTAAAAGAAATCTTCATCAAGCTGGCTGGGGTCGTGACGCACATCGACCACATGCAGGATCAATCGCAATGATTCTCTGTCCATTAAGTAATCCCGAATGCTTTTCCCCCATCGTTCTCTTTCCTTCTTTGGTACTTTGGCGTATCCATAACCGGGCAGATCCACAAAAAAGCATTCGTCTCCCAGCTTATAGTAGTTCATTTGCTGAGTTTTCCCCGGTACGTTGGAAGTGCGGGCTATATTTTTCTTATTCAGGAGGGCATTAATTAGCGATGATTTTCCTACGTTCGATCTTCCTGCAAAACAAACTTCAGGCAAACCGGCCGGGGGACATTCTTCCAATTTAGTGGCACTGGTAATAAATTTTGGCTGTGTGTTGAACATCAAATCAGCTCGTTGGCTTCTTTCTCAACACCAAAATTTACAGGAACCGGATAGTCTCCTGTAAAGCATGCTGTGCAGTAGTCGTGCTCTGAAGAGTTTGCTTCTTTAACCGCTCCCACTAATCCATCTGCTGATAAATAACGCAAGCTATCCACTCCGATCTCTTTTGCCATCTCATCAATATTCCGATCGAATTTATTGGCGATCAGCTCGTCCGGACTTGGGAAGTCCATTCCATAATAGCACGGGCTGATGATGGGCGGTGAGCTGACCAAAAAGTGAATTTCAGAAGGATTGCATTCACGGATCATATCTACTAAATACCGGGAAGTCGTTCCCCGAACGATCGAATCATCCACAATAATAACCGGCCTTCCTTCAATTACACCACGCACCGGATTGAATTTAGTACGCACTTTCTGTTCACGGGATTTTTGTCCCGGCGAAATAAATGTGCGCCCTACATAATGGTTTCGGATCAGTCCCATATCATACTGACAATCATGGCCGAGTTTCTGGCTTTCAGTTGCATATCCCAATGCGGCAGTGTTGCTGGAATCGGGAACAGAAATTACTACCGGCCTCTTACCTGAAGTATCATTCTTTATGATGTCACTCAGTGGATGCTCTTTTGCCAAACGCTTACCCAGATTACGGCGGATCTTATCCACCATTTCACCAAATATCATACTGTCGGGACGTGAGAAGTACACATATTCAAAAATACACTGACTTGTTCCGGTTCCCTGGGTTGGTGGTATAAAAAATGATTTAGGTTCTCCGGTTTCCGCCGTCTCTTTGTCGATCACAATTACTTCTCCCGGCTCCACGTCACGAATATATTCAGCATTGTTGATATCGAATGCGCAGGTTTCACTGGCTACGCAAAAAGCACCATCTACCTTCCCTAATGCAAGTGGCCGAAATCCATTTGGATCGCGTACAGCTATGAGTTTATCATCCGTCAGGATCACCAAACAATAAGCACCCTCAATCTGACGAAGGGCATCCATAATTTGATCCATTTGATCTTCATACAAACTGTGGGATATCAGATGCAGAATAAGCTCTGTATCAGAAGTACTTTGGAATAGAACCCCCTCTTTCCTAAAACGCTCGCGAATTTGTTTGGCATTCGAGAGATTCCCGTTATGCCCGATCGCTAAATTCCCATTCCTGTAATGAACTCTGAATGGCTGAATGTTAGCGGGATTTTTGGACGAGCCTGAAGTAGAATAGCGATTATGCCCAATAGCATTATTACCGTTTAATATTTTATTAAAAACCTTGGACTTGCTGAATACGTTTAACACCAACCCAAAATCTTTGTAAGCAGGCATCGCATAACGCTTTTTCTCCTCATCAAAATAAGAAGTTACAATTCCGGCTGATTCCTGACCGCGGTGCTGAAGGGCATGCAAACCATAATAGGTATGTACAGCTGCATCGGGGTGATTATAGATACCGTAGATTCCACAATATTCGCGAGGTTTGTCGCTCATATTAAAACTCCAAACTAATGAGGGTTGACGAGCTCAAAGATAAGAAATGATAATGGCTTTCGGGAATTAGAACTGTGATAAGTTATCGACAGGTTATACACAGCGAGGATACTGAACATTTAGACTGAATGCAGAAGGTTTCAATCTTCCGTAAAAACAATAAAAGCCCTTCATACACTGAAGGGCTTCCTTTGTTCTAAGATGTAATTATTGAATCAGTTTACTAAAGTAGCATCCAATTCAATATTTACGGCTTTAAGAGCTTTTGAAACCGGGCATCCATTTTTTGCAGCTTCAGCAATTTCCTGAAATTTAGCGTCATCGATATCCGGCACATCCCCTTTTGCAATCAGCTTAATCTTGGTAATGGCACCTGCACCAGGATCAATAGTCACTTCAGCATGCGTTTCCACTGAATTAGGGGTGAAACCCGCTTTGTCTAACTCATTGGAGAAAGCCATGGAATAGCATCCTGCATGAGCAGCGCCAATCAATTCTTCCGGATTCGACCCTGCCTTATCCTCAAAACGAGTAGCAAAACTATACGCTCCCTCATACGAACCACTTTCCAGTTTCATGGTTCCTTTTCCAGATTTCAAATTCCCTTTCCAAATTGCTTCTGCTTTCTTTGTAGGCATAATTTTGTTTTGATTTTATTTGTTGATTCTGATGTGCTGAATTTAACAAAGTGGCAGGAGAATGCATTCCTATTCAAACAAAAAAAAGGCAGCCAAATTTTAATCTGACTGCCTTTTGGAGCGAGAGACGAGATTTCCCGTGACTACGGGACGACCCCACCTTGGCAAGGTGATGCTCTATCTCTGTGCTATTCCTTATGCTCGTTTTCTTCTGAATTGATCAATTCTTCAATATAAACCCGGCTTTTCTGTCTCTTGATATGATTCTCCCATTTCAAAGCCTCCGACTTTGTATCAAAGCTTTTGATGTACTTAATAACCCACGGCCTTCCGAACTTAGTAGATCGGCTCCAACCTTCATTATGTCGCTCCAAGCGTTTTTCAACCCCAACCGAAGTTGAGCCAACATAGTACGTATCAGTGCCGGCACTGTATATGATGTAGGTTTGATGCATATTTCCCCCAAATTAAAAAAGGCAGCCAAATTTTAATCTGACTGCCTTTTGGAGCGAGAGACGAGATTCGAACTCGCGACCTCCACCTTGGCAAGGTGATGCTCTACCAGCTGAGCTACTCTCGCTTATATCAATAAATTATCCCCTTTCAGAGGGCACCAAATATAAGTGTACTCACGACTACAATTCAACCTTTTTTTTAAATCAACGCTTAATTTTTTTCTGCACGTTTTCTGACTTCACATTCTTATTCAAATATTCGTTATCCGGCAGAGTTGGTATATCCCGATAACGATTAACGATACAGGTAAAACGCAATGGTTCCCACTTTTCTGCATGAAGCTGATGCAGAGTTTCCGGAGAAATGAAAACCATCTTATACCTGCCCAATTCATGCACTTCATCCCCAAAGATCATAGAACCGGACCCCCGAATGATAATTACCGAGCGTAGTGCCGGTGATATTCGAGCGAGGTATACCCGGAAATTGAACTTCAAAATGTCGTTAATAGAAGATCTATAATCTTACGTCTTTCATCTTATGTCTTATATCTATCATCTATCATCTATCATCTATCAAATCGAAATTTCTTTCACTGAACCAAGGAGCCTTCCCAAAAATTTATTTCCATATACTTTTTCAATATGCTGCATATCTGCAATGATCACCAACAATTCCTTGCTTCTGGAGAAAGCTACATTGAGCAACCTTGGGACTGATAATCCGTTTTTCTTTTCATCAAAAGGACGTACGGAATAGTGCCGCATTCCCCCATTTTGCCATTCTCCGCTCATCACGGTATCAAATATGATCACGGATTTCTCACGCCCCTGGAAGGTGTGAATGGTTCCCACTTCAATGTCCCGATATCCTTTTTCCCAAAGGTGATTCCGAACTTTATACACGCTGTTTCTGAATGGAACAATGATCCCAATATCATCCGGAGCATGATTCTTGGTGAGCCGTTTCACACTTTCCTCGATCAGCCGGTGGTGGACTTCATTGACCGGCTTAAATCCCCGTTCACCGGTTTCCTGCTCTAATACCGGATTATATTTGGCAGTATCAATAAGCGCAACGGAGGCTATGCTCCCGTCAGTGATCCGGCCATCGGCAGGCTTTCCTGACTTCAGCCTTCCTTCATAAAAAACAGAACTGATCACCCCTGCCAGATCATCTTTCATTCGATACTGCACATCAAAAAAGCACGTGAATTTTGGGTTGAAGTCGTGCCAGTTAAACAGGTCTTCGGTACTTTGGGATTTAGATACAAAGGTAAAAACATCCTGCTCGAGGAAATCCCGCGATTTAGAATGATTGGTGATAGCTATCGGTGGAAGCTGCATCGGATCACCGGCAACGATCAGATGCTTTTTACTTTTGGCGGCCATCAACAGCATGTATGGAATTCCGGCCATGGAACCTTCATCCACAACCACGGCATCGTAACTGAGATTATAGAACAGCTCTGACGTACATACTTTAGCAAGCGTAGTTGCCACCAATTGCTTTTTCTTTAGTTCATACCGCTCATTCAAATTCATAAGCCGGTCGATCTCAATTTCCACCGATTCTGCCCCGCCAAATTCATCCAGTTTATTCCCTGCAAGCTGACATTGCATCTCCAGTTTCTCGGGAACTTTTTCACCGTTTCGCATCAGATCGTCTATCTTTTCCTGAAGCTTTTCATAACTACTGAGCGTGTTTGAAAGCGTTACGGCATCAGCCTTTCTGCTATCCAGTTTGGTCTTCACCTGGTGTTCAAACAAGATATCTTCCAGGCGGGCGTCATCTAATGCAGCCTCACCGTAACGTGTGGTATTTTGGAGATTAAATCCGGGGTCAATTTCATACAAAGCTTCTATCACACTCAACAGTCCGACATCTACTGCACGATTGGTGTTAGAAACAAAAAGAACCCGCTTGTTTTGATTAAGTAAATTGGCAACTATATATCCTAATGTGGCTGTTTTCCCCGTTCCAGGAGGTCCCCACACATACAGAATATTATTCTTCAGGGATTTCTCGATGGCATCTCTCTGAGAATCATTCCGAAGGTCATCAACTTTAATCTCCGCTGAATCCTTGTGTTCTTTGAAATTTTCTTCAGGTTGAAGGAGGGCTTTAAGCTGAGGGACTTCATCTGCTTTATCCTGTAGTTTATACAGGTGCTCTTCCATCTTTTTGAGGACGAAATCATTTTCCCATTCCAGGAAAACCTCCTGAATCTTACTGCCCACGTTTTCAGGAAATTCCAGCCGGACTTTCTTGTCCTTGAATTCCACCGGGTGCACTTTATGCTCTTTGGAATCGATCTTAGCCTTTATTTCCTCGGCAAATCTCAGTCCCTTATTCTGAGTCTCAAAGGTGTAGATAAATTCCCCGGAGATCTTCTCCAGTGTTCCGTTAAAAAGTACATCCGTAGAAGGGGTCTCTCTGACTGCAACTATCTCTTTTTCGATGGCATCAATTGCCTGTTGTAAAACCTTTTTTATCAAAATAATAGAAATGTTGAATTATGAATGTTGAATTAGATACATAATTCAACATTCATAATTCATAATTTAAAATTTCATTGATCCCATAATTCAGCTCGAATCATCTCAGAGCTTTTTTCTGAGAGTAAATATTCAAGTCGCAACCGGCTTTTCTCCGGGACTTTCTGCTCCACCAGTCGCGCACTTTCAGGTGTGTACAAGATAAGGTCTGAATCGCGAACAAAAAGCGGTAAAGATTTTCCATAAATGGTACCGGCTACAAACGAACCTTCAAAATGGATCGATCTTTTCAATTCTTCGATGATCTTGGGAATGGTCTCCTCACTTCCTGTTACCAGGCCAATAGTAGCAATAGCTGCACGATCTACCATATTTAACAGGATATCCGGGTCATAATCATATACGATCGGGATGATCAACAGGCTTTCACGCAGGCTTCGGAAATTACTCATCAGGTGAATCGGAACGAACAGTGCATCGTATTTGGCTGCACTTTCGTATTCATCTGCACTGATCACCTGGCTTTTAACACCCACTTGTTTTTTGATCGCATCCGCGATCATTTTACCCACTTCATGATTCTCACCTACGCTGGCACAAGTTTGGATCCGGTCGGGCCATTCCATAAATCCAAGCTGTTCCTGAAATAACAACTCGATCTCGGATTCATCCAATCCATAACCGATGAGTTCCTCTACCAGCGCCTGCACTTTTTCGCCTCCAACCTCCAGCCGTGCAGATTTATCAAGCAGTGTGTTCTGATTTTTCACTGTAAATCCCCGCCCTTGCTCCCCTAAGATCAGCCCTTCTTCTTCCAATATATGATAAGCCTTCCGAACGGTATGAAAACTCGCCTCCAGCTGTTTCCCCAGTTCTCTCGTGGATGGCAACATCTCTCCCACCTGAAACTGCTTTGTAGCGA
Source organism: Gracilimonas sp. (assembly GCF_035704785.1). Lineage (GTDB taxonomy): Bacteria > Bacteroidota > Rhodothermia > Balneolales > Balneolaceae > Gracilimonas. The sequence continues at coordinate 14,261 of NZ_DASSWP010000227.1, read as the reverse complement.
TCATCAGTCTTATTCGGTCAGCAATATGTTTGGCGGAGGTTTTCAAAAATGAATTCAGTGCTTAATTAAAAGTGTGGTGTGTTAATATCAGGTAGTTCCTTGGCATTGATCAGTACTTGATGAACAGTGGATATTCTGTCACCCATAAAAGTCTTCTATGGTCTCAAGATACGCTTTCACGGTTTTTTCTAATCCCCAATAAATTGATTTACTGATGAGCGCATGGCCGATGCTTACTTCATTCAGATGTGGTACGGTTTCCAGTAAGTCGGGCAGGTTTTCTAAATTCAACCCGTGGCCGGCATTTACCTTCATCCCCAGATCGTTTATCAAAGTAGCTGCTTTGCGAAGCCGGGTAAGTTCGTGCTGTTGTTTTCCGGCAGAAGTATTCGCAAAAGTTCCTGTGTGTAGTTCAATCGCATCAGCTCCAAGCTCATGGGCAAGTTCAATATCTCTTGTATTTGGATCTAAAAACAAGCTGATCTCTACATCTGTTTTACGAAGTGCAGGAAATACACGTCCTTTAAAATCATTATAAACGGTTTCCATATTGAGTCCGCCTTCGGTCGTTAACTCTTCCCTTCCTTCCGGAACAAGCGTACATAAATGCGGGTCAACTTTCGTGCAAATTTCCAGCATTTCTTCCGAAGCCGCCATTTCAAAATCCAGCTTACCGCGTACATTCTCTTTTAATCGATATACGTCTTCATCACGAATGTGCCGCCGATCTCCCCTGAGGTGAAATACAATACCGGCTGCCCCGGCTTCTTCACAAATTTGAGCTGCCTCGACCGGATCAGGATAGCCTTCACCGCGGGCATTTCTCAATGTTGCAATATGATCGATATTGACAAGTAATTTCATTTAGATTTCTGCTGTTTATAAATTCGAAAATTCACCTTCAAAAGTAAGCATATCCGTTTATATTTACAGATAATGAAATCAGACGGCATGAACATAAAAAAATCGATCTTACTTGTATTGGTGACGGTTCTGTTTACGGGCTGTGGCACGGTTAAAAGAGGAACCGTACCCTGGGAAGAAAAGCCACGAGAAAATCCTCCGGCTATTTCAGTTTCAGAATTACCCTCTGAGAAAGAAGTTGAAGTCAATAATTCTGCATCAAAACAGATAAAAGAGAGGCAGGAATTTTTAAAATTAGCCTATAACGACTGGAAAGGAATTCCGTATGTATGGGGCGGTTCCGGTTATAACGGTATTGATTGTTCAGCATTTATGCAGGTTGTGTTTGAAGACTATTTCTTTGTCAAAATTCCACGGACTACCCAGGAACAATTAACCCACGGAAGAACGGTGCGGAAATCGAATTTAGAAACAGGAGACCTGGTTTTCTTTAAAACCGGCCGCAGAACATATCATGTGGGAGTGATGGTAAACCGAGATGAATTTCTTCATGCATCTACCTCAGAGGGTGTGAAAATTTCGACTCTAGACCATCCCTTTTGGGAGGAAACCTTTTTGGTAGCTCGAAGAGTAATGTAAGCTTAGTTTCCGCACTATATGGCCCAGTCAGGTAAGACCCCAACTTCAATCCCAAATACGTACCCAATAATTGTATATGAAGCGAGTGTTAATAATGCTATAAATAAAATATTTAGCCAAAAACCGGCTTTTGCCATTTCAGGAATAGAGATCTTTCCACTCCCATAAACAATAGCATTAGGAGGCGTTGCTACAGGAAGCATAAAAGCACAACTAGCGCCTAATACAGTGGGGATAGCAAGTAGCAATGGATTCTCTCCTAAGCCAATGGCAACGGAGGCTAATATGGGTAAAAAAGCTGCTGTAGAAGCCGTGTTGCTTGTCATCTCTGTCAAAAAGACTATAAGCGATATCACTATAAAAATAATCAACAATATTGGCCATGTATTCAGTGCACCTATTCCATTTCCAATCCAAGTCGCCAAACCTGTAGAACTAATTGCAGACGCCATACTCAATCCGCCACCAAAAAGAACTAACACGCCCCATGGTAAACGCTTTGTATCTGACCATTTCAGAAGAAATACATTATTCTTAAGATCTGAAGGGATTATAAAAAGAATTACAGACGCTGCAATTGCAATACCTGCATCTGAAATGCCTGGAATATAGTTTGAGAGAAAAGGCCTGAATATCCAAAGTAAAGCCACACCTAAAAAAACAGCAGCGACTTTTTTCTCTTCAGATGATATCAAACCCAACTCATTCATCTGTTTTTGGATCAGTTCTTTGCCACCGGGTAATACCTTAATTTTAATAGGATAAATCACCTTTGTGAGGATTAAATACATAAGTGGAAGTGATATTAGAACAATTGGAACTCCTACCAGCATCCAGTCAAAAAAGGTAATCTCAATGCCATAGTTTTCAAGAACAAATCCAGCAAGTAAAGCATTGGGGGGTGTACCGATGAGTGTTCCCATACCTCCAATATTACATGCATACGCAATACTTAGAATGAGTACGATCTCAAAATTTATCTTATCAGAGCCTTCCTCTCTATCCACCAACTCTAAAATTGACATAGCTATTGGCAGCATCATAATAGCTGTAGCGGTATTACTAACCCACATACTTAGAAATGCAGCTGCTATAATAAATCCTATGATAATAGATGATGGTTTAATACCAACAAAACTTACTATATTAATGGCAATTCGTTTGTGAAGATCCCACTTTTCCATTGCCAGGGCTATTATAAACCCCCCCATAAATAAAAAGATAAGTGGATTAGCATAAGGCGATGTAGCCTCAGAGATAGTAGTTACACCAAAAATTGGAAACAAAACTATTGGTAATAGTGCTGTTACAAATATGGGTATGGCTTCCGTCAACCACCATATCCCCATTAATATTGTTATTGCAGCCGTTCTCCATGCCTCATCAGATAAGCCTTCAGGTGTTGGAGTTAGCATTAGTATTACAAATACTACTACTCCACCAATTAATCCTAAGTGTTTACCTAAATTACTAATGTTACTTTTTATCATAAAAATTAAAACTTATCTCTCTGCGGGATAATTTTCTTTCTCCATCCAATATTCTAAATAGGGGACATTATAAATACTTGTCCAGCCAAATATTCTAAGGCCATTTGTTATCTGCCAAATCGGAGGTCTCCTTGCACCTGGGTCTTTTGGAAAGTTACTCGCCTCTTCTAAAGCTTCTGCAAGTATCTTTTGATTTTCATAAGAACCAAATTCCTGTACCAACTCATCGGTTTTTAAATATTGAGCACGATCAACAGCTTCTTCTAAGAAACTTGGTTCACCGGAATATTCATATCCAAGAACCAAGCTACTGATTGATGATAAATATGATTCCATGTCATGATTATATGGAGGAACGTCTCTAAGTCTTCTTGCATGATCAATCATCGCATTTTTAACTTCTTCATCCCCTGTTAGTTGAACATACTTTCTGAGACCATTAGTCACATAAACTTGTGAGTAGCCATATCTGTTAATAACAATTTCACCCCCCTGGTCAGGGTGATCTTGTAATTCAAGCATTATATTTACCCGGTCTCTCAGTTCATCACCGTATACATCCATTTTTGTGGCATCATAAATCTCAGCTAAATTCCAAACCGATAAGTATAATCGACGGCCTCTTAATCCATGATCCCCAAATACTCTTTTCACATAATAATCACCTGTTTGCATAGCTACTTCTAAACCCCTGTGATTTGCATCAAGATAGTATGAGGAAATCCATCCGGGAACCCAGACATGGGCACTCAATAACGAAGTATAGTGTTGAGCTGCATGTCTTCTTCCCATTCCAACATACGGTGATCCTTTAGGCTCCTCTAAGCTTTGAAAATAGTGTAACGATTCGTTTGTATCACCAATGTAAACAGGATCTTTAGGCCAGTGGATGTTGTCTACATCCATAGTATGCATGCTTGCTGCTTGTGCTGTTCTATAATATGTAGGATTACCGGTTCTTATAAATTGTAACCACCACATATAATCGTTACCCGGCTCATTATTGGTCCACTGGCTCCATTCATTTCCGTAGTAATAAGTCAAATTATCACCATAGTTAAGCATGCCATACCAAGGTTCCCATTCCTGATTAAATTTCATCCATTGAAATTTATAATTCAGGCCTCTTTCGTACGAGGCGAATTTTTCGTTATAAGCAGATAGTTTTCCAAAAGCTTCACTCTTAGCATACCAATCCGGATCTGCATGTGTAACAGAGCCATCCAGAAACATTTTTGCAGTTTGCTCTACACCAGCAGACGTACTTTTCTTATGAAAATAGAAAACCATTTCAGTTGTCTTTGCTAAACCTTGAGCAAAGTTTGCTATCATTCCACTATCATTCTCAAGATCTTTTCTGGCAAAACTATGCGGCTCAACTGAGGGAGTCCATATGTACGCTGTTATCTCTTCTTGTTCCTCTTCAATTTTTATCTCTTTGGGGTATTCTTCAAAGAAACTCTTAAAACCAATCATGATACCCCATTTTTCATCCGAAAGATCTATCCAACCAGCCGCTCTTTCAGCATTAATGTTGGTTTGGTCATCTATTTTGATCATAGATTTAAATACATTCTGTAATCTTTGCTCAGCTGAAGAGTTTGCCAGCGGCGGGATCTGAGATGGATTCGGGCCAGTTTGCAGTACCGATGCCTGATTAATTAATGAGCTCTGTACAAATTGACTGCTACTTGTTTCCCACCACTTGCCATCATAATAAGAAGTTGTCACTGTCTTGTTATCGGATAGATTATACTTCAAAGATAATCCGGCAGCGGCTATTTGATCATTTGGTTCTATAAATCCTTCGTCTTCGGAAAGTTCACCTTCATCGATGACAATCCCATTTTGAGTTGCAATAGCCTCATATTCTCCACTGGGAACACTATGGTTATCAGGAATACCGGTATAAACAAATGTATGTTGAACTTTTATGTAGCTTTTACCTGCATACGTATGAATTCGGGTTATAAAAGGAGCAGCATTATTATCTTCACGGCTATATTGATACTCCCCCTCTACACGAATAATTGCGTGCAGTGGACCACTTCCTAATTCCTTAACTGTTCTTGTAACAACAGCTTTAGATCTGTCTAGCCCCATTCCATCTATAATATCAAGGAATGAACTTCGGCCCTCTTTACCTTCAGCAATTACATCAGTTTCAGTAAAGCCATCGTCATCAATATCCAATTCAACTTTATCAAGAAAACCACTTCCGGCCGGAGCATTAAAAAATCCGCCGCCTTCTCCTTTATTTACTTCAAAACGTAATGGACCAGTATTAACTGTTACCTCTCCGTTAACACGTTGATTATTCTTAACTGTTAATATTTGGTCATAGTCCATACTATTGTGTACTTCCGGACCATATTCAACGGTATAATCTGTTTCTTCATCGGTAAAGAAGAATACCCACATCCACTTAATACTATTATCCGCGGGTTCCCATGTACTTACTTTGGTGATTTGTGATGGAATCTCATTTCCATTGCTATCCAACATTCGAACATGATCAGGAGAAAAAAGCTCTCCTTTTGGAACTGGAATACCAAAGACTTGTGGAGATCCCGGAATGTTATTTTTTACTTCAATAGGAATTTTCGTTGAATCATTAACAGCATCACAACCTGAAATCATGATCATTGAAATCATGAATAAAAAACTTAATTTTTTCATATTTAATCTTGAAGTACGCATTTTAAGTTACCTGTCAATTTTGGGTTTCATTATCTAAAACAAGAGCTGCAGCACCCAATACAGCAATTTCATCCAGTTCAGAAACAGTTATAGTTAAGTTATCCAGAGAGTTCTTATAGGCAAAATCTGACATCGATTTATACATCGCATGCTTGAAAAAAGGATAGGCTTTACGAACTCCCCCTCCAAAAACAATCAGCTCGGGATCGTATGCATAGAGAATTGCTTTAATTGCATTCCCAAGATGTGTTCCAAATTCATTGTAAACTTCCAGGGCATCTTCATCATCTTCTAAAGCAAGTTTAAAAAGTTTTGATCCTTTAATTCCTTTTTGTTTTTCAAAAAATTGACCTGAACAATAATGCTCATAAATCGAGTCCAGATAGGGCATCATTCCCACTTCGCCGGCACCACAATTAGGGCCTGAATACAATTTATTATTAAAAATAAGTCCGGCTGCGAAGCCAGTTCCAATTATAAGACCAGCAGCAGAAGAACTTCCCCTAGCTTTACCAAAGTATTTTTCACCTAAGACAAAACAATTCGCGTCATTATTTATGTAGACAGGCTTTTCAAAATCATTTTCAAGAATTTTTTTTAGAGGGACTTTTTTCCACGACGGAATGTTTTGGACGTCATAAACTATCCCGGCTTCAACATCAACTACACTTGGAACTCCCATTCCAATTGCTGTCACAGATGGCTCATTTTCTTTCGAAATGAGCATTCTGATCTGATTAATTAAAGTTTCGGGTGAGGCTGTATTTTCTATTTTCTCGGTTGATACTGAGATAATATTATTATTTATAATACGTGCAACCCTTACGTTGGTAGCCCCTAAATCTATCCCTATCAGATCCATCTTATCCATGCTGATTGATCAAATAAATCTTTAACGTTCATCAGCATTATTCTTTAGATCCGAATTCAATGGTCTTGTTGCTGATAAGAGGTTTGGCCCAAAAACCAATACTCAATATGTATCCAAATGAGATATAGAGGAATAGCATCCCGATTCTCAGTCCAAATATATCTCCAAGTGAACCCACGATAAGAGGAACAATTGCACCACCGGCTATCCCGGTAACCAATATTCCTGAAAAAGTTCCGTGGTGCTCGGCCACTGAGTTTAGTGCCAGAGAAAATATGATAGGCCACATTACAGCTATAAAAAATCCTATTGCTGGAAAAGCAATAAGTGCTACCTCTCCACTACCGAAAAGAGAAAGAGTGAGTGAGATCAATACGGCTGATGTGAAGAGGATAAGCACTTTTTTACTGTCCATAATTTTCAGCAGCAATAAACCAAGCATAGTACCTGCTGTCATCATTCCCCAAAACCAGGATACTACAGAAGCTCCGGTTGTTTGGGGATCATACCCATGATAGGTTGAAAGGAATTCCGATATCCAGTTTGCAACGCCTTGTTCAGCACCTACATAAGCAAAGATACCAAAGAAGAACAGTATTACTTTCTTGTTTTTTAATAATTCTAAATGGGTTTCAAAAGCACCGATCAATTCGTCTTCTTTCTTTTCTACTTCTGGAAACTTAGAAGCTCCAATCACAACTACCATCACTAAACAAACAAATGCGAATAACCAATATAAAGAAACCCAGGGCAGACTCTCAGGAACTAAGTCAGTCAGCAAACTGAGCAATACTCCCATGTTTTCAGTTCCGATATTAAGAACTAAATAGGAGTAAACGAGTGGACTTATAAAAGAAGCCAGCCCAAAAAACAATTGAGCCATCACTGAATTGAAAGCAAAATTTTCTTCTCCACCTGAAACCCTGAGGAGTGGATTAATAGCTACCTGAAGCATCGCCATTCCTGAACCAATAAGGAATAAAGAAACGACAGCAACTAAATATTGAGGAAACAAAGCAAAAAGTAATGCCCCGGAAAAGGCCACTAAAAATGCCACTATCATTACTTGCTTTTCCGAATAACGTTCGATCAATATTCCTGAAGGAATCGACATCACTCCATATGCTATAAAGAATGCAAATGGTAAAATTGCTACTAAGGTAAGACTCAGGTCGAAATCCTCAATGATCTGGGGAACAAGAGGACCTATTATGTTTGTTAAAAATGAAATAACAAAAAATATTAATACGATAAGTCCTACCAGGTAATAATTCCTTTTCATAATATGATGTAATGAGTGGTGCTAGTGTTTCAGATTTAAGTAAAAATAAATAGATAGTTATTTCTTCAGCATTGGAAATAGCTTCCTAATCTCTTCTTCGGTCGGCTGATATCCATACTCGCAAATCTCGAATGATTCAGCATATTTGAATGAATTTGCTTTCTCCTTACCGTACCATTTTTCAAGTGTTTTACGCTGTTCTGGTGAAACTCCCATCTGCCCTATAAAGCCGTTTCTTAGAAACTCTTTTCTTTCTTCTTTCCCTTCAGGTACTTTATCCAAGTTTCCTGAAACCCATGGGAGCCACTCATACACCTGAGATTCATGTGCATCGAATGCATTTACTTTTTTCTCGAATGTTTCATCTATTCCAACTACGATGTCATGAGAGAATGGATTCGGCTTCTGGAATCCATCTGACATATACAAAAACACTGGGTTTTTCTTTAATGGAGGAGTGTCAGGAGCTACATTTGGTACTACAACCATATAAGCGGCATCCTGAACCAAAACACCCGCATATCTGTGATCAGGGTGATAATCGTTGGGGCGCAATCCCAGCACAACATCAGCATTCCAATCTCTAATTTCTCTTATTACTTGCTGTCTGATATGTAATTCAGGTAGCAGTTCCCCGTCATGATTATCTAAAACTTTATATTCGTCAATACCTAATCGTCTCCCTGCTTCAGCTGCTTCTGCTCTTCTTCGTTTAGCCAGCATCCCACCTCCTTCTTCGTGGTGACCTGCATCTCCATTTGTAATCGACAAGAATTTAACTGCATAACCTTGTTCAGCTAACAAAGCCGCTGTTCCGCCCATTTTAGCATCGCCGTCATCTGGATGAGCGAAAATAGCAATCACTCGAATTCTATCATCTTCATTTTCCGGTACCTGGGCATTCGCCGAAAATGAAATTAAAAGTAAAGCCATGGCGAAAAATGATATTAAATAGTTCATTTATTTTAATATAGTTTAAAAAAATAGCCGGGATATATGAGTTTAATATCCCGGCTAAAAAGCTACTTTTTATTGGTGCTCTGGATTTTGAGTCATTTCATCTGGTGCAACATCAATTGCCCCAAGTGGAATAGGATATAGAAGTGTTACTTCCGACTCTGATATCCCTAAATGGTCAGCCATTACAGATTTAGCTACTCCAAATCTTAATAGATCAGGCCATCTTTTATTTTCGAATGCAAACTCTAATCGTCGTTCCAGAAGAAGTTTCTCTTCAAATGTACCTGGAGTATTTGCATCAATGTCTGCTAATTCAGCACGATTCCGTACTTGATTAATAAGGTCATAAGCTTCAGTACTTTCACCAATGGCTTCAGCCAGGTTTAACAGAACCTCGGCATATCGGATCTCCACCCAATTATTTGGGGCATCAAAAGCTGTTGAAGGAAAGCTGTTAAATTTTTCAACCCAATAACCCCCATCACCATCAGCTTCAAATGTTGCATCAAATCTTTCGTCTAATAGACCATATTGAGCAACAATATCATCAGTGACATCCTGTGGGGCTACACCACCACCAACTCCACCACCAACACCATTTGGAGTATACATGTCAGTGTAAGCACTTCCTTCGTTGAGACCACCGGAAATATATTGAACCTCAAAAATAGACTCGATATTTCCTTCGTTAGAAGGTCCCCAAAGCTGGGCGAAGTCTTCTACAAGGTCGTACTGCTGTGAGTCCACTACTCTTCTTAATGGAGCTTCAGCTGCGCCTGGATTCCCGGCTTGCAGATATACTCTTCCAAGTAAAGCAGCAGCAGCATATTGATTGGCACGACCGCCTTCTGTAACTGGGGGCAATAGTCCCTCTGCCTCTTCCAAATCAGAAGCAATACGGTCAAATATAGCCGATGCCGGTACTTGGTTTATCTCTACACTTGGAGATGTTACTTCTTCAAACTGCTCAGGAATATTGCCAAAAATAACGGCCATATTATAGTAAAGTAATGATCGTATAAAGAGAGCTTCCCCTTTAATTCGATCTTTCAAATTACTATCAGTGAACTCAACATCATCAATACGACCAAGTATTGTATTTGCTCTAGCTATACCTTCGTAAGACTGATTCCAAGTGCTTTCTAATTCACTGGCCGTTGAGATTTCTTCGAAGTCATCTAACTGTTGCAATGTAGCGGCAAGACCTGTTGCCCCACCACCGTTTGCTCCATTATCTGCTCTCATTTCTAACATGAGTACATAATTCACTCCAAAGGTTCCATTACTTTGAAGTGCACCATATGCACCAGTAATGGCTACTTCAAAATCCCCGGGAGTTTCATAGAAGTTTTGAGCGTTCCGTTCCGATATTGGACTTAAGGTTGTAAAGTCTTCTCCACAAGAGACAAACAAAAGTGGAAGAAGAAGTATTAGATATAGTTTTTTCATGGTTATTGTCCTTTTTATAAAATTCTGATTAAAAGTCGAGGTTAATACCGAACTGGAAGGTTCTTGATAATGGATAAGCACCATAATCTTCACCCGGTGTCAAACTGTTAGTTTGCAGGCTTACCTCGGGATTAAATCCTATATAATCTGTAAACATAGCCACGTTGGTAGCAGACGCATATAAGCGAGCAGAACTGAACAGTCCTTCAACCCATGAAGCTGGCAATGTATACCCTAACGTTATATTTTTAATCTTCAAATAGCTTCCATCTTGTACCTGATAAGAAGAAATTCGGTTGTTGTTACCATGGTTTGCTGAATTACGGTCAGCTCTTGGGTGTTCTCCGTTACCTGGTTGTGATTCAGAAATCCAACGATCATTAAGTGCAGCATATGAATTAAAATTAGCTTCACCGTTTAGAAGGTGACGAGAGGTTAAGTTCAACACATCCCGACCTTGAACTCCTTGAAGGAAAATACTCAGATCAACACCTTTGTAATTAAATCTGTTTGTAATTCCGTAGGTGTAGTCAGGGTGGTAGCTTCCGATCACCGTGCGGTCATCCTCGGTAATAATACCGTCACCATTCACATCTTTAAACCTGAAGTCGCCAGGACGTGGAGCAGGAGCCATCATGTCGTCAGGTGCATTATCAATATCTGCCTGATTCTGATAAATGCCATCAACTACATATCCGTAGTAACTACCGATTGGATCTCCAATGCGGGTAATATGACGGTTACCAGCTGCACCAGAACTTAGAATCGGGTCTCCTTCAGGACCTAATTTCAGTACCTTATTGCGGTTTGCAGAAATATTGAAATCAGTAGCCCATTGGAACTCACCTGAGGTGTTTCTGGAAGTGATAGCAAATTCAATTCCTTTGTTCTCAACTTCACCAATATTGGTCAGTGCTGTTGTAAAACCGGTGGATGCCGGAACATTTACCATAAGTAAAAGATCTTCAGTATTAGTCTGATATACATCAAACGAACCGTAAATTCGACTATCAAGGAAAGCATAATCAATACCAAGATTAACTTGATAAGTTGTTTCCCACGTGAGCTCATCATTTCCAATTGTTCTTGGAGCAACTCCAATGTTCTGAGTTCCTGAAAATGGATAATTGGCTGAACCTAATAATCCGATCGATCCATAATTTGGAATCGCAAAATTACCGGTTACACCGTAACTACCTCTGAACTTCAATTCATTTATAGCATCCATACCTGCCAAAAATGATTCCTGAGTTGCTCTCCAACCTATTGAAAAAGAAGGAAATACACCGGTCTGATTTTCACTACCAAATCTTGATGAGCGATCAGCACGGACTGTACCTGTAAATAAATACCTATCTTTATACACGTAATTAATACGTGCAAGGGATGAGACTAAACTCCATTCCTCCTTGATTTCATCACCGCCAGTGATAATACCACCATTAACAGTTGTAACCTGATCATCAGTAAAGTCTTGGGCTACTATGACGGTTCGGTTATCCGTTTGCTTTTGAGCGGTGTACCCAACAACAGCATTCAGACTATGATCTTGCCCAAAGGACTTCACATAGTTAAGTGTATTTTCCCATAACCAATTAAAGCTATCACCTGAACTGCTCTGAGCATAAGGCTGGGGAGCTGTCTGAGTTCTATAAAGAAAGTTAGTTCCCTGATAAAATGATTGCTTAAAATTATTCAGGTCATAACCAATCATAGACTTAAATGTAAGGTTCTGGTTGATGTTAAAATCACCATACAAATTACCGAATATTCGATTATTCTTAATGTCCTCACTTATGAATTCCATAATGGCAAGAGGGTTACTTGCTGAAGTAGTTCCTCCACCCAGATATGACTGGTTATTTAGCTGGTTTATAGTTCCATCTGGGTTATAAGGTGAAATTACAGGTGAGTGAACCATAGCGGAGTACACAATTCCCGGAGGGGTCCCAAAATAAGGTGCATTAGCAGGTAACCTGTCATGCTGAGTTAAAGCTGCATTGATTGAAGTACCAATGGTAAATCTGTCACTCATGTCCTGAGTTAAATTTAACTTTAATGTATAACGATCAAAAGCTGAACCATCTAAAACCCCTTCTTGATTAAGGTAGCCAGCAGATAAGTAGTATCTGGTAACATCTGTTCCACCACCTACAGAAAGGTCATGATTCTGCATTACTGCCGGGCTGAAAATAAGATCCAACCAATCAGTATTCGTTCCATCCCAATTCACATATTGCTCAGGGATCAAATAATTACCTACGTTTGGCCGGCCGGCATTTGTATCCGGGTCGTAATTTGGGTTAGCCGGAGCATCTCCCATCTCAATATCCTGCAGATAATTGTTATTTCGCGAATCTTTAGTATATGCTATCAATTCCTCAGAATTCATTAAATCCGGCTGATTGAATACAGTCGAACTTCCAACATAACTATTGAAGGAAACCTGTGGAGCACCAGAAATACCTTTTTTAGTTGTAATAAGAATAACACCATTAGATCCTCTGGATCCATAAATTGCAGCTGCAGAAGCATCCTTTAGAACCTCAATGGAAGCTATATCTCTTGGGTTAATTGTAGCCAATGGATTTGCCTTAGGTGGTTGAAAAGAAGCTCTTTGGCTACCAATATTCGCCTGAAGATTTGTACTGTTTGAAATAGGAACTCCATCAACTACATATAATGGATCATTTCCGGCAGAAATAGAACCTGTTCCACGGATCCGAATTTGCGGAGAAGCACCAGGCTCACCTGTTGATTCTGCTACGTTAACGCCGGCCATTCTACCTTGGAGTGCATTTTCAAAACTTGAGACAGGAATATTATTAATTTCCTCAGTTCTGATTGATGAAACGGCACCTGTAACTTCTGTTCTTTGCTGGGTACCATATCCAACCACAACAACGTCCTCAAATTGCACAAGGTCATAGACTAAATCGACTTCGAAATAGTCTTGATCACCTATCATTACTTCCTGTGTTTTGTATCCTACAAATCGAAATACCAATACCTCAGCATCATCAGGGACTGTCAGTTCGAACTCCCCATCAGCATTTGTAGCAGTACCAATATTTGTACCTTGTACAGACACGTTAACAGCTGGCAATGTTTCTCCGGTTTGCGAATCACGAACAACTCCAGAAATTTCTTTCTCGATTTGAGCAAGCTCCTTATTCGATGAACGACTTTCTATCAACATGATTTCTCTGGTATTAGAAACTACTGCTTCATATCCGGAATCGAGTAATACATATTGTAAAGCGTCAGAAACACTAACGTCTTTAAGATTTACAGAAATAATCTTAGACAGCACTTTCAAATCAGAATTAAGAGCAATACCAAGTTCTGATTTATTTGAAATTGTTTTTAGAACGTCACCAAGAGGGACGTCTATTGCATTTAATGTAATCTTCTTCCTTAATTCTGGAATACTATTGGAATACAACTTAACTGAATAGTATTGACTTGAAATTGTCTGTACACTATTAGAAAGAGATGTAATCAGTTGTGCCTTTGCATTTGTAGTATTACCAAAATGAAGTACAACAATACCAAGTAACATATATGACATTGCAATCCTTACTGTTTTTGTAACAAATGTTCTCATCCGTGTCCTCTATGGCTAGTTTTTGTTCTTGTTATAAAAGCGCTTCCAATTTTATACTTTAAAAATATAGATAACGTTTTGTTATTTATTTAAGGGCCTATTTTATTGAAAGTAATTTTGTCCTTACTAATTTTATACTTGAGACTTAACGAAGTAGCAATCGTACGGATCACGTTATCCATACTCTTACTTTTTAATTCAGCTGTTAAATGCATGTCTTTTATTGAATCAGATTCAAATACTATCTTCATATCGTACCTGCGTTCCAATTGTTTTGCAACTTCAGACATTGCTGCATCATCAAATTTCAACTCACCTCGTTTCCAACTCAAATATAAATCTATATCTTCAACATTTTCAGTGGTTATTCTACTATTTGACAGGTCTAATCGAGCAAGC
>NZ_DASSWP010000140.1:0-16172 GCF_035704785.1 Gracilimonas sp. | reverse complement strand
GGGAAGTCGTTGAAAAGTATAACGAGCTGCCCGCAGATTTTGCGGATGCTTCTTTATTGGTAGCTGCCCAAGCTAAGAATCTGGATAAGGTCATTTCTCTGGATAGCGATTTTAACATATACAGATTGAGTAACGGAGATACACTTACCAATTTATTGCTCGGTTAAAAAGAATCATTTCTTAAGGTTGGAATAGACCTTGAAAAAAGCTTATCTTTGATTCTTCTGTTGCTCGGCAAAGTGCCAGAGTGACTGCTTTCATCTCAGAAAGCACCCAAAGAAAACTTATTAAAATGAGCAAGAACTATTACGAGTTTACCTATATCATAAATCCTGTTCTCGAAGAGGATAAGTTCAAAGAAACCGTTGATAAAGTTACCAAACTGATCGAAAATAACGGTGGAGAAATCGATGAAGTTGATGAGTGGGGCTTACGTCAATTTTCTTACAACATTGACAAAAAAGGTAGCGGTTATTACGTGAATATGTATTTTGATGCACCTGCTGAAGCTATCGCCTCTGTTGAAAGACAATTACGTATTGATGACGACATTCTTCGTTTCCTTACCCTTAAGTATGACGCAAAAATGCTGCGTCATCGTGAACTTCAAAAGAAAAACGAAGTTCCTGATGTCTTCGCATTTGAAGATGACGATGATGATGAAAATAACGAAGACGACGATTAAGACAGAATCCTCACCAAAAGAAATTGAATTATGATTAAGAATCCATCACACCCGAAAAAAAATCAACGCAAGGTTAAGCAATGTAAGTTTACCCGTGCCGGACTAGAGTATATTGATTACAAAGACACTGAAACCCTTCAGCGTTTTACCAACGACCAAGGTAAGATCCTTCCGCGTCGTGTAACCGGTACCAGCGCAAAACATCAGCGGCAGTTAACTACGGCGATCAAACGCGCTCGTTTTTTGGCCCTTTTGCCATATGTAGCTGAAAATCTCCGATAAAATTAAGACGACAGAATTATGAAGATCATTCTTAGAGAAGACGTAGAAAAATTAGGACAGTCCGGTGAAGTTGTTGATGTAAAAGACGGCTACGGCAGAAATTATCTGATTCCTGAGGGTAAAGCCATTATGGCAACCAAAGGAGCTATTCAGGAGCTGGCGCGCCTCAAGAAAGAAGCCGCCCGACAAGCAGAATTTATCGTTAAAGAAGCAAAGGAACTGGCTCAATTGCTGGAAGCTACTTCATTGACTATTCCTGTTACCACCGGTGAAGAAGACAAAATTCACGGTACTGTAACTAACGCAGATATTGCAGCTGCTTTAGAAGAACGTGAAATTATGGTGGACAAAAAAGACATCAGCTTAGATCAAGATGTTAAAGCACTTGGTGAATACACAGCTACCGTTAGCTTGGTTGGTGACTTGAACCCGCAGGTAAAATTTTGGGTTGTCAAAGAAGAATAATTACGGACACTTTCGAATTCCATTGTAATAATTTCGAGTGGACTAAGTTAGAGTTCGTAAGAAATAGCAGCTTATGCAGCTCTGAATACTTTCAGAGTAATTCACTTAGTTCAGCTCAATGAAATTAGCACTAATGAAATCATTTCACACAGCTTTAATGGGGATCATCTTTTTGATGTTATCCCCATTTTTAATTCAGGCTCAAATTCCTGACCCTGTAAAATTCAATATTTCTGATGCTCCGGATTCAGTATTGGCCGGTGAAGTTTTTGAAATTGAGATCGAAGCTTCGATCGAAGGGAACTGGCATCTTTATTCAATTCTTAATGATGAAGACGCTGGACCGTTTCCCACCGAATTTTCAGCTAATTCAAATAACTTTGTATTTGCCGGTGATCCCGTTGAGTCAGAAGCGGATATCGAATTTGATCCGAACTTTGAAGCAGAATTAGGCTGGCACAGCAGTTTTGCGACTTTTACAATTCCGGTAGCAGTTAGAACCAATCAAACCGGTAAGCAAAATCTTGATATTGAAGTGTACTATCAGGTGTGTGATGACAGGGTGTGCCTTCCTCCAAAAACAAAATCAATAATAGCCGGGGTTACTGTTGCCGGGGTATCTGATAACCCGGTTGAAGCAGCCGTTTTTGATGGAAGTGAAGAAGAGGTATCAGGAGAAACTGCTCAAATAAAAAGTTCTGCTTTAGGAGGAGATGGGGTGTTCTCATTTATCTGGATAGCTATACTAGCTGGTTTTGCCGCGCTTTTAACCCCTTGTGTATTTCCAATGATACCACTTACGGTATCCTATTTTGCTAAGCAAGAAGACAATGGAAAAGGTATTGGTAAAGCGTTTTTATTTGGGTTGGGTATTGTTATCACTTTCACGTTGTTGGGAGTTTTATTGGCAGCCATTTTTGGAGTATCAGGAGCACAGAACTTTGCTTCTAATCCATGGGTAAACTTATTTATCGCCTTTTTATTGGTTGCTTTTGCTTTCAGTTTATTGGGGATGTATGAATTGCAATTGCCTCATCAGCTTACCAACTGGTTAAACCGGAAAAGCAATCAGAGTTCAGGCATCGCCGGAATCATTTTTATGTCACTTACCATAAGTGCGGTTTCCTTCTCGTGTACTGCTCCATTTGTTGGAGGGGTTTTTGCCGCCACTACAGGTGGAGAATGGTTTTATCCTATAATCGGCATGATCGGATTTTCTGCTGCATTTGCAAGTCCGTTTGTGGTTCTCGCTATTTTCCCCAAGTGGATGGAATCTCTTCCAAAGAGTGGTTCATGGATGAACGTGGTAAAGGTATTGCTTGGTTTTATCGAGTTGGCAGCTGCATTCAAGTTTCTTTCCAACGCTGACCTTGTATGGCAATGGGGAATGATTTCGAGGCCAATGACAATAGCCGCATGGATTGCCATTTTCTTGCTAACGGCTCTGTATTTACTTGGAACTTATTCTCTCAAACATGAAAAAAAGCCGGAGAGTATTACTACGGGACGGATGCTTTTATCGATCCCATTTCTGCTGTTCAGCTTTTACCTGATACCGGGACTGTTAGGTTCTTCATTAGGAATTTGGGACGCTTTTCTTCCGCCAAAACAGGCAACAGATGTAAGTTTGGTTGCATCTATTGGTATGGCTTCGGGAACAGGAGTGGCAACCAGTGCTGATGATGGGTGGTCAGACGATTATGAAGCCTCACGTGAGATCGCCTTGCAAGAAGAAAAACCTATATTTATTGATTTTACAGGTTATACTTGCACAAACTGTAGGGCAATGGAATCGAATGTATTTCCACTAGAAGAGGTGGTATCCCGCTTTGATAAAATGGTACTGGTGAAACTATATACTGATGGTGGTAAGGATGGCCCTGAAAATCAAATGTTCCAATTTGAGCTGACCGGAAATGTAGCCTTGCCCACATATGCCATTGTTGATCCCGAAACAGGTCGGGTAATTGAACAGAGTTTAGGGTACAGCAAAGCGGATAAATTCGTATCATTTTTAGACCGGGGACTCCAAAAGTTTAATTCCCGCTAATTGCGACCCTTTCTCGCGAAAGCTTTAGCCTTAATCAAACCTTAATAAATGTAGATCAACCTGGCTGTAACGTCCATTAAGAAAGGCATTTTTAAATTAAGCAACAGCTTTTGAGCAAAGGAATTGATTGAACTATAACCCAAGCACTAATTTTAATTCAAGGAATGAGGTCAGGTTCAGGGTTTAGGAATTTACGGAGGCATTTGAAGCTGAAGGAAACACAAAGCGTAAAGGTCTTTTGATCAAATCAGTAACTGATTATTCAACAGTGAATGAATTATTGATGGAGAGTTTTTCTATGAAGCCAATACACAAAGGCAGGCATTGCTTCAAGAGACCTATATAGAAGCAGGCCCCGAGATAGGTCAATATACCTGGGATGTTATCAAAAACGATGGAGTTCGGCAGATCGATGAGTTTTTTCTTGAGGTGAGTCTGAATGAAGGTGCTTTTATCAGGCAGTATTTGCCTGCAGATGAATTGCTCCCGGTTATTTAAATGTGCGGCTGTTAAATACTTTTAAACCATTTGCAAAAGTATCAGAAGGTTGGTTATCCGGGATAGCGTTGAGATCCAGAATTGATATCACAGAGAATTCAACAACAGAAAATCTGCGGGACATCTATTTGTTGAATTTAAGTTCGTTCCGGAACGATTTGAGTACAGTGCAGGTACCTTTTGGAGAGAGCTTGATCTGCTGAACGCCGTACAGGAAGCCGATTATAAGTAAGAAATACAAGAATTGATGGCAACTCAACTATCTATGGAAATTAAGAATTAACAGAGGGGACGGGGGAGGGAACCAATTTAATTTGGTCGCTCAACAGTACTTATAGATTAAGCAATTTTGTCCGGTTTAGTTTTAATTATGATGGGAGAACAATATCAGATGGACCGGATATTCATACTATAAAATTAGTTATGAGTGCAATATTTAAACTAAATCCAATAAAATTAAGGAATTTAGCATCTTACTTATTAAACAGAGTAACATTACGTAAAAATGCTACTTTAAGATGGATGTTACTTTGACATTTAGAATAAAATGACCTATTCTTTCGCTTCATTAATCTTAGCCTTTAACAATTAAATAACTAGCGGAGTAGACATGATATCGTCGATTGCTCTTTTTCTATTACAAGCCCCTGCTGACGAAGGGTTTTTTAACGTTATTGTCGCAAAATTTAACGAAGGTAATGACGGTGGCTGGATGTGGCCGGTGCTCATTGCATTGATCTTGGGATTAGCAATTTTCCTTGAAAGGATCATTACACTTAATCTTGCTGACATCAATACACGAAAATTTATAGTACAAGTACAAGAAGCTCTTCAGGATGGTGGTATTGAAGCCGCTGAAGAACTTTGTGCACAAACAAGAGGACCTGTTGCATCAGTTTTTCAAGCTGGTTTGATGCGTTCCCATGAAGGCATTGATGCTGCTGAAAAAGCAATTTCTGCCTATGGTTCAATTGAAATGAGTTTTCTTGAAAGAGGGCTTGTTTGGTTGTCTCTGTTCATCGCCATCGCACCTCTCTTAGGATTCCTTGGAACGGTAGTAGGTATGATCCAGGCATTTGATGCTATTGAAGCAGCAGCTGATATTTCACCAAGTATTGTCGCTGGTGGTATTAAAGTAGCCCTTCTTACAACAGCCGGTGGTTTGATAGCTGGTATTATACTTCAGATCGGGTACAATTATTGTGTATCAAAGATCGACCGTATAATTGCCGAAATGGAAGAAAGCTCTATTACCCTAATTGATTCTATTATCTTATTGAACGAAGGTAAGCCGCTTATTCCTAATGTAGGACCTGAGTCAGGTTCCAACGACGAATAAATAATCATAATCCAAAAAAATAAAAGGATAAAACTATGGTTGTAATAAGTGTTGGACTTGCTATAGGCTTAATTGTACTGAGTATTCTTGGAATACTCGGTGCAGGAATTAAAAGCGTGATGAACGGTAAGCAGGATTACAGAAGAATTGGCATGATGGCTGTTCCATTTGTTGTATTTGGGATTTCATATGCTGTATTAGGGGATATTCCCCAAGCCGGAGTATTCACTTCAGTTTTTATGCTGGGTGCGATGGCTTTGACTATCTTACTTACCGGAATGCGCGGTACATTTAAGCTTTAATAAGGATATTCATATATGTTAATCAAGAAACGAAAAAGAGAAGAGGCTGATATTAATGGTTCGTCCATGGCTGATATTGCCTTTCTTCTGTTGATTTTCTTTCTGGTAACTACAACAATTAATGTGGATACTGGGATTGGATTGGTTTTACCACCACCATTGGAAGAGGAAGATCCTCCCCCCATTAGAGAACGAAACCTGATGAACATTCTGGTGAATGCTGAAGGCAGAATTCTGATGGATGAGGAACCAACTCAAATTTCACAAGTGAAGGAACGTCTTATTGAATTCATAAAGAATCCAAATAACGATCCAAACCTTGCTGAAACTTCTCAATTGGCTATTATTTCTGTAAAAACTCAACGTCAGACACCATATCGCATTTATGTGAATATGCTTGATGAAGTTATGGGTGCTTACAAAGAATTAAGGGACGAAGCTTCTATTGCAAACTATGGGGTTCCCTATGGTGCTTTAGATGATGAAAGTGCCCAGCAGATCCAAATCAAGGATATGTATCCTAAGAAAATTTCAATAGCAGAACCTGATCAGGAATAATCATGGCAGCACATTTTCAGAAAAAACAAGCAGGAAGCAAGCAAGAAGTGCCAACTTCTGCAATGCCTGACGTTATATTTATCTTGCTGTTCTTCTTTATGGTTACCACTGTTTTAAGAGAGGTAACATTAAAGGTTCGTGTTAATTTAACACAAGCTGAAAACATTGAGAAAATTGAACAGAAGAGACTTCTATCTTACATTTACATAGGACCAGAAAGACTCCCAAATAATCAACTTGGGCAAGATAAAGTTCAAATTGACGACGCCATTGTAGAAGATATTGGCGCTATCAGAACGCTTATGTACGACAAACTACGAGAGCAACCAAAGCTTATAGTTTCTCTGAGGGTAGATGAGAATTCTGAGTTTGGTCTTCTTACAGATGTTCAAGAAGAACTAAAGCAAGCAAGTACGTTTAGAATAAATTATTCTACTCGACGCGAAACTAATTAGACTGATATCTAAAAAGTAATTAAGGCAACTGTGTCGTTAGGCGCAGGTGCCTTTTTTTGTATTTAACTCAAGCTTACCTATGTCCGAATCTTTCCAAACCATTCAAAGTATTGGCAGTAACGCACTTCTTAAAAAGATCACCAACTTTGATGCATATAAAAATAAGAACGTAATTAGATCTATAGGGGATGATGCGGCAGTAATAAAAGAGTCAAACGATTCTTTGATTTTACTGACAAGTGATACCTATGTAGAAGGGGTTGATTTCGACCCGACCTATACTCCATTTCATCATCTTGGCTATAAGATAGTTTCTGCAGGAGTAAGTGATATCTATGCTATGAATGGTATGCCGGAAGCAGTATTGATCAATCTGGCTGTACCAAACAGGATGTCAGTGCAAATGATCGAAGATCTTTACAAGGGTATTTATGCGGCAGGTAAGAATAATGAAGTAGAAGTGGTTGGCGGTGATCTAAAAGCAAATCATGCAAACCTTGTGGTTTCGATCAGCGTTTACGGAAAGGCAGAAAATGATTCAATAACATATCGTAAAGGCGCAAACGAGGGTGATGCAATTTGTGTTACAGGAGATGTTGGAGGAGCATTGGCCGGTCTTAGAATTTTGATGAGGGAAAAGAAATACTGGGAAGAACATGGCGATGAATCTGTTCAACCTGAACTCGGTGATTATCAATTTGTGGTGAAGCGCCAATTAGTGCCTGAAGCCAGGAGAGATCTTATCGAGATTCTTAAAAAAGAAGGAATAGTCCCAACATCTATGATCGATATCACGAAAGGGCTAGTGAGTGAGATAAGTGCATTGTCTGATGCATCAGAGTTAGGGGCTTATATATACCAAGCGGCTTTGCCAATAGCAGTTGAAACCCGGCAGGTTGCAGACGAAATGCAGGAAGATGTAGACCGTTATGCTCTATTTGGAGGTGAAGATCTTGAAATAATGTTTACTCTTTCCGAGAAGAAGGTGGAAGAATTCGTGAAACATTTCAGCGACTTTGTAGTTATCGGAAGGATGGTTGCAAAAGAAGAGGGAATGAAAATGCAGACAGCAGAAGGAGATGTAGTATCTTTTGATGATTTGTCATAAAAAGACCCATGGCACGTTTTTTGCCAACAATTAGTTAAATAAAGATAATTGAATCTCTTAAACTTATTTGAGTTTAAGGTTCATTATATTACAATCTAAGATAATATTTTAAGTTTGTTTTAATGGCGCAAAAAAATCCCAAGAAAAAAAAATCTGTTAAGCCCAGCGGCAAAAAAGGAGGGAATGCTCCTAAGTTTCCAACATGGAGCATCTTTGTCCTATTCTTTGTACTACTTCTTGCTCAAGTACTTTTCTTTTCTCCGGAAACGGGAAACAGGATCAAATACAGTGAGTTTCTGAAATATGTTGAAAATGGGTATGTCACACAGATCACAATAACCAACGGGGTTAATGTAACAGGGGAGTATTCTGACAAGGCCATTTCGGATGGAATAATCACACGGCCGGAAAACACGGACAATAATATGCCGTTTGCCACCGGTGAAACTGATCAGTTCAAAAAATTCAACACAACAATGCTTCGGGATGATGAGATACGCCCCATTTTGGAAGCAAACGGAGTAGAATTCGATGTTCGCATTGAAGAAGATTGGTTTAGTGGGATTTTTATATGGTTAATTCCTATTGCCATATTGATCGTAATCTGGATCTTCATCTTCAGAAAGATGAATCCGGGACAGCAGGTCTTGAATATTGGTAAGAATAAAGCTTCTCTTTACGATCAACAGACAGAAACCAAGGTTACATTTGAAGATGTTGCAGGACTTCAGGAAGCAAAAGCAGAAGTTGAAGAAGTAGTAGAATTTCTTAGAAGCCCTCAAAAGTTTACTAAACTTGGTGGAGTACTGCCAAAAGGTGTGTTACTGGTGGGCCCTCCGGGTACGGGTAAAACCTTGTTGGCTAAAGCTACCGCCGGTGAAGCCAGCGTACCCTTCTTTAGTTTGAGTGGTTCAGATTTTGTGGAAATGTTTGTTGGGGTAGGAGCTGCCCGAGTTCGTGACCTCTTTAAACAAGCAAAGGAAAAAGCACCTTGTATTATTTTTATTGATGAGATTGATTCCATTGGACGAACCCGTGGTCGCGGTATGGCAATGGGCTCAAATGATGAGCGTGAAAATACGCTGAATCAGTTACTGAGTGAGATGGATGGTTTTAATTCCGATAAGGGAGTTATCCTGATGGCGGCAACTAACCGTCCTGATATTCTTGACTCCGCCTTATTACGCCCTGGACGATTTGACCGACAGATCATGATCGATAAGCCGGATTTAAATGGCCGGGTTGAGATCCTCAGAGTTCATACTAAAAAACTCAAGCTCGGAGATGATATTGACCTAAGAGTTCTTGCTTCCCAAACCCCGGGATTTGCAGGTGCTGATCTTGCCAACCTTTGTAATGAGGCGGCACTGTTAGCAGCCCGAAGGGAAAAGAATAGTATCGAAATGGAAGACTTCCAGGATTCTATCGAGAAAGTAATTGCAGGATTGGAGCGTAAGAACAAACTTATCAGCCCTCAAGAACGAAAGATCGTTGCTTATCATGAGGCCGGCCACGCTGTTGTTGGCTGGTTCTTAGAGCACACCGATCCTGTATTAAAGGTAAGCATCGTTCCCCGTGGATTAGCTGCCTTAGGTTACACGCTGCAAACTCCCCTGGAAGAGCGATTCCTCATGACTACCGAAGAACTGGATGACAAGATCTGTGCTTTATTGGGAGGGAGAGTTGCTGAAGAAATTATATTCGGACGTATCTCCACCGGTGCCCAAAATGATCTTGAGCGAATTACCAAGATGGCTTTTGCCATGGTGGCAGAATATGGGATGAGCGAAAAACTCGGATATATATCGCTTAAGGATTCTCAGAATGCTGAAAATAGCTATGGTTTCAACAAAAAATACTCTGAGTCTACAAGTCAGCAAATTGATCAGGAAGTACGCAGTATAATTGATAAAAACCACGATCGAACTATTGAATTGCTCAATAAGCATAAAGATGAATTAGAGAAACTTGCCAAAGCTTTGCTTGAACGTGAAGTGTTGGATCATCATGCACTTCGTGAGTTACTTGGCGATCGCCCACATGGTAAATACCCTGCCGGCATCTTTGAGAAATCTTCAGAGTCGAAAAAGAACGGAGTTTCAAAAGAGGGTAAAAAGGAATCCAAGAATAATGTATTGGAAAATTCCTCAGATAAAAGTGCAGAAGCTGAAAAAAAAGCTAACGACGCTGATGTTATAAGTGAGGAATCAACACCTGATGATGACAAAACTTCTTCCAAAGAAAAAAAGGAAAAAGAAGAAAAGGAATAAAACCTCATTAAAAAAAATCAAGAGGCACTGAACTGATCGGTGCCTCTTTTTTTATGCCCTCCATTGAAATAGGCTAATGCTCGCCCTTCTTAACATTAGCGTAAAGTTGAGATAACTAAAGGATAATTCACGGGTAACATTACATAAACGTGCGCCTTCTATTTTTGCTCGTGAAAACAGTACAGCAGTAAACAAGCTGATTCAAAGTTGTAAAATTTCAACTACTGATTCTGTTTGAAACTCAAAATCCAATATAAAATACTAAAATCCATGAACTTCAAAGTTACATTAACTTATTTAGCCAGTTTTATGCTGGCATCGTTACTACTTATTTCTTGTGGTGATGATAATTCAAGCGGAACTGAACAGTCTATAGCTCCAAGTGTTGAAGCACCTGAAGTAACTAACGGAACTGTTGATGAACCGGTCGAAATTACTTTTACAATTACCGCTAATGGTGGGTATGCGTCTTCAAGCGCAACAGCTGACAACGGAACCGCAACTATTATTTCAGAGCCCTCTTCTGGTGATCAATCGGGCTCAGTTGTGGTTGAATTTACCCCAACTGCTGTAGGAACCGGAACTGTGGATCTTGTCATTACCGACGAAGATGGACAGACCGAGGATGCTACTGCGATAGTAAATATCAACAATACTGTTCTGGTTTCTGATAATATTACTTCTGACACTACCTGGAGAGACGGCAGAACCTACGTTCTTGGTGGGCGAATTGCCGTTGAAGCCGGAGCTACTCTTACTATTGAACCCGGTGTAGTTGTTAAGGGTCAGGCTGGTACACAGTCTAATGCGACTGCTCTTTTGGTAGCACGTGATGCCACAATTAACGCAAACGGTACAGCAACACAACCTATCATTTTTACATCAGTAGCTGATGAGATCACTCCTGAAGACATAGATGCGGGTAACTTTGGAAGCCCTAATCTTGATCCGGATATTAATGGATTATGGGGCGGTGTGATTGTATTAGGAAATGCGCCTATCTCTGCTTCTAACACCAATGGTGATGATTTAACTGAAACTCAGATCGAAGGGATTCCATCTTCTGATACCAATGGTCTTTACGGTGGTAACGATCCGGCAGACAACTCAGGATCTATTACCTATATCTCAATTCGCCATGGTGGAGCAAACATCGGTGAAGGAAATGAGATCAATGGTCTGACTCTTGGTGGAGTTGGTTCAGGCACGGTAGTTGAGAACATCGAAGTAGTAGCCAATCAGGATGATGGTGTCGAGTGGTTTGGTGGCACGGTTAACGTAACTAACGTACTTGTTTGGAATAGTGGTGATGACGCTATCGATACCGATCAGGCTTGGTCGGGTACTGTTGATAATATTGTGATCGTAAGCCCAGCTGGTTCAGCTTTTGAACTGGACGGACCAGAAGGGACTTTTACAAGCACAGGTCACAACATCAACAATGTTAGTATTTACATGGAGGGTAATGGTTCAGAGATACTTGTCGACGTAGATGATAACACCGATGTAAACATGAACAACCTGTTCTTCTTTGGATTAGATGTCAATGATGGGGCAGCTGCTCATGTGGTATCAGATGACTACTCTATTTATGCTTCCAATACCAATGGTTACTCCATTACAAACATTGAAGCTGTGATCCCAAGTGGATTGACAGTAGCCGATTATTTCACCGGCGGACTTGATGCTGAAGTTACAGAAGTAGCTGACATTAACGCTGCCACTGTAGGTGCCGATGCAAGTGTATTTGGCTTTACATGGGCAGATGTATCCGGTGCTCTAAGCAGCATAGGACTTTAAACATACACACTCGTAGCTTATTTGCTTGCCCTTTCTGAAAGAAGGGCAAGCAATTTTTATTTGCACCCATTATCTCGAAATAATAAAGATCAGCACTAATAAAATGACTAAACAAATTCTACCAATACTATTTTTGGTTTGTAGTTTTTCAATTAATGCCTTTGCTCAAAAAGGTACACTCCGAGGAACTATAATTGACGATGAAACAGCCGAAACAATTTTCGGTGCAACTATATACATTCAAAGTATGGGAACCGGTACTACTTCCGATTTTGACGGGAAGTTTGAATTGGAACTTGCCCCCGGTGAATACACACTGCGAATATCTTATATCTCATATCAAACTATTGATATTGAAAACGTTGAGATAGAAGAAGGAGAAGTGACCAATCTTGGAAACATTCGTTTACACCCCGCTATTAGTGAGTTGGAGGGGGTTGTCGTAACTTCACAGCGAGTGACCATTTCTGAAGCAGCCATTATGACGGCAAAGATGAACTCACCTAACCTGATCGATGGAATTTCAGCTGAGGCCTTTTCCAAGACCGGAGTTTCTGATGCAGCCGAAGCCCTTAAAAAAGTGACCGGTGTTTCTGTTGAAGACGGGAAATATGTTTATGTAAGGGGACTTGGTGACCGCTACACACAAACAATGCTAAACTCTGTTCAGATCCCAAGTTTGGACCCTGACCGTAATAGTTTGCAGATCGATATTTTTCCTACAAATCTGATCAACAACATGGTGATCACCAAAACAGCGGTTGCAGAAATGCCGGCTAATTTTACAGGAGGTATTGTGAATATCGAAACAATTGATTTTCCGCAAAAGCCGATCTATGATTTTTCAATCAGTTTCGACTACAATCCTGACATGCATTTCAACAGTAATTTCCTGACCTATGACGGAAGCAACACGGATTTTTTAGGGTTCGACAATGGAGCACGAGAACTGCCAAGCGGAGCTGGTAACTCAGACATACCTTCTCCTATTAGTGGCAGTTCGAGTGAGGAGGTGTTCAATTTCGTGAACAGTTTTAACCCAACGCTGGGTCCTTATTCTTCAACGAATTTTGCAAACTATAGCGCAAGCCTGACACTTGGTAATCAATACAATGTGTTCAGTGATAATAAATTGGGATACATCATGTCCCTGACATATAAAAGTTCATCCAACCACTACAATAATTATCAGCTGGGAGAATATCAGAATCAACCTGACCCGAGTGCTTACGACCTGATCTACGCTACCAGACAAAACGGAACACTGTCTGAACAAAGTGTGCTGTTAGGTGGTCTTGCAGGCCTTGCATTCAAAACCGAAAACTCAAAGTACAAGTTTACAGCTTTGCACCTTCAGAACGGGGAAAGCACAGCCGGTAATTTTTTCATTGATAACAGTGTTTCTGCACCGGGTCAATCCGGGTACACGGCCGATTCCTATAATCTGGAGTACGGCCAAAGAAGTATCACCAATTTTCTACTGAACGGGATAAATTATTTTGATGACACTAACTGGGAAGTTAATTGGAGAGCCTCAGCTACTTTTTCATCCATGACCGATCCTGATATTCGGAAAACGGCCTATACGCTGTCTTTGACAGGTACCAATCCGCGCTTCAATGCAGGAGCCGGAGGCTTCCCAAGTCGTATCTGGAGATATATGGATGAGGTTAACTATGCAAATCGCTTAGATATCACACGTGAGTATGATCTCTTCGACTTACCGGCCAAACTAAAGTTTGGTGGCAGCTATGTGTATAAAGAACGAGATTTTGAAATACTGTCGTTCAACTTGCAGTTCTTTGGATCACAACCTGTTTTTGAGGGAGACCCTTCAGAGATCCTGGTTGAGGAAAATCTTTATGGTGGTGGCGGCAACATTTACTATCAATCCGGGAACCCTGATCCTAATCCAAACGCTTACAATTCCAATGTAAACAGTTACGCGGGTTACGTATCCAATGAATTCAGCCCTTTTGAGAGACTGAAGGTGTATGTTGGCCTAAGAGCTGAACAGTACACTCAGCGCCACACAGGCCGCGATGCCTTGTTTGCGCAGGGTGGGAGCGGAAACAATCTGGATAATGAAAAGGTACTGGATGGCCTGGATCTGTTTCCATCAGCAAACCTGAGTTTTGAAGTGGGTAATGATCAAAATCTGAGACTTGCCTATTCAAGAACTATCGCCCGTCCTTCATTTAAGGAATTGTCATTTGCTCAGATCCTGGATCCGGTATCCGACCGTATTTTTAACGGAGGTTTATTTAAAATTGGGGATTGGGATGGCAATCTGACAGAAACCTACATCAACAATTACGACTTTCGATGGGAAAAATATATGGGGTTGAATGAAATGATCTCAGCCAGTTTATTTTATAAAACGTTTCAGGATCCCATCGAGTTAGTTCGAATTCAGGTCCAGGTAACCTCAAGTGAATTTCAGCCAAGAAATGTGGGAGATGGTCAGGTATATGGAGCGGAATTCGAAGTAAGGAAATCGCTGGGATTCATATCTGAATCAATCCGCAATTTTGGCATCACCACCAATGTGACCTTAGTTAGATCTGAGATCGACATGACCGAGCAGGAATACAGAGCCCGTAAGAATAGTGAAAAAGACGGTCAGAATGTAGATGATACACGCAATATGGCCGGACAGTCTCCCTACGTTATTAATGCCGGATTCACATACGATAACTTAGACAAGGGGCTGGATGCCGGATTCTTTTATAATGTGAAAGGAGAAACGCTTACTGCTGTTGGTGGGGGACTTTTCCCCGATGTGTATTCACAACCCTATCACAGCCTCAATTTCAACATGAATAAAAGCTTTGGAGAAGAAGGTAAGTCGACTCTGAGTTTCAGCGTCACTAATATTTTGGATGATTCCAGAGATGAATTTTATCAGGGTTTCAACACTGCTGACCAGATCTTTAGCAGCTATAATGAACATCGTAGTATAAGTATCGGATATAAGTACTCCTTTTGATCTGATCTACTTATTACGTCAAATATACGTCTCACATAACTGTGAGGTGTGCTGATCAAGGAGAGCCCCGAGGGATTGGGACTCTCTTTTTTTGATCGCAGATTTTTGGGATTGCACAGATTTCGCAGATCATCGCTGAACCGTAAGGGCGTATTGCAATACGTCCTTACTTTTTAATGAACCAATTGTTGACTATTGTTGCAATTCACAGTATTATTAATCGTAAAATTACGATATACGATCATGGCGATTACAAAAGCACAATTATTTGACGAAAAACAGATCAAAGCTGCCGAGTTTGCGAAGGCAATTGCGCATCCCGCACGCATAGCGATCCTTCAAATTCTGGCAAAAAAAAATGCATGTTACTGTGGAGATATAACGGAAGAACTTCCACTTGCACAGTCAACGGTTTCGCAACATCTCAAGGCGCTTAAATCTGCCGGGATCATCAAAGGCGAGATAGAAGGAGTGCGAACCTGTTATTGCTTTGATGAAGAGAATCTGGCTGAATTCAAATCTGTGATGGAAGCTATGATCAAGGAATTTTCAATACCAAATCCAAACTGCTGCTAATATGAAAACAGAAACCCAATCACCTGAAGAACTCAAAGAAACCGTTCGGAAGAAATATTCAGAGATCAGCGAACAAGCTAAAGATTATAATGTCCGCAGCTGTTGCGGAGCCGGCGGAGATTCCTCCAAGGTATACAACATCATGACGGACGATTACAGTGAACTGGAAGGTTATAACTCGGATGCCGACCTCGGTCTGGGATGCGGACTTCCAACTCAATTCGCTCAGATAAAGAAAGGGGACTATGTGATCGACCTGGGTTCCGGTGCTGGGAATGACTGTTTTGTAGCCCGTCACGAAACGGGTGCTGAGGGGAAGGTTCTGGGAATTGACTTCACCGAACCTATGATCAAGAAAGCCCGTCAAAACGCTGGTAAATTAGGCTTCAATAATGTGGAATTCCGATATGGAGATATTGAAGATATGCCTGTTTCTGATGCGGTAGCAGATGTGATCGTCAGTAATTGCGTGTTGAATTTGGTTCCCAATAAACCCAAAGTGTTTGGTGAGATCTTTAGGGTGCTTAAGCCGGGCGGGCATTTCAGTATTTCCGACATCGTGCTGGAAGGAGATTTGCCTGAAGCTTTACGCGAGGATGCCGAGATGTATGCGGGCTGCGTAGCAGGAGCCATCCAAAAAGAAACCTATCTGGATCATATCAAGGATGCAGGATTTGAGAACATCACCATCCAAAAAGAAAAACCGATCGAGATCCCTGAAGATATTCTTTCCCAATATTTGAACGGGGATGAAATAGCTGAATTCAATTCGGGTGGAACCGGGATCTACAGTAT
>NZ_DASSWP010000226.1:0-4991 GCF_035704785.1 Gracilimonas sp. | reverse complement strand
CGGGACTTGGGACTTCTCTGATGCCTATGCTTAAGCAAGAAATCAAAAAACGTGAATTACTGGAAATGGAAGGAACTCATGTTGGCAGTAATGCCTGGGTAGTTGACGGTTCAAAAACAGAGTCAGGATATCCATTACTGGCCGGAGACCCTCACCTCGGACTCGATATGCCGGGTAAGTGGTATGAAGTGCATCTGAATTTGAATGACCGGAATATTTCGGGAGCAACGATAGCCGGTGTTCCTGCCGTTATCATTGGACAGAATGATCATATGGCTTGGTCATTTACCAGCATCATGAGTGACGATACCGACTTCTTCCTCGAACAAATGGACCCTGAAGACCGGGGAAGATATATTGTTGATTCTTTGAGTGACTCAACTGCTGTTTATGAAGATTTCACACGTACTCGTGAGATCATTAAAGTAAAAGACGGTGACGATATCTCTTTTGAGATACGGTATACGAAGCACGGACCCGTGATCTCAGACATCTATCCGGCTGAGGAGCTTACAAATGACAAGTTGATCTCCATGCAATGGACCGGACATGAACTTACCAACGAAATGCAGACACTGTATCAAATAAACTGGGCTGAAAGTTTTCAGGATTTCAAAGAAGCTCTGCCAACTTTTGGAGTGCCCGGACTTAACTTTATATATGGTGATGTAGAAGGGAATATTGCGATGTACTCGGTTGCCAGGCTACCTATCCGTTCAGGAGATGCAGATCCTATTACCCTAAGGAAGGGATGGGACCCGCAGCAAGACTGGCAGGGCTTCATCCCTTTTGAAGAGATGCCGCGCATCATAAATCCTGAAAGTGGCTGGATCGCAAATGCCAACAACAAAATCACAACCGATAGCTATCCCTATTATATTGGTACATTTTGGGAGCCCCCTTCACGTATAGAGCGTATCGAAGAAATCTTAACCGACAGCACTCTCTTTAACTATGCAAGATTTGAAGAGTTGCAAAACGATTCTTATTCAGCCTTTGCGGCAAAAATGACTCCGCATATTTTGGATATCATTAGCAATCAGGATGCTTATAATTTTGAACTCCCCATTTCCTATCTTGAAAACTGGAATTACAGATATGATCTTAAATCAACAGCGGCTTCCATTTTTGATGTTTTCTTTTTGAATCTCTCTGAAAACACTCTCAAGGACAATTTCGGGGATATTGCTTATTCAAACTTCATTCACCATGAAAACATCCCTGTGCGAACGCTAACTACATTAATTGAAACTGAAAGCTCGCTTTTTGATGATATCCGCACAGACTCTGTAGAGACAAAAGAAGATATGGTTGTGAAGAGCATGCAGGACGCGATCCTATTTTTAAGCGATTCCCTGGGAAGTGAACCTTATGAATGGCGCTGGGAGCAACTGCATACCATTACATTTGATCCACCACTTTTTTCACAGGCAGCAGATGACCCTGAAGCTTCAGGTACCTTAAAAATGATCGTTAATAATGTGTTAAGCAAAGGCCCTTATCATGTGCCCGGCCACGGTATGAGTGTAAATAATGGACAGTACCGATGGGATAATGCTTTTGAGATGACCCTTGGCCCCTCCATCCGCCGTATCTCAGACCTGTCTGATATGAGTAAAAGCAAAAGCATCCTCCCCACAGGTCAATCGGGGAACTCTCTTTCTGAATATTATGGTGACCAAACCGAGATGTGGCTGAACGGTCAATATCGCTGGCTTCATCAGGATTCAACCTTATTTGATGGGACTGAAATACGAACTATGAGCTTGATTCCGGGTGAGTAAAGGTGTGGTGGTGTTTTTGATCTTGTTGTTATTTCGACCGAAGTGAATGAACCCCAAAGGGTGAATGAACGAAGTGGAGTTCAGAGCGAAGCGTTACCCACGAAGTGAAATCTACGAGGCAATATCAGGCTACCTGCAGACTATATAAGCCTCTTAGATCTCTCGGCTGCATTCTTTCGTATTCACTCGTTCATTCCGCTCGAGGTGACAGGCCGTGGAGACTCTGTAACAATAAATTCATCCCCCGCACAATAGAAACAAAATATTTACAAACCCGTATCTCCTGAGCTGTTATATTCGGCGTTCAAACCATCAAAATAACTCCTATGGAATCACGCTTTTTCTATCTTTTATCTGTCCTCATAATTTCAACATTAACCCTTTCTTCATGCTCCCAAAAACAAACCGAGTTCTCAGTTGATTATGAGAAATTCACCTTGGATAACGGATTGGAAGTAATATTCCACAAAGACGATTCTGATCCTGTTACTGCTGTAGCTTTAACATTTCATGTCGGTTCTGCCCGCGAAAAAGAAGGGCGTACCGGTTTTGCGCATTTGTTTGAACATTTATTATTTCTGGAGTCTGAGAATCTTGGAGAAGGCGGACTGGATAAAATGAGTAGCCGAATCGGAGGTTCCGGTGCCAATGGATCTACCAGTCGTGACCGCACGAACTACTTCCAGACGGTACCAAGCGATGCCTTGGAAAAAATGATATGGGCAGAAGCAGATAAAATGGGCTTTTTCATAAATACGGTTACGGAAGCTGTTGTTGCAAAAGAAAAACAGGTTGTTAAAAATGAAAAGCGTCAGGGTGTGGACAATGCCCCATACGGACATGCTAGTTATGTGGTTGGAAAAAACCTATACCCCCAGGAACACCCGTATAGCTGGCAAGTGATCGGGTCGTTGGAAGACCTTCAGAATGCCACTCTTGCTGATGTAAAAGAGTTTTACAACCGATGGTATGTCCCAAATAATGCCACTCTTGTGATCGCCGGTGATTTTGATTCCGACCAAGCCAAAGAATGGGTTCATAAATATTTTGATGAGATCCCCCGCGGTGAAGAAATTAAGCCTCTCCCCGACATGCCTGTGACTTTAGATGAAACCAAAAAGCTTTACTACGAAGATAACTTTGCGCGGCTTCCCGAGCTTCGCATGGTATGGCCGGGTGTAGATCTATATCATGACGACGCTTATGCTTTGGATATACTCACCGAACTTCTTGCAAACGGTAAAAAAGCGCCTTTTTATAAAGTTCTGGTTGAAGAAAAAGAGCTAACATCCAATGTATTTATGAACAACAGCAATTCTGAGCTGGCCGGAGAGATCTCCATGATTGTTCGTGCTTATCAGAATACAGATTTAAATGAAGTAGCAGCAGCGGTAGATGAAGCTTTTACCCGCTTTGAGGAAGAAGGATTTACTCAGGCAGACTTGGATCGAATCAAAGCAGGAATTGAAACTGATTTCTACAATGGACTTTCCAGCGTTTTAGGTAAAGCATTCCAGCTGGCACAGTACAATATTTTTGCAGATGATCCGGGATACATCAACGAGGACATTCAAAAAACATTAGCGGTTACCAAAGAGGACGTAATGCGTGTGTATGAGGAATACATCAAAGGTAAACATTTTGTTGCCACCAGCTTTGTACCTCAAGGTGAAGCTGAACTGGCTTTAGATGGATCTGAACCTGCAGAAGTTGTGGAAGAAGAAATCGTAGCCAATGCCGAAGGCGAAAGTTTTGAGCTGCCGGAAGAAACAGAATATGAGAAGACACCCTCAAGCTTTGACCGTTCTGTTGAACCTCCTTACGGAGAGAGCCCCGATCTGAAAGTTCCTGAGGTATGGGAAGCTGAATTAGCCAACGGACTCGACATATATGGGATCGAGAACTATGAACTTCCGTTGGTTGAATTTGAGATCACTCTTAAAGGTGGTTTAATGTTGGAAGATCCCGATAAAACAGGGGTTTCAAATTTAATGGCTGACCTCATGACCAAAGGTACTGCTGACAAAACACCGGAAGAACTGGAAGAAGCGATCAATGAATTAGGTGCCAGTATCCGAGTGAATTCCGGCCAACAGAGCATTACCATTAGTGGAAATACTTTAGCCAGAAATTACAATGCAACCATGCAGCTGGTCGAAGAAATCATGTTAGAACCGAGATGGGATGAGCGAGAATTTGAGCTTGCAAAACAAAGTACACTTAGCCAGATCGCGCAACAGAGTGCAAATCCCAACAGCATTGCTAGCAATACTTTCAATAAACTGCTTTACGGTGAAGACCACATCCTCTCCTACAATCCGGCCGGAACAACAAACAGTATTGAAAACATCACTTTAGACGACCTGAAATCTTATTACGAGAATTATTTTTCTCCGGCTGTCGCTAACATGCACGTTGTAGGTGCCGTAAATCAGGGTGAAGTTGTGGCTTCCATGCAAAGCATCAATGAAAATTGGGAAAATAAACCCGTTGAGATACCGGAATTAGACACCCCCCAGCCACCTGAAGAATCACAGGTTTATTTCTATGATGTACCCGATGCCAAACAATCAGTACTGCTCATTGGCTATCTTGCAATCCCTGAAACTCACCCGGATTTTTATCCTGCTACCGTAATGAATTATAAATTGGGCGGTGGCGGATTTGCATCACGGTTAACTCAGGAGTTACGTGAAGGGAAAGGATACACGTACGGTATCGGCTCAGGTTTCTCAGGTTCTGATATTGCCGGACCGTTTACCATCTCAAGTGGTGTTCGGACCAATGTAACCTACGAATCGGCTGCTCTTGTTAAAGAGATCCTCGAACAATATCCTGAAACTTTCAGCGACCAAGACCTTGAGAATACCAAGAGTTTTCTGCTGAAAAGTAATGCCCGCCGTTTCGAAACTTTAGGGTCTAAACTGAATCTGTTATCCAATATCAGTTCTTATGGATGGTCACCGGATTACATCAAAGAACGAGAAGAGATTGTAAAGAATATGACCAAAGAAGAAATTCAGGAACTGGCGCGGAAGTATGCGAACCCCGATAAAATGATCTGGCTTGTGGTCGGTGACGCCGATACTCAACTCGATCGTCTTGAACAACTTGGGTTTGGTGAACCGATATTGGTCAATGAATATTTTGAGGAAGGAAATTAAAAAGTAGACATTAATAAAATTCCGGTAACCAATGTTCAGGTAC
>NZ_DASSWP010000177.1:0-2344 GCF_035704785.1 Gracilimonas sp. | reverse complement strand
TCTATGCTTCAGTTTAACCGCCTCAATTCAGGATTACAGCACGACAGCCTTTATTCCATCCAGGTCATGGACTCTGCCACCGCTATGCAAAACTGGCTCAAAATTCAGCAAGCAAACCAAAAAGGCAACAAAGTAGAGGGTTTCGACCACATGAGCTTTATGAAAGACATGCTCAAACAAAAAATGAAAACGCCTCTTGCTCAGCCACCGCTTTCTGTCCGTACCCAAGCGGGACAAGGAAACGAAGTGAAAGTATTTATCACGAATCGTTCTTCTGAAGTCATTAACGATATTGACCTGGATATACAGTTACCGGAGGGATGGAGCCTTTCATCTCAAAACCAACTCATAGCAACTTTACCAATCGGACAAGAGGCCATCTTTACTTTTGAGCTTACCGGTTCAGATCAACATTCAGAGCTCGTTAGTTTTGGTCTTAATACAGAAAATGGCTTATCCATAGGATGGACTGCCCTCATTCAACTTTCTGAGGATAGCCAAAAAAACATAATTCCAGCTACTTTTGAAGTGCATGGAAATTACCCTAACCCGTTTAACCCTACCACCACCTTCAGCTACAGCTTACCGGCCAGCATGGAAGTGCGTCTCGAAATTTTCAACCTGCTGGGTCAACGTGTAGCCACTCTTGTTGATGGCACACAAACAGCAGGTCTTCAAAATATAACCTGGGATGCACGCTCCCTGGCAAGCGGCACCTATTTATATCGTATCGTGGCAAAAGCTGCTAATGGAAAACAATTTCTTGAGCAAAAAACCCTGGTATTATTAAAATGAACTGCGAGTTTGTTTAATACCTTGGCTTAACATTTTTCGTATCTGTGGCATGTGTTACATACCTGCTCAATAAGGTAACCCTGTGTACTCGCTCTTTTGTAGAAATCAATATAAACGGAGCGGTAAATTTTACTCTGTTATTCTCCTCACCCAAAATAAATATGTAAGAAGGAACAACAAACTTTGGTATAAAAGAGATGAGGAAAGGGTTTGATATGATCGCCGGAAAAAGCGGAAGCTTCATGCACCGTAGTTACCTTATCTTTGGCAAGCTTAATTTTTCTCGCAATTCTATAAATACTAAATGAAAGGTTAATTTAGAATTGGGTTTTTATATGTTGGTCGCTCTTTGTTAGCAATCTTAATAAATATGCTTCGTGACCTTAGATCTGTTTGAGCCAACGGTCGCCCCCCAGAAGGAACGGGTGAATATTGAAGGTTGAGGAACTATTATGCAAACAGATCACAAAGATGAAGAAAATGAAAGCCATTGTGACAATGAAAGCTGTTTGATGTATTACGCCATGGAACGGCCTGATCTGATCTCTCAATTCTTAGACTTAGACGGCGAAGACGTCCCAGGTTTAGACGCTAATTGTATTGCTGATCTTCAGGCCAATAGCGGAAAGTAGAGCATTGAGCAAGGAACTCCGAAAGCAGAAAGCTCAGCGTTAAAAATCGGGTGTTCGAAGTTCGATGTTCCTACCCTTGTTTGAACTTGAATAGGTTTTCTTTGCCTACTTTTTCTTCCCCTTGATTTAAGGCATACATGGAATCAAAAAGTACAATTGGGTTTTCTTCCATGTCTTTGGTGACGTGGGTTGAATAGCTTGCTTCCAGTTTTTCTATAATGTCATCTCGCTCGTTGGGCAGCCACCTTGCACAATGATAGGAAACAGGAGTTTTTATCAATTCAACCCCATATTCCGTAAGCATGCGGTGTTCCACTACTTCAAACTGAAGTACGCCCACCGTTCCAAGTAAAAGTTCGTTTCCTACTCCATTGGGTACTTCAAATACATGAACCACTCCTTCCTCAGAAAGCTGTCGCAATCCTTCCCGGAGTTGCTTTCTCTTGAACGGATCTTTGGTCGCCACTTTCTGAAAATGCTCCGGGGTAAAAAGTGGAATTACATCAAAATTAACTTCATTCTTCTCAAAGATGGTGGTACCGATCCGGAATGATCCGGGGTTGAAGATCGATACGATATCGCCGGGATAGGCTTCTTCCATGAGCTGCCGGTCATCACCCATTAATGTATGTGGGGTCGACATTTTAATTTTCTTGCCAGAAGAGGCTATCGTCACCTGCTGGCCTCGTTCAAACTTCCCGGAAGCCACCCGGATAAAAGCAGCACAGTCACGGTGATCGGGATTCATGTTGGCCTGCATTTTAAAAATGAAGCCTGAAAATCCATCATTCAGATCACGTACAATTCCATCGGGAGTTTTATATTGCTGAGGATGAGGAGCAAGCTTGTGGAAATAATTCAAAAATACATCCAGTCCAAAGTTGTGCAGGGCTGAGCCAAAAAATACAGGGGTTACT
>NZ_DASSWP010000139.1:0-3541 GCF_035704785.1 Gracilimonas sp. | reverse complement strand
GCTCCCTTACTGGCTTCGGTATAATAATGATATATTGTTAAGTATAATATATGATCGAATCTCTGTTTACAGAACCATGGTGGATGTATGCTGCTGTCTTTTTTGCCGGAATGGGCGCATATATCATTTCTGTGATTGCAGGGGGTGGAGGTTCTCTCATCATGATCCCGATCATGAATTATATGGTTGGTTCAAAGGCAGTGGCTCCTATTATTAATTTGGGAGATATGATCGGGCGGCCATCGCGACTGATCATCTTTTGGAAAGATATTCGCTGGGATGTGGTGATATGGTACGCTCCGGCTGCAGTTTGCGGGGTTTTATTGGCCGGTTGGCTATTTACAAGGGTTGAAGCTGATTGGTTTCAGGTCATTATTGGTGTGTTTTTGGTCAGCACGGTTTTTCAATATCGCTTTGGGAAGAAAGAGCGGACGTTCAAGATGAAGAAATGGTATTGGTTGCCACTAGGTTTTGGAGTGGCAACTATTTCTACGATAGTGGGAGGACTTGGCCCTGTTCTCAATCCCTTTTACCTTAATGCCGGTATTATGAAAGAAGAAATGATCGCCACCAAGACTGCGAATTCCTTTTTCATGGGAGCTGTTCAGATCGGGACCTATACTTTCATCGGGGCTTTGTATGGAGATCTTTGGATATTTGGGATTGTTCTTGGATTGGGAGCGACGGCCGGAAATCTGGTCGGTAAGAAATTACTTAGTTCCATAACCGATGAAACATTCCGAAGATATGTGCTTGCCGTTATGGTGATAAGCGGGGTTTATATGATATTATTAAAGGTTGGGGTTTTTTAGAATTGAATAATCCAAGTGTTAAAGTGTTACGGTGTTACAGTAAAAAACACCGTAACACTTTAACACGTACGCACATTAACACCTAAAACATGCTTAAGCTAAAAATTCCACCTGTAGTTGTTTTCCTGATTTGCCTTGGTTTGATATGGGTGATCCATCAATTCATCCCTAACCAAAGCTTCCTATTTAAAGCAGGGAAATTCATCGGTATTGGATTGGTGATATTAGGTGGATCAATCGGAGTACTTGCTGTGATTGAGTTCGCGCAAAAATCGACCACGTTAAATCCCCATAGACCTGAAAACACTAAAGAGTTTGTTCAATCAGGAGTTTATAAATTCTCGCGAAATCCCATGTATTTAGGCTTGCTGATCGTTTTAATAAGCCCGGTTTTCTATTGGGGAAATCTATTCACCATAGTGGTGCTACTCCTGTTCATTTGGTACATGAATGAATTTCAGATCAAGCCGGAGGAGGAAATAATGGAGCAGAAGTTCAGGGATGAATTTTTGGAATATAGAAAGGAAGTAAGGCGGTGGGTTTGAGTGCCGTACTTATTAACAAACTTCACAACAGCTTTCAGGATTATTATTGGCAGCAGGATTAATTTTTTCACTTCCAAAAAATGAGCGAATAGTAAATTGATCATTAGAAAATTTTTTCTGAACTCTGATCGCATTGGCAATAGCAATAAGGGCAACACCCACGTCTGCAAAAATTGCCTCCCACATGGTTGCGAGACCAACGGTAGCTAGAGCCATCACCAGGATCTTGATCCCCAAAGCTAAACCAATATTCTGCCAAACTACTTTGTGTGTGAATTTCGCAATACGAATAGCCTGCGGAATTTTTGAAGGCTGGTCAGTTTGGATGACCACATCAGCCGTTTCGATGGCAGCGTCCGAGCCTATGCCGCCCATGGCAATTCCTACATCGGCCAGGGTGATTACCGGGGCGTCATTCAGCCCGTCTCCAACAAATCCAACAACGTGATTTGAACCCAAGGCCTCTTTCACTTTTTCGTATTTACCGTCAGGGAGCAATCCTCCAAAGGCCTGATCTATACCAAGCTGTTTTGCTATAGAATCCGTGGTCTCCTGATTATCCCCGGAGAGCATCATCAATTTGCTTACACCTAAATCCCGGAGTTCTTTCAGTGCTTGTGATGCATCTGTTTTTATTTTGTCGGAGATCAAAATGGTTCCGATATGCATTCCGTCAGCAGCTACGTATACGAAGGCAGAAGGTTTGTCATTATCAATTTCGGAAACGGATACTTCGTTCTCTTCCAGTAATTTTCGATTGCCTACCAGAATTCCCTCCTGACCTATAGCTCCTTTAAGACCACGGCCCGGTATTTCCTGAATATCATTGGCTTCCGGTATTTCCTGCCCATTTATAAAACTCAGAATGGCTTTTGCAACAGGATGTGAAGAGTGGAGCTCCAAAGAAGCGGCTAATTTTAATATTTGTGAAGTTTCATATCCATTAGCAGGGTAAATTTCTTGTACTTCAAACACCCCTTCGGTCATTGTGCCTGTTTTATCCAAAAACAGGATTTTCATTTTCCGAAGCTGGTCAAGATAATCAGAGCCTTTCAGGAGAATGCCATTTTGAGAGGCTGCGCCTATACCTCCGAAATAGCCCAGCGGGATGGAAATCACCAATCCACACGGACAGGAAACAACAAGGAAGATCAGCGCGCGATAAAACCATTCTTCAAAAACATACGGTTCCACAACTAGCCAGGGTAGAAATGTGAGAGCTACAGCAAGCCA
This sequence comes from Gracilimonas sp., assembly GCF_035704785.1. GTDB lineage: Bacteria > Bacteroidota > Rhodothermia > Balneolales > Balneolaceae > Gracilimonas. The sequence continues at coordinate 951 of NZ_DASSWP010000139.1, read as the reverse complement.
AACAACAATGGGGGTGTACACTTTAGCGAAGCGAGTCATAAAGCGTTGAGTGGGGGCTTTACGCTGAGCGGCTTCTTGAACCATGTTTAAAATATCGGACAGGCGGGAATCTTCATATCCCTTTGTCACTTTTATGCGCACCGGAACTAATTCATTAACGGAGCCTGCCCAAACTTCTTCACCCGCATTGCGAGACATAGGTTTGGATTCTCCGGTTAAAGCGGCGGTATTGAAGGAAGCTCGGTTTGTAAGCAGTTCACCATCGAGCGGAACTTTGGCCCCTGCTTTTACTTGTATAACTTCTCCGGGTTCTACTTCGGAAGGGTGAATCTCTTGCGTCTCTCCGTTGCGTTCAACAGTAGCAACATCCGGTTGCTGGTTGATGAGCGACTCAATGGAGCCGCGTGCCTTTCGGACGGCATTTCCCTGCGCATATTCCCCAATCATATAAAAGAGCATGACCGCTACACCTTCGGCGTATTCTCCGAGAATAAAAGCACCAACTGTTGCAATTCCCATGAGCAGAAACTCACTGAAGATGGTGCCTTTTTGGATAGATTTAAAGGCCTTAACCCAAACAGGCCCTCCCACAAACAGGTAGGAAATAAGGTATAGCGAAAGATAGATGAATTCACTTCCAGGAAATGAAATCCAATATTGAACGGCCAAAGCTGCAATTAAAGAAACGGCCGACCAAAATACTTCGTAATATTTTTTTATGAATTCCATGGATGCATGTGGGTGCTCAGATAATATTATCAAAACCTAAGGTATCAAGAGAGGAAAAGTGAGTCTTACACTATTGTGTATTTCTTGTGCAGGATTGTGTTATACCTTATCAATGGAAATCCGCCGATTTTCTTTGATCTCGCTGAAGTGGGAGGGTGAAAGTCCGGTTTCTTTCTTGAACTGTCGGGAAAAGTGTTGCTGACTGCTATAGCTTAACTCATA
>NZ_DASSWP010000169.1:0-8330 GCF_035704785.1 Gracilimonas sp. | reverse complement strand
AGACAAGCTCTACGAAAATGCGGGATTCGATGTAGCAAGGATCAAAGAGATTGAAGCGGAAACCCGTCATGATGTGGTCGCTTTTACCCGCGCCGTTTCCGAAACCCTGGGTGATGAAAAGAAATGGGTGCACTACGGACTCACTTCCACCGATGTGGTTGATACTGCCTGGGGCGTGCGACTCAAAAAAGCCAACGCTATTCTGCTGGAAGGACTAGAAAGCATCGTTGATGTATTGGCTGAAAAAGCAAAAGCCCATAAGTACACCATAATGATGGGCCGCACTCACGGCATTCATGCCGAACCGACTACTTTTGGTCTGAAGTGTGCCCTTTGGTATGCTGAAATGAACCGAAATCTGGAGCGCTTCAAGAAAGCCGCCGCCGATGTGGAGTTTGGAAAATTATCCGGATCGGTTGGAACCTTTGCCAACATTCCGCCTGAAGTGGAAGAATATACCTGCGAGAAATTAGGATTGTCACCGGCGCCTATTTCAACCCAAACCCTGCAGCGCGACCGTCATGCGTATTACCTCTCCACACTGGCACTGATCGGCTCAACGATGGAGAAGATGGCGGTTGAAGTCCGTCACCTGCAGCGCAGTGAATTACGGGAGGCCGAGGAAGCTTTCCGCAAAGGGCAGAAGGGATCATCTTCCATGCCGCATAAACGAAATCCGATCAGTTCTGAGAATATCTCCGGTTGTGCCCGAGTGCTTCGCGGTTATATGGTTAGCGCTTATGAAAACATCCCGCTTTGGCACGAACGTGATATTTCGCATTCCTCCGCCGAGCGGATCATTCTCCCCGATGCAACCACATTGCTCGATTACATGCTGAACCGCTTTGCAGGTGTGATCGAAAACCTGGTGGTGTTTGAGGATAATATGGAGGCTAACATCTGGAAAACGCAGGGACTGGTATTCTCTCAGCGACTCCTCCACAAACTCATCGACAAGGGCATGCCGCGCGAGCAAGCCTATGATACCGTCCAGCCTTTAGCGATGAAGTCATGGGAATCACAAACGCTATTCAAGCCCATCGTAGAAGCTGATGAGACGGTTACCGAAGCCTTAACCCAGGAAGAGATCGACGATGCATTCGACCTGGATCACCACACTCGAAATGTGGATGTGATCTTTAAGAGAGTTGGGTTGGAGTGATTTTAGTTTTGAGCGGTGAGTTTTGAGTTTACACTCGTTCCGCCGCTCCGCTGCGGAACGTATGATTGAGGCTCTGCCTCCAGCTTTATTCTCGTTCTGAAAGTTCAGTACGCCCTCGTTCCGAAGGTCCATCTTCGGAACGCAGTCCCGGAAGCTCCGGATTCCCGTTCCATTCCATCAAAAATCGTTAATCACCGTTCGTTAATCACTAATCAAATTTGAAAGCTTGGGCTTCCCACACCTTGGAATAATCAATTTCCCGTATTCAACTTCCTTGTTCTTTTGTGCCGACAAAAGAACCATCCCGAGAATCTGTTAGACTTAACTATTGAGAAAGGCAGTTAACTTTTGCTTTTTTTGTAATACCAGCCGATCGGAGACAGACTAACCGAGAGTACCGAGATTAAACTCGAAGTCCCGAATCAGTCCCTCCGCTCGCGGTATTATCTTAACCTAAATAGCATGCTAGTAAAACACTATGAACAGAGTCAGGTCCGATAATACCCAGCTGGCAAACGTTACTAAGTATAATATAACATGAGGATTTTTTATGGATCTCACAAACGTAGACCACTTTATTGGAATAGATATCTCTAAGGACACTCTTGACTGCTGGCTTCGTCCGGCTGGAAAGCATCTTCAGTGCGATAATAGCGAAGCTGGTTTCCAATGCTTAGATAAATGGTTAACCGATCACGGGTGCACCTACCAGAGCAGTGTTATTTGCATGGAAGATACCGGGATTTACGGCAAGCGGTTATTAGTTTCTTTAACGCAAATGGGATGGACCTGCTCGGTAGAAAAGACAACCATTTTAGAAAAAGTAGGGCCAGAACATCATCGCAAAGAAGATGACTTTGATGCTGAGTTGCTGGCTGAATATGCCGATCGCTTTAGCGACCAGCTGTCGATACATACTCCTGCCGAACCGGTCTTGGATCAGCTTCAACAACTGTATAGTGAACGCCGGCGGTTGGTACGTCAGCGGACAGCTACCAAGACCAAACAAACCCAGTCTAGCCAACAACCGGATTGTCCACAGCTACTTAAGCAGGGCTGGGGAGAGCAACTGCGCCTGTTTGAGGAACATATTGAGCGATTAGACCAACAGATTCAGCAGTGTATACAAACCCACGAAGGCCTGACCCACTACTACCAGTTGTTACGCAGTATTCCAGGGATTGGACAGGTGACGGCCTGGATATGGCTAATTGTGTTTTATGGGCAGCAGAAGTTGAATCCCAAGGCTATTGCTTCTCGTTTTGGTGTCGCTCCCCATGCGCATCAATCAGGAACATCTGTGCGAGGAAAAACCCGATCTTCGGGCCATGGAAGCTCAGAAATTCGTTCTACATTAACGATGGCGGCTCAATCAGCCAGTACACACCACGATAAATTTGTGGCCTATAAACAACGAAAGCTTGAAGAGGGAAAACCCTGGCCGGTAGTCCGGAATAATTTAGTCAACAAATTAATTACAATTATATGTGCCATATGGAATACTCAAACTCCTTATGAAGCTGATTATGAATCTCGTTTTGACAGGCAAAAAAAGGCTGCTTAATACTTGATAAAGTCATAGCATTCGGGACCGACTGCGAAAAAAGAGCTAAAGCTGACTTCATTACACTAAAAGAAATCAATGCTCCTTCACGTATATAGCTCGCTTCGTAGTTTATCAGCGGCCCCGATTATCGGGGTTTCTTAACGCTTCATTCCGTCATCTTCTTCACGCTCTTTTTTCTAAGGTCGATGGAACATTGAACAAGGGACATGGAACATTCAATGTAGAAGTATATTCTTTACTTCAACTCGTTACGAAGGTCCATTTTCGCGATTAACCGATGGACCGATAGATCGATCTGCGAATGAAGTTCCCTAATTATCTTTTCAGTCTTTAGCGAAGCGGTGACTGTAAAGTTCATGCTTAGGAAGTCTCCAACTTCCATAATGGCTGCTCTGTCTATATTGGTAAAGCTCAAGTTTGAGGCAGAGACTCGAAGCTTATAGTCTTCCAATCATTGAATTCGAGCAACATAGCCCTTAACCATCCATCAGACCGGCAATCGGTCAGATGGATTCGAGGTTGTTTAATACGGACTCTCGATTTCACGGCTTAAAGTCCGTCTGATCGATTGGTTGATTCTAGTTCACAAGTTTTAGCCACACCGGCCTACCCGGTCCGAGTGTTTATAGAATGTATGAGTATTCATTCATTAGGATGTTAAAACTACATTAATGAATGAAATATAATACAGATATTTGTTTGAATATTGTGTATATTGTGAATGGTAATTCATTCACTAATGCAAATAAAAGATCGTTATGAGTGATAATTCATACACAAATTGGTATTCCATGAGCGATCAGGCGGTGATCAAACAGCTGGGGGAGTTTGTAAAGCATCATCGGCTGGAGCAGAACAAAACTCAGGAGGAATTAGCCAAAGAGGCCGGTATAAGCCGTTCTACCCTGAGCTTGCTGGAGCGGGGAGAGACGGTGACTCTGGGAACCTTCCTTCAGGTTTTAAGAGTGTTGGGATTATTGGAACATCTGGATGCTTTTCAGGTCGAAGAAGTCACCAGTCCCATTGCACTGGCCAAGAAAGAACAACAAAAACGAAAGAGGGCTTCCGGAAGCAAACGATCGGAAACCCAGGAAAGTGACTGGTAATGATCACAACAGCCTTTGTAAACATATGGGGCAGAACCGTAGGGGCGGTAGCGTGGGATCAGAGTCGTGGCCTGGCCTCCTTTGAATTCGATCCGTCGTTCAAAAATTCAGGGGCCGATCTTGCTCCGTTGACTATGCCCATTGACGGCGGGAGAAACATCTTCACCTTTCCCAACATCAGGAAAAAAGAAAATTCGGATCTGGATGCTTTCAAAGGATTGCCCGGTTTGCTGGCCGACTCCCTGCCCGACAACTATGGAAATCAGCTCATCAATGTGTGGCTGGCACAGCAAGGCCGTCCTCAGGACAGCATGAATCCCGTTGAGAAATTATGCTTCATAGGAAAGCGGGGGATGGGAGCGCTGGAATTCGAACCGGCTCAGCTTCAGGGGAATAAACAGACGTTCAGCATTGAAGTGGAAAGCCTCGTGCAGCTGGCAAGCGAGATGCTGTCGAAGAAGGAAAATTTCTCCACCCAACTCGATAAGGAAGAGGAACAGGGAATCCGGCAGATATTGAGGATCGGTACCTCAGCCGGTGGGGCAAGGCCAAAAGCGGTGATCGCCTACAATGAAAAAACAAGGGAGGTACGATCGGGTCAAACCAAAGCTCCCAAAGGATTTGATCACTGGCTTATAAAGCTGGATGGGGTTAGTGATGTGCAGTTGGGTAAAACGCAGGGGTACGGCCGGGTTGAAATGGCTTACTACCTGATGGCCAAAGACTGCGGGATCGAAATGATGCCATCCAGGCTATTGGAAGAAAACGGCCGGGCGCATTTTATGACCAAACGATTTGACAGGGAAGGAACAGAAACCAAGCATCACATTCAAACCTTATGCGCCATCAAGCATTTCGATTTCAACGATGTACTCAGCTTTAGCTATGAACAGCTTTTCCAAACCATGCGGGAATTACGCCTGACCTATCCCGAAGCCGAGCAGATGTTCCGGCGTATGGTCTTTAATGTAGCAGCCCGCAATTGTGATGACCATACCAAGAACTTTTCTTTTCGTCTGAAAGAAGGCGGAAAATGGGAGCTTGCTCCGGCCTACGATCTATGCCATGCCTACCGACCGGGAAGCGAGTGGGTAAGTCAGCATTCCCTGAGCATAAACGGAAAGAGGAAAGAGATCACGAGAGAGGATCTGCTATCGGTAGCCAAGTCCATGAACATCAAAAAAGCAGGGGCTATCATTGATCAGGTAAATGATGTGGTCATGAAGTGGGATCAATATGCAAAAGAGCCTGGTGTGGATACTAAACTCAGAGATGCAATTGGGGAAACGTTGGTGAGACTTAGTTAAAAGTCACTTTATAGCGCCTCTTTCAACTTTTTGAAATTTTTTTGTAAGGAATTGTTTTGAAGTATTACCTATACTTCAAAACACATATTTCATACATAAAATATAATCAGTGAAGACTGTACCGGTATGTCCGCAAAGAAGAACGCCCCAAAAGCGGTAATTAAATGTTCATAATACATTAAAATCCCAACTGAACTCGGACAACTAATTGGAATAATGGTTTTTGTCTTTATACTGGAAAACCAGAAAAAGGGAAAATTTACCCTCAGTGTAGTTAATAAATATAAATCATACATGTTCGCAATTAGCGAACTTTTTTGTAGTTTAGAAACGTTTATTAAATGAAAGTTAACCTGATAAAAGCAAAAACCGCATTAGCGTATGCTGAGAAGCATGCGGCTTCCCTTTCTTCATTTGAAGAATGGATATACAAGGTAGAACATGCAGATTGGGGGAAGCCCACAGATATAAAAGCTACTTTTGCCAGCGCAAGTTTATTAGGCGGAGGCAGCAACAGAGTGTTATGTGAATATTATTTTAGCGCACGAATAGATACCGTTACACTTTTTATTAAATGGATAGGGACACACGCTGAATATGATAAGTTGTGTAAAAAAGGAGAACAAGACACTTTTGATGAGTTTTAGTACTAGAATGGAGAAAGAAAATGTCTGAATTAAAATATACCGTCATTAAAGATGATGGGCAGTATTACGAATACTGCAACCGACTTGAAGAATTAGTTTTATCCGGCCTGGAAAATGAGGGTGCCGTGGATGAGTATGAATTATTGCATTTACTCATCAAAGCTTGGGATGATGAGCACCGTTCTATTCCCGAAATGAACCCTGTAGAACTCATTAAATCCTTAATGGAAGACCACGAGTTATCACAAAACGATCTTGCAAAGATTGCAGAGGTAGGGAAAAGCTATATCTCTGAGATCCTGAATTATAAGAAACGGATGTCCAAAAATGTCATTCGAAAATTTGCAGATCACTTCAAAATTCAACAGGAAGCTTTGAATAAGCATTACCTGTTGTATAGCATAACATAGTTGACACTTTTTTGACTGTTAAGAGCGGGGCGAAGCCCCGACCCCCTGCAGGGGGCGCTTAAGGGTCAATTTCATAGCACAAGTTCTTTGACATAGTGATAACAAGCTACCAATCAACCGGCATTTGATATTCAAATGTTTGAACCACCTTGTTGTTTTGCTGGACAAACAAACAGTGGTTTTCCACGCTGATTTCAGCAACCACATAGGAATACTTCAGATTCTGATCCACTCGAAAGGACTCGGTGGGAAGATGAAGCTTACAGTCGCTTCGGATAAAGCGAACAAAGTAAATGCTGCCTTCTTCAAGAGGAATCCGCTCGTCTAAACTGAACCGGTTATCGTAGAGCATGGGTGGCAACAACTTCCGGGTGGCTTGTTCCGGGGTTTTATGCCCCAATGTGCTGTAGCGATGATGGCTGTTATGAAAGCGGCTAAACTTACGTGAGGCCTGGCCCAAATGCTCAAACCCGGTAAAGATTTGGGATCGAAAGAAGCGTTTGTCATAGGTATGATTGAATCGTTCAATAATCCCGTTGCGCCACGGCTCGCCCACCGGAATAAATACCGGAGCGATGCCTAACGCCAGAGCAAAACGAACAACAATGCCAAAGCTACGTGGATAGCGGTTGCTGCCCCGAAAGGCTAACTCGTTATCCATTTGAAGGGCATCAGGCATTCCATGTCTGGCCCAAAATTCGGCCAAACCCCTGGCGATGCCCAACGAGGCTTTGGTGCGAACCGGCACGGCTAAACAGGTTCGCGAGCACGTGTCGATGATGTTTACGCTGTAAAACCGTCCATCGCCTTTAATCCAGCGCGGGCCAACAAAATCCATCTGGTGGGTATGGTCAAACAACTCTGGATACTCCTTATTGGATCGCCGTCGGGGTTTGTCCTTGGTTAATCCATGACGGGCAATAATCCGGTTAATGGTCCAGACTTCAGGCGGGGTAATACCTTGGTTGCGCAGCTCATAGGAAATGGCAATCGCTCCGGTTTGAGCGATTCCCTGCTTCTCCAAGCGCTTGCGCGCATCAATGACCTGTTGCTCCACCGACCCCGATACCTTGGTTGGGGTGGTTTTTGGAGCCCTGGATTGGTCTTTAAACCAGTTACCTTCCCCACCCGCAGCCTGATAACGTTTTAGCCAATTGTAGAACCATTGGCGACTTTTTCCAAGCGAGCCCACAATACTAGTGACTGACTCACCCGCTTCATGTCGATTAATTGCTTGTTTTCTTTTCTCGTATTCGTTCATCCGGTTTTTGGATGAACACTACGAGAAAATCACTATGTCAAAGAACTGTTGTATACTAAAAAGTGTAAACGATGTTATGCTATAGAATGTGTCAACTATGTCATGCTATTTATCACCTATTGATTATTTAGTTGATGGTATTATCTTGTTAGAGCGATGAGGAAGCAATTCCTTACAAAAAAAATGATATTATCCGGCGACTTCATACGACTAACTAGACGGATAACATTAAAAAAACAGCGAATTAGGAGTCTAAAGCATGATTCCCGGATTTTATCCGCCGCGTGCTAACAAAACCCTTGTTCGTATAATATTATGTTATAGCAACCTAATTAGCGTTACTTGTTAAAAAATGCTTAATTAGCGAAATAACTTCATCTAAATCTTCTTCGTGTATTACAGATTGCCCATTAATTTCTTCTCCCCAATCATGCACTAAAATGTTTTTTAACTGGTCGTGAGAAACTGCTTTTGTTGGGTCAAAAGGCTCAAAATTAGATTCAAAATATTCTTTGGCAACAAGCCACTTATCATTATGGTTGTTCGGGTTACGGGCAATCATATCTCCAATTTTAGGGCTGCCATCGTTCAAATCTTCTTTCGATATTGATACCGTTTCTTGAAGCCTAATGGGATGTAAATCCTCCTCAGTTACTTCTCTCATTTCTGCTATATTTGTTCGTCTGTATTTTCTAAATTCACTCATAATATGTCGGTTGCTATAACAAGCGCATCAACCTGACGCACTTTTGATTTTTTGTTTTAGTTAAAGTTCAATGTCTAAATTTCGTCTAAAAAATGTCTAAGAATGTCTAACGGTGCGCAGGTTATGCGCCAATCCGTTATAGGGCAAGTCAAATTCATCATTCA
>NZ_DASSWP010000131.1:0-19490 GCF_035704785.1 Gracilimonas sp. | reverse complement strand
AAGACCCATGAGATACGGCTAAATTTCTCCCCAACAATTTTAAAGAAAGTGCCACGGTTCGATACAAGGATCTTATGGCGTGAAGCCGGAACCAAAACAACCACCGTAAACAACATGCCGCCAATCCAGAAAATAGCTGATAGAATGTGGATGAATAGGGAGATGTAGTACATGAGTTAATTGGTTATTGGTTAATTGTTGATTTGTTAATGGGTATAGTCAAAGAACTAATAACAAATCAACGAATAACCATTCTATCGAGATCGATTTCTTAGAATTCCCACCAATACTCCACCAAGAAACATCAAAATAGCCAACACATTAATCCAAGAGCCGATAGAGCGTATGGAATAGAATCCCAAAAAATCTCCTGTAATTCGGATGATCAATGATCCATGGAGCAACACTAACGGCAGATAAAAATAGCGGCTCCAGGGAATGATCTTTCCGGAAAGGGAAGGAATGATGACTGAGGCGTGAGCAAAGATCATACTAAATACAAAGCCGACGAATACCATGTGGAGCATAGCATCATAAACAGGACCCGCTGCGGGAAGGCCGTATATCAGCCCAAAAATTCCGGTGAGGATCAGCCAGCCATACCCGCTGAGCAGACACCAGGCACTGTACTTGGTCCATTGCACAGATTTGATAGTTTTTCGCGCAATATCGTATTTGATGAGCCAGATGGCTGTAGCAAGCGTGGAAACCATCACCAAATGCCAGCCGTGCACGCCATTTATATGCATTAATGCTGTTCCCAAAATCCAGATGAAAATAAAAGCCACAAAAGCCCATTGCGCCTTTTTTGGCGGACGCATAATACGATTCAGCTCCAGTCGCTCTCCAAAAATGGTAAGTACCGGAAAGCCCATCCACCAGATCACGATCTCAAAAACCGGTGCTCCCATTGAGAACAAAAGATTTCCAATGAATAGAGAAGCCCCGCCCACAGCCATGATGTAGTGATAGATCTTTGGCTGAATGAAACAAATGTGTAACAGGGTGAGGGTCACGAAAAAACTACCTGCCGTAAATAACCAGCTTCCGTATTGCAGATCCACAAATAGCATGAAGATCACAGAAACAGCCGTCAATAAAGGGCCGGTGAGTGTCCAGCGTTTTTCTAAAGCGGCCGCGCGTTCCAAGCCGATGAGTGTTCCCAGGAAAGCGTTGATCATCAGAGGGCCATGGAGTCCGCCGGGTATGTTTACATTTACATCTCCCAGAAAACCCAATTTGGCGAGCCCGGCATATAAACCGGTTAGTAATCCAAGGGCTGCAAAAGCCATAAATCCTGCTAGTAATCTATTCGAAAATCGAAAAGCTTGCATCCGCTTATTGATTGAGTTGGGGAGGAGGTACAGCAAAAAACTCGACATCAGGCACAATCATATCTACCGTCCATTCGGGTTTCATCACTAGCTTGCTTTCGGACGACTCGATCCCTTCAATTTCGGTAAGTGCCTTATCAATTTGTTGTTGCAGATAACGACGCATGGGGCAACCCGGAGTGGTGGTGGTATATACTATGATGACGTGTTCATCCTCAATGAGGATGTCATATACCAACCCAAGATCCACGATATTTACTCCTAACTCGGGATCTATCACCTCTCTTAATTTCCGGGCTACCCGGCGCCGTTTTTCGGTCATGAAATTCTATTCTGTTATGTTTTACCAATTCGCACTTTCCAAACCTCAGGGCCTTCTTCCAGATATTCCCAGTGAAAAACATCGTCTCCCAGCATAGCTGACATTTGATAACGTAGCGGCTTGGGATCATGATCGTTCACGAGAATAAAGGCTTCATTCTCTCCCAGATTCTCGAAGGTTTTGAAAATAGTTGGGTGTTTTTGTTGAGGGGGGATGACCCTTACATCTAATTCTTGTTCTATATCAGACATTTTTGTCTTATTTAAGGTTAAATTTTCAGCTTTCAGGCTTCAGCAATCAGCCGTCAGCTTTTTTTGGTTCCAACGCAGTGCGTGTGGAACCAAGCTTGGAAATATTATTGGGTTGTTGCAAAAAAAACTGACAGCTGAAGCCTGAAAGCTGACGGCTATTTTTATCATTCCCTTATCAACTCATCAAGTTTTGGAAATTTGTCCGCCCATTTTTCAGCCTCGGGCAATGGCTCTTTTGCTTCGTTTATGATCCGGTCTGACCATTCTTCCGCAAGCTGCTCATTCAATTCAATATAATGCTCCCACTTCATGGGGACTTCATCATCAGGGTAAATAGCCTCGACTGGACATTCTGAAACACAAGCATCGCAATCGATGCATTCAAAAGGATCGATGGTCAGGAAATTGGGTCCTTCCCTAAAAGCATCAACCGGACAAACAGCTGCACAATTGGTGTGCTTACAGTTAATACAGTTTTCGGTGACTACATATGCCATAGCGTTGAGCACTTCAAGTTTGATGAAATTTATCTACCCCAAAGTTAGACACCATTCAGATGATTATCAATATTAAAAACGGTTAAATTAGATTTAATTATTTCAACCGATGTGCAATCGTCAGGAAGATGATCCAGAATAAGATGGCAATGCCTTGATGCAGAACTCCCAGTGAAATAGGGACATGATTTACAAGCGTGAGAACGCCAACGAGGTACTGCAACAGAATGATTGTTAGTAAAGACCCGCTCATAGCTTGCAGCCATTTGTTTTTGGATTGCTGAACAGCGGCCTTCCACCAGAATATGACTATGGAAATCAAAAGAAGCGTTCCGTTTATGCGATGGATCCATTGAACGGTACCGGGATTTTCAACCAGATTTAACAGAAAGGGATCTAAGGCAGCAAAGGTTGGAGGAATCCACTGCCCAGACATTTTGGGGAACGTGTTGTAGATATATCCGGCATCGAGTCCGGCGGTGAAAGCTCCATATATGAGCTGAATGATGAATAAGATTCCAATGAGAGATAGCCATTTCGTAAGAGTTGATTTTTGAAGAACCTGTATGAATCTATTTTTGAGATCCAGTGCGTACCAAAGGCAGAATCCAATCAGCACAAAAGCCAGCATAAAGTGTACTGCAAGCCGATAATGGCTTACGTAGGGCACATTGACGAGACCACTTTTTACCATGATCCAGCCCATGGCGCCTTGCAAAGCTCCCAATCCCAGGAGAATAAACATGCGCTTCAATAATCTGGAGTCAAAATAACCTTTAGTCCAAAAGTATCCGAAGGGAATCAGGAACACAATGCCGATCACACGACCAAGAACCCGGTGCAAGTATTCCCAAAAGTAGATGTCTTTAAACTCCTCCAAACTCATCCCGGAATTGAGCTGTTGGTACTGAGGAAATTCTTTGTAGCGCTCAAAGGTCTGTTGCCAGTCAGTTTCATTCATTGGAGGGATGGAGCCCATGATCAGGTTCCAGTCGCTCATGGAAAGTCCGGAGTCGGTTAACCGGGTGATTCCGCCTATTATAATCATCAGACTGATGAGTACGATTCCAGTCCAAAGCCAATAAAAAACGGGTCGGGTTGTAAGGGTGTTCATAGAGTTTGATTGGTGAAAAATACCGTTCAAATTTATGAGGCTTATAATAAATTCACAACAATAAAAACTATTAATACCGTTTATATTGATAATAGAAATATCTTTGCCTATCATTGAACCACCATTTATCAGAAACAGAGGAAGTCATGATGAATATTGAAGAAAAAGAGTCCCCAAAAATTTTAAGCATGACCATTGCTGATTTCTTACAGGAAGAGAAGAGAGGCTCTAGGCTATTGCAAGTGCTCGGCATCCCAGCTAAGGGAAATGAGCATAAAACGCTAATGGAAGTCTGCACGACAGGGCAGCGCAACGAAGACGAGGTCATCAAGGAAATTGAACGGCTAAAGCAAGGAGCTGAGTTTGATTATCCCGAGGGAATTTTTAGCTGGTCGCCGGAATTGGTTATTCGATATCTGGAAGAAGAACATCACAACTATACCTGTTCGCTCATCAGTGATGCGGAAGATTATGGGGAAAGAGCATGGGACGTACATGGAACCCAGTATCCTGAGTTAAATCAGGTGAAATGGTATGTGCAAAAACTGAAGAAAAAGCTGGAAATGCATCTGAATTTTGAAGAACAAAAGTTCTTCCCCAAGATGCTAAAGTTTTTTGAAATGAACGGAGAAACCAAGGATGGAACGGTTCAGTCGCTGAAGAAACAAACTGAGATCATTGAAAAAGATCAGGAAGAAATTGAGTACTTCATTCAGCGAATACGTGATCTGACTGATAATTTTACCCCTCCTAAAGAAGCTTGTACTACCTTTCGGCTATTATATTTTACGCTTCAAAAATTAGATGAAGATCTGGAAAAACATCACTTTTTGGAAGAGCAATATGTGCTTTCGAAGCTGAAAACGAAACTGGAAAACATTATAAGCTGACCGATCATGTTAAACGGACCAAAAAAAGAATTACTGGATTTCATCAAACATCATGGGCAATTGACCATTGATGAATCCGTAGAGAAAATGGATCTGGCCAAGACCACGGTTCGTGAGCATTTTACGCAGTTGGAGAAGGACGAATACATCGAGCGAAGTTACGAACGGTCAGGACGGGGACGACCAAGCCTCTGTTTTCAACTTACCAAAAAAGGAAATGGATTATATCCATCATACGAACCGGAGATGATGCGGGAATTTATCCGCTACTTGCAAACGGAGGGAGAGCATGGGATTCTGGAGGATTTTTTCAAAAAGTTTTGGGATCGTCGGTATGAAAAATTGAAATTGTTGCTGGAAGAGGAGAAGGTGACTACAGAAGAAGAGAAAGCCCGAGTTACTCGCAAAATGCTGGATGAGGAAGGTTTTATGGCGGAATTCGGGCATAATCCGGATTCTGGGAAGCTGATGATGAAAGAATGTAATTGTCCGTTTCGAGAGATTATCAAGGTAACAAAACTACCTTGTAAACTTGAAAAGGAATTTTACAAAAGAGTATTCGGGAAAGAGGTGGAACGAACGAGCTATATCCCCGAAGGAGATTTTGCCTGCACCTATTGTATCGGTTGATAGTAGTCAGGTTCTCTCAAGGTTGTCCATCCATTCCGTTTCTAATTTTAATTAGAACAAAAGGATAAAAATTTAACTCTAAATAAGACAAAAATGTCTGAAATAACTGAAAAAGAACTCGACGTACGAACCCTTATCCCCATTAAGCGGCACGAAAAACTGCTGAAATTATTCAAAGATCTGCCGGCGGGTGAGAATTTTGTATTTATTAATGATCATGATCCCAAACCGTTGTACTATGAATTCCGATCTATTTTTGGTGATGTAGTTGGTTGGGATTACCTGAAGCGTGATCCCGAAGAATGGAAAGTGCGGGTAACCCGGACCGAAGCCTCCGAGGGCAGTAAAAGCTCCGATGTTTCTACGCTGATTGATCTGCGCAAAGCCGAGAAGAAGGATTGGAAGTACACCATCTTTCACCGATATGGAATGATGTTGCCTAATGACGTAATGGAAATCCGGGCGGCAGAAGATCCTGAAGAAATCCATCAGATCTTTCAAAAGAAATTTGAGGGTGAACATAGCTGGGAATACAAAAAGAAGGAAGAAGGTGAGTATGTGGTTCACGTTACCAAAAACGCCGAAAATGATGTGGATACCACCGACATCAGCGTAGTAAATAAATTTGACGTGCGCCCCTACCCACCGGCCAAACGCCATGACATGGTTTTTGAGGCTTTTGATGAGCTAAAGCCCGGTGAAGCGTTTGTTTTCATAAACGATCACGATCCCAAACCGTTATATTATCAAATGGAAGCCGAAAACGACGTTCCGTTCAATTGGGAATACCTGGAGGTAATGCCTGAGGAATGGAAAGTGAAGGTGATGAAGCTGAAACCCGAATAAAAAATGTAGTCAGTTATGGGAAAACGAAAGACCACTCCGCTTAAAGATTATGCCCCCGATGGACATCACTGTTCGCTGGAGCTGAAAACGTCGAAACTGGGGATGGTCTCGTTTTTCCTTGATCTAAAACAGGAAGATCTGGACGAGATCGTAAAACGGTTTTCGGCTACACATTACCGGGAGGGAGATGAGATTTACTATCAGGGTGAACCGGCACATTACCTGAGAGTGGTTGTAGAAGGCGCCGTTAAATTGTTTCGCTATACCGATGAGGGCAAGGATGTCGTACTTGACATATTAAACCCCGGAAGTTATTTCGGCTCGCTCAAACTGCTGGGAAGTGATGTTTATACCGAATCTACTGTAGCTCAAAGTGACTGCTGTATTCTTTCTATTGGGCTGAAGGATTTTCGGGAAATCTTACAGGAGTATCCATCCGTTGGCATTGCCATTCTCGAGATGAGTGCCGAAAAACTCCGATCTTCTCAAGAACAGATCAAACAGCTTACCACTCAGCCAGTAGAGAAACGAATCGCTAATATTTTACTAACTCTCAGCGAAAAGTTTGGTGAAAACAAAGAAGAAGGAACACTGATCCAACTCCCATTTTCCCGCAAAGATTTAGCAGACATGGTCGGTACCACCACCGAGTCTGCCAGTCGTGTGATGAGTAACTTTCAAAAAGAAGGAATCATCGAAACGGGAAGGCAATGGGTTGCTATAAAGGATATTAAGAGGCTTAGAACTATTATCGAATATTAAGTTCCAGGATGAGCAGCACTAACTTGATCTATATCATTTTAGTGCAGATGATGATTTGGTATTCTTAGATGAATTGAAAATCAGAACAGTGAGTTTTGGACTCATAATATTCAAGGAGCCCCATCATGATTGCACAAAAACTGGCGTCATTTATTCAAAACGCTACATTCAACGATCTTACAGAGGAAGCCAAAAACCAACTAAAAATACGTCTGCTTGATTCATTGGGAACGGCCATTGGCGCCGTGGAGGGACCCCCGGTGGAAGCAATTCGGAGAATGATCGGAGATTTCGGGGGCACCGGACACAGCTCGCTGATTGGTGGCGGAAAAACCACTCCAGACCGTGCAGCTCTCTACAATAGCGCCTTGGTACGCTATCTTGATTATAACGACAGCTACCTGGCCAAAGGCGAAACGGGCCACCCCAGCGATAATATTGGTTCCATTTTGGCTGCCGGTGAACACAACGATATTTGTGGCAAGACTTTCCTGACCGCCCTCGCCATTGCTTACCAGGTGCAGTGTCGGTTGAGTGATGAAGCCCCGGTGCGCGACAAGGGATTTGATCATACCACACAAGGCTCTTATGCCGTGGCGGCAGGAGTATCGAAAGCGCTTGGACTGGATGAAGAGAAAACCGCCAATGCCCTATCTATTGCAGGAACGGCACTAAATGCACTGCGCGTAACGCGAACGGGTTCCTTATCCAACTGGAAAGGACTGGCTTATCCGCACACAGCTTTTGGCGGGACCCATGCGGCCTATCTGGCTAAATATGGAATTACTGGCCCACCCGCCGTTTTTGAAGGCAATAAAGGTTTTATGGATGCCATTGCCGGACCATTTTCCATCGATTGGGAAAATGAAGACCTGGAGCGAGTCACTCATACCATCATCAAAAAATACAATGCGGAAATTCATTCGCAATCTTCTATCGAGGGAATACTTGAGCTGAAGAAAGAACACGAATTCACGGCGGATGAAGTAGAGAAAATCACCATTGATATATTTGATGTGGCGTATCACATCATCGGTGGTGGGGAGGAAGGAGATAAAACCATCGTGCGAACCAAAGAGGAAGCCGACCACAGCTTGCAGTATATGGTCGCGGCCGCTTTGTTAGATGGACAAGTACTTCCTGATCAGTACAAACAAGAGCGTATTAAAGCCGACGACATCCAAAATCTGCTGAAAAAAATTGAGGTATCACCCAAGCAGGAATACAGTGACCGTTTCCCGGATGAAATGCCGGCTACGCTGGCTGTTTATCTGAGAAACGGCGACAAGTTTTCCATTGATAAAATAGATTATGAAGGCTTTCACACACGTCCGGCTGACTGGGATACAATTATCCAAAAATTTGAGCAACTGGCTGAACCTTACACCTCACAGGAATTGCGAAATAAAATTATAGAAACGGTACAGAATTTTGAACAGCATACCGTGAGAGACCTGATGAAGCTGCTAAATGCTGTTCAGCTCGCAAATAATGTCAATATAAAAACAGAAGAGGTTTATTATGCCTAAAGAGAAAACATTTGATTTTCTAAATAAGAACGAACGAGAATCCAAACCACGAAAAACAGGAGTGACCGAAATCCGCGGTCCGTATTATGCCGTGATGGGTAAACGCTATTTGCAAGATATCATGGAAACTATGGGAGAGCATGTAGATGCTCTCAAGTTCTCTGGTGGTTCCTTTTCGCTGATGCCCAAAAAGTCTGTACAGGAACTCATTGAGATTGCCCATGACCATGATGCGTTGGTATCTACCGGTGGATTCATGGAGTATGTGCTTACCCAGGGCAAAGAAGCAGTAGATCAATACATCAAAACCTGCAAAGATTATGGCTTTGATATCATTGAGCTCTCAGCAGGATTTATCACTTTGCCCACCGATGACTGGCTACGACTAATCGAGAAAGTGCAAGAGGCCGGGTTAAAGGCGAAACCGGAAATAGGCATTCAGTTTGGAGCCGGCGGTGATACTGTCAAAGGTGAGCTGGAAAGTGAAGGGACCTTGGATACCGGTTATGCTGTAAAACAAGCCAAGCGGTTTGTGGACGCCGGAGCCTACATGATTATGATAGAATCAGA
The DNA here is from genome assembly GCF_035704785.1 of Gracilimonas sp. Classification (GTDB taxonomy): domain Bacteria; phylum Bacteroidota; class Rhodothermia; order Balneolales; family Balneolaceae; genus Gracilimonas. Next base: position 10,745 of record NZ_DASSWP010000131.1, on the reverse strand, counting down.
AGGCATCACCGAAAATGCGGATCCATGGAGAACCGATGTACCTGCACAATTCATCAATGAGATCGGGCTGGAAAAGCTGATGTTTGAAGCCGCCGATCCCGAAGTGTTTGCCTGGTACATCAAAAACTATGGTCCGGAAGTAAATGTATTTGTTGACCATAGTCAGATAGTGCAGCTTGAGACCCTGCGCCGTGGCATCTGGGGCACCAAAAGCCTCTGGGGCCGCGTATTGACCTATAAAGGTTAAATTGGAGTGATCGACAAGGCTTGTCGGATGTAAAAGTCCGGCAGGTTTTTTTAGGTTCAAGATTCAATTCTACTAATAGTTTTTTTTAGAGACTTATACCAATTCAATCATTCATATAAATCACAAAAACCATGAGTTCCGAAAACAAATCAATACTACCACCCGCAACACCAGAAATGTCAAAAAAGCGTGCCGACCTAGCTCCGGACCAGGTAAAAGCGTTTCGAAATTTCAGCAAGGAAGTTTTTAAGGAAGGTGCGCTGGACGAAAAGACTAAGCAGCTTATTGCTGTGGCATCGGCCCACATCACGCAGTGCCCTTATTGTATAAAAAGTCATACCAAGCAGGCTAAGCAGAAAGGAGCTTCTAATGAGGAAATCATGGAAGCTATTTGGGTGGCTTCCGAAATGCGAGCCGGGGCTGCTTATGCGCACGCAGCCATAGCTATTGATGAGATGGATAAATTGAAGGAATAAACTAACATTCACAAATAATGAGAAAAGAGAAACTTAATTACTATGAAATAGACCAAAATGCTGTAAAGGGAATGCAGGAGCTGGAGCGTTATGTGAGAGACTCGGAAATAGAATCTTCCCTGATTGAACTGGTAAAAATTCGGGCTTCACAAATAAACCAATGCGCTTATTGTATTGATATGCACACCAAGGATGCCCGCGAAGCCGGTGAGACCGAACAACGTATTTACGGGCTCAGTGCCTGGAGCGAAACGCCGTTCTATTCCAAAAGAGAACAAGCAGCTTTGGCGTGGGCAGAAGCCCTGACAAGAATTTCAGAGAATGACATCACGGATGATTTTTTCAAAGAGATTCGCGAGCATTTTTCAGAGCAGGAAATGGTGGTATTGACTACGGCCATTGTTGCCATTAACGGCTGGAATCGGTTAGCCATTGGATTTGGAAATGAGGTCGGAACGTATAAACCGGAAGCAGCAAAGTAGATGAATGAATATATAATTGAAGAGAAAATTTTAATCGATAGTTAAATATTATGGCTGTTAGATCAATACAGATCAAACGGATTTATGGAGATGTTTCTAAAAGCGATGGCTACCGGGTACTGGTAGATCGGCTGTGGCCGAGAGGCGTGTCGAAGGAAGCTGCTCAGTTGGATGAGTGGAATAAAAGGATATCTCCCTCACCTGAGCTCCGAAAATGGTTTGATCACGACCCGGAAAAGTTCGAGGAATTCAAGAAAAGGTATAAAACTGAACTGGCCGATCGCGAAGCTGTGATTGATGAACTCTTTGAAAATGCAGAAGGCAAAAAACTAACACTGCTGTATGCCGCCAAAGATGAAACACACAATCATGCCATTGTACTGAAAGAATTTTTAGATGAGTTGATATAAAAAAGCGAGGTGAGAATTATGGATAAGAATCAGGAACATATTGTAATTGTAGGCGGAGGCTTTGGCGGGATAGCGACCGCTAAAAAGCTGAGAAAATCATCCTGTAAAGTTACCCTTATCGATAAGTCAAATCATCATCTGTTCCAGCCGTTGCTGTACCAGGTAGCCACAGCAGCTCTTTCCCCCGGAGATATTGCCGCTCCCATCCGAGCCGTGTTGGGAGAAGATTCCGGGATACAAGTACTCATGGGAAAAGTAGAAAAGGTAAAACCGGGGCAAAAAAAATTACTATTGCATGATGGTCGCACTTTAACTTACGACCGTTTGGTGCTGGCCCCCGGGGCCAAGTACAATTATTTTGGAAACGAACAGTGGGAAGAACATGCACCCGGATTGAAATCTATCTCGGATGCCCTGAACATCAGGGAACGTATTTTACTTTCGTTGGAAGAAGCGGAACAGATTGAGGATCTGGCATTGCGGGAACCTTATCTTACCTATGTGATTGTAGGCGGAGGACCCACCGGGGTTGAGATGGCGGGTGCCATTGCTGAAATTGCCAAACGTCAGTTGATGCGTGATTTCCAGAATATTTCTGCTAATGAAAGCAGGGTATTTCTGGTAGAAGCTGCACCCAAGATTTTGAATGGCTACCCTGATGAACTTTCTGAAAAAGCCCGGCAAATGCTGGAGGATATGGGAGTGAGAGTTCTTTTAAATACACCGGTAACAGATATTGAAGAAAATAAGATCCATTTCAAAGAAGGCTTTATAGAAACGCCCAATATAATTTGGGCTGCCGGGGTATCGGCTTCACCACTGGTGAATTCGCTGGGAACAGAACAAGATCGGTCAGGCCGGGTTAAGGTGAATCAAAACCTGAGCGTACCGGAATATCCCGAAATTTTTGTAATAGGAGATGCGGCGTATGTTGAAGATAAAGAAGGAAACCCGCTTCCAGCCCTGGCACCCGTGGCTTTGCAGCAAGGGAAGTTTATAGCTGATCAGATTATACATGGCGATACCTCTTCAGTAAAGCCAGCTTTTATCTACAAAGATAAAGGCATGATGGCTACTGTTGGTCGGGCTAAAGCCGTTGCAGATATTCATGGCTTAAAATTAAGCGGTTTCCCCGCCTGGTTCATGTGGTCTTTTGTACACATATTGTTTTTATTGTGTTTCCACAATAAAATTCGGGTGTTTGTTGAATGGATGTGGTACTATTTTACCTTCAAACGTGGGGTGAGACTTATTACTGATCGCCTTGACTGCAAATACTGTGGAGAATCAGGAATTTCAACTTTTCCTGAATCACCGGAAATCGAATTATCAGAACATAAACACCAACACTAAAATTAAACATGCATCAGTTATGATTAAATATATTTCAGTTATCGGACTCTTATTACTTGTTTTTGTAGTCGGCACCGCTTTTGTTGTGGACAATCAAAATAATAAGGAAATGGAATCTGCTCAAAATGACGGACTCACCCTCATCACCGATACACCGGAAGAGGGCTTTGCTGTAGCCGTACAATTGGCCCGTAAAGGCGTGACCACCACTCAACCGGATAAGGATGTGCTATTCATGCTCAGGGATGTATATTCCAAAGATCCGGATGCTCTGATTGCCAGCTCAGAGGTTATAGCCATTCACTATCAAACCGTGGCAGCAGCCAATGATTACTGGCGTGATTAAGAGAACAGGCAACAGTTTTGTGAATCCATAGATACAGCAGTTCTATGGGTTCATCTTTTTTATTTTTATATCAAATGGGAGGCTGCAAATGAAATTAATGAAAGTATTGCGATCGCAGGTCGGGAGGAAGGTTTTAAATGGTGCTACCGGTTTGGCACTTATCGGTTTTGTAGTGGTACATTTGGCGGGAAACCTAACCCTATTTGGCCCCGAAAATGCGTTTAACCAGTACACGTATCAATTAGAAAGTTTGGGCTGGATTTTATATATCCTTGAATTCTTCCTGGCGCTTACATTCTTGATACATGCCATCGTAGGTATATCTATCTGGAGAGAACGAAAACGAGCGCGTTCAGATAGATATGATACCTATCAAACCAAAGGAGGGCCTGCACATAATACCTGGCATGCACGCACTAAAGCAATTTCCGGTATTGTATTATTCTTGTTTTTGATTGTGCATCTCAACGATTTCAAATTCGGTCCGGTAGAAATGATAACGCTGAATGGGATAGAAGTTCGGGACCTGAAATCTTTGGTTATTTCGACTTTCCAAAATCCGTGGCACGCCTTTGGATATACGGCGGTGATGCTATTTCTCGCTGCTCACCTGGCTCATGGATTCTGGAGTGCATTAACCTCTCTTTCCATGCAGAGAAGAAGATTCTCTGATTTGTTCTATGTATTCAGCATCTTCTTCGCCATTCTGTTGGCTGTGGGTTTTCTCTTCATACCGTTATACATCTATTTCACTGGAGGAGAGGGAGTATTATTATCAACTTTATAAATATCATCATACATGTTTTTAGAAAATAAAACAGCTATTGTTACCGGCGCCAGCAGTGGGCTTGGAGCCGCTATTGCAAGTCAATTAACCAAACTTCAGGTTCGGGTTTTCGGATTGGCACGTTCATCCGGAAAATTGAAAAAAATGGAAACAGAGCTGGGAAATTTATTCTTTCCGGTTACCCTGGATATTACCAATCAGGCGGCTGTTTCGGAATGGTTTGGCCAGACTTTCAGCAACGGATACAGTCCGGATATCCTCGTCAACAATGCGGGGACAGGGATATTTGGTAAAATTGAGGAACTGCCTCTTGAGCAGTGGAAGCAAATGATGGATACCAATCTGAACGGAATGTATTTTTTAACAAGGGAGGTCGTGCCATTGATGAAGGCCAATGCCGAGTCATCCCATATCATTAACGTGGGTTCCATCCTCGGAAAAACCTCCGGCATGACGAAATCGGCCTACAGTACTACCAAATTTGGCGTACAGGGATTTAGTGAGGCTCTGTTCAAAGAACTGCGCTTTAGCAATATCAAAGTAACGTGTTTCAATCCAGGTTCTATAGACACTCATTTTTTTGAAGAATCAGGAATCGAACCGCATGCTAACATGTTGCAGCCGGATGATCTTGCTGAAATGATAGTTCACATTTTACAAACACCGGATAATTTTCTTGTAAACGATATGACAGTCCGTCCACTCGATCCTAGGTCTTAACCTAAATTCAATACCTCCAATAATGTCGAATCCAGTTTTCTATTGCCTTATGCACGTTCCTTTCGAAGGTCCTGGTATGATTGAGACTTACCTTGAGGAAAAAGGTTTTTCGCTTAAAAGAATCAAGCTCTATGATGGTCAGTCACTTCCTGTTGTAGATGATGTGGATTACCTGATTGTGATGGGTGGGCCCATGAATATTGAAGATGAGGAAAAGTATCCCTGGTTAACCGGTGAAAAAGAATTGATCAAAAAGATGATAGATCTGGGAAAACCGGTTTTGGGAATTTGTTTTGGGGCACAACTGATTGCTCATGTTATGGGTAAATCTGTGCATCCGGCTAAAGATCATGAAATTGGGTGGTATCCTGTCAACCTTACAGAGGCAGGTAAAACTCATCCCGCGACCAAACACTGGGGAGAAAATCCGATAGTATATCACTGGCACAGCAATACATTTGATTTGCCTGAAGGAGCCGTACATTTGGCCTCTACTGAACTTTGTATCAACCAGGCATTTATTGTGAACGAAAATATTATCGGTTTGCAGTTTCATCTTGAAATTGGGCGGCCCCAAGTCCAGGCAATGATCAAAAATTGGGGGAGATATAGGGAATCCGGGGATCATGTGCAAAGCTCCGAGGAAATGCTTCGTAAATCGGATGCAGCTGATGAAACAAGAAAGATGTTGTTTCAATTATTGAATTACTGGGTATCAAATAATTCAACTTAACATTTTAAATGTTGGTAGAAAAACTAAGCAATTGCTGACGTAGCATCCGCAAAAAAGCATATTGAGAATAATGACTTTCCACCACACATATCACATAATACTAATCAACCATGATTTTAATTGACAATAAAGGAATAACAGACCCACATATAAATCTGGCACTTGAAGAGTACGCACTTCGAAATTTTGGACAAGAAGATGATTATTTACTTTTCTATATCAACGAACCATCCATAATTATTGGTCGTAATCAAAATACACTGGAAGAGATTAACGATGAATATGTAAAAAGAAAAGGCATTCATGTTGTACGCCGTATGTCAGGAGGGGGAGCGGTGTATCATGATCTTGGAAACCTGAATTTCAGCTTTATAACAGAGCACAAGAAAGAAAATCTGAATAATTTTTTAAAGTTTAATGAGCCGGTTATTGAGATTTTGAGAGAGATGGGAGTACCGGCGGAAATGAGTGGTAGAAATGATATTCTAGCAAATGGCCGAAAAATATCAGGGAATGCACAGTTTTCAACAGGAAAGAGAATGTTTAGTCACGGTACCCTTCTCTACTGTAGTGATCTGGATGAGGTTGTCAAAGCTTTGAATGTGAAAATGAGCAAAATACAATCGAAAGGACACAAATCAGTACGTAGTCGTGTTGCAAATATCATTGAGTTTATAAAAAATAAGACTATGTCGGTTTCTGAATTTCGACAACGAATTCTGGACGGACTTTATAAGCAGAAAGATTCATTTGATATTTATGTCTTATCTGAAAAGGAGTGGAATGAGGTTTATAAGTTAAAAGAAGAAAAATATGGAACTTGGGACTGGAATTTTGGAAACTCACCTAAATTCAACATTCAAAGAGTAAAACGATTTCCGGCTGGGGAAATTGATCTGCGTCTTGATGTTCATAACGGTTATATAGAAAACCTGACTATTTATGGCGACTTCTTCGGTCAGCAGCCTGTGAGTGAACTGAACGAGATACTAACGGGTGTACGTTACGATCCGGTAGAAATCGCTAATTCCTTGGAAACTGTAGATACCAAGAAATACTTTGGCGATATTGAAAAAGAAAATATTTTGAACTTGTTTTATGGAGAGGATGAGTAATCACCATTAACTAACCTCAGATCATTTTAAAAATTCGTGCATTGAAAATACAGCCATGTATTTATCGGGAGGTCTCAGAGAAAGTTTTTAAACTGAACAATTGAATACTATCTCGGGTAATCTAATATCATACTGATATATGGAAGGAGCGCAATGAATGCTTTGCGTAGAATCGTCGGTGAACTGATATTTTATCTAAATGGTATAGGATTCAAGAGTAAAGACTCTAAAAGGGAAATTATTTTAATTTGATCTACATCATTTAAGTGCGCACCTCTTACAGTTAGATTGGGGATGAAAATCAAGAACCCAAAAATCTAACAGTCATGAATACCCGAACAACAACTCTATTAACTTTTCTATTTGCAACCCTCTTTTCATTATCGCCCATCCTCTCGCAGGCCCATTGCGATAGCATGGACGGACCGGTAGTGAAAGACGCTCAAGCTGCCCTTGAAAACGGCGACATCACCCCGATACTCAAGTGGATCACCGACGAACAGGAAGCGGAAGTGGAATCCGTTTTCCGGGAAGTCCTCAACATCAGGGAAAAAGACGAAGAGGTGCAACAAGTAGCCGACCGTCATTTCTTTGAAACGGTAGTCCGTCTGCACCGTCAGGCTGAAGGTGCTCCTTACACCGGTCTCAAACCCGCAGGCACCGATTTTGGTCCTGCCATAACCGCTGCAGATGAAGCACTCAAGGACGGCTCGTTGGCCGATGTGCATCAACTGCTGATGAAAGAAATCGAAGCCGGTCTACATCACTACTACGAAAAAGTGCAAGAGCTGAAAGACTTCGATCCCGAAGATGTAGAAGCCGCCCGCAAATACGTAAATGCCTACGTGAAGTACATGCATTACGTAGAACCACTGTATCAAACTGCCACCTCCGAAGTAGAACACAGCGTTGGTGGAGATCAGCACTAACTCACAGCAGACCTCTAAGGTTTTGAAAACCTTGGAGGTCTTTTGGTTAACGCCACAAAACCTCTAAAACACGAGACTATAAAATTTTTGAGCTTTCGTGCTTTAGTGGCAAAAAAATTATCACGAATCAAAAACAACAATCTCATGAAAACTATTCTAAGAAGCGACGAACTGAATTGCCCCTCTTGCGTGAACAACATTGAATCTAATTTGAACAGCATGGAGGGCATTGAAAAAGCAACCGTGAAATTTAATTCCGGCAAGATTGAAGTGGATTACGACCCGGAATTACTAACCGAAGAAGACCTGGTAAACGCCGTTCAGCAATCAGGTTACCCTGCTTTTGTGTCTCCGTTTTAGAACGAACCCAATATAAACCTCCAAAGTTATAACAACCTTGGAGGTTTTTTCTAACCAAAGAACTTAGAATAATGACTCTTTTCAGCCAACTTACCTCTCTCTTTAAAAAACCAACATCACGCAAGAGAATTTTGCTGGTCATAAGTGGAGTATTCATTTTGTCCGGCTGGTTTTTTCTTTGGGTGATGAAAAATTCCCTTACCGGTAACATCCTCATGATCTTTGCCGCTGTAGTTGCCGGTTATGAGATCATCCGAAAAGCTTGGCTGGGACTGAAGAACCGTCAAACCAATATTGAGCTGTTGGTAAGTATTGCAGCCATCGGTGGACTTTCCATTGGGATCTACTGGGAGTCGGCGGCCGTCACTTTCCTGTTTTTGCTGGGGGGATGGTTAGAGAGTCGAACTCTTCAGAACACTCGCAAAACACTTAAAAACCTGGTTGAACTGGTTCCGGAAACAGCAACGGTAGTCCATGAAGAAAAAACAGAAATCATCCCGGCGCGAAAGGTAGAAAAAGACATGCTGGTTCAGGTAAAACCCGGAGGCCGAATTCCGGTGGATGGAGAGGTGGAATCAGGAGAAAGCTCGGTGGATGAAAGCGCCATCACCGGAGAATCCATTCCCGTGGACAAAAAGCAAGGCTCGAAGGTATTTGCGGGAACCATCAATCAAAACGGTCGTATTTTTGTGCGGGCAGGAAAAAGCGGAGCCGATACCACGCTTGCTAAGATTATTCAAAGGGTAGAGGAAGCCCAGGACGCCAAAGCACCCACACAAAGATTCATTGAACGTTTTGCCCGGTGGTACACGCCGGGCATTGTGGGATTAAGTGTGCTCTCTTTTGTTATCACCCAAAATATTGAATTGGCGATTACCTTGTTAGTGATTGGCTGTCCGGGAGCGTTGGTTATTTCCACGCCCATTTCCGTGATCACCGGAATTGGTCGCGCCGCAAAAGAAGGTATCCTCATTAAGGGTGGGGAGTATTTGGAGAATGCCGGGAAGATTTCGGCTTTGGCCTTCGATAAAACCGGAACGTTGACCCAGGGCAAACCAAGAGTAACCGAAGTCTTCAGCCTTCAGCCCGAAAAAATACCTGCCGGTTTTGAGGATGAAGTTCAGGAAGACGTCTCAGAAGATGAAGTTTTGTATTGGGCGGGAGTCGCCGAATCAGGTTCTGAACATCCGCTGGCTAAAGCCATTTTGGAGGAAGCCCGAAACAGGCAGGAAATTCCGGAGGCGGATTCGTTTCAGTCGTACACCGGATTTGGTGTATCTGCAGGTTATATGGAAAATGAAATCTTGGTAGGCAATCCATCATTCATGAAAGAAAAGAACTTTAGGGTGGATGATGAGGCGCTTCAGCATATCGAAGCACTTTCAGGGAAAGGACGAACGGTGGTGCTGGTGGCAAAAAACGGAAAGTTGATCGGCGGACTTGGCTTGTTTGATACCATCCGCCCCGATGCTCCTTCTGCTATTCGAAAACTTCGTGAAATTGGCATCGAGGAGTTGGTCATGTTAACCGGAGATACTGATTCAACTGCCCAAAGCATTGCTGAAGAAGTGGGTATCAAAACCATTTATTCGCGAATGTTTCCGGATGATAAGTATAAGATAATCGAGCAGTTAAAAGCAGACGGTCATCGTGTGGCGATGGTGGGCGATGGCATCAATGATGCGCTGGCACTTACATACGCCGATATCGGCATCGCTATGGGAGCAGCCGGAACGGATGTAGCGATAGAATCGGCCGATATTGCGCTAATGGCAGATGATCTAACCAAAATTCCCGCAGCACTACGAATTTCAAAACTCACTTTGAGAAATATCCACCAAAACGTGGTGATAGCACTGATTACTGTTGTGGCACTGCTAACCGGTGTATTTGCGGGGGAAGTCCACATGGCCGGAGGCATGCTGATTCACGAGCTTTCAGTAATGCTGGTGATCCTGAATGGAATGCGGTTAAAGTGGATGAGGTGATGGTACTTTATCAAGCTTGAATTCCTTCAATTAAATTACACTATCGATTTTAATGTTGATCTTAGTCTGAAGTCAACCCAACTAATTATTCTTAACTCAAAACCTTAGTAACCCAAGCCCGGCTAACACCAAACTTTCAGGCAAGTTCAGCTTTGTTTTTCACCTTTCCGGAGTCCAGTAATTTGCGGTACACTTTAGCCTGCTCAGTAGGGGAGAGCTTCTTCTTTTCAGGCGGTTTCTGGTTAACAGAAAAGCGTGGTTTACAAAGGTTCGCATGATTCAAAAAAGGGTAGATTTGGAGCAATTTTTCCCAGTCAATTTCAAACTTAATTCCGTTTCGACCTCTGTTTAAAGCTCTAAGAGGCCATTTTATTGAGAACAGAATTCGCAAGTCCGCTACTTCAGGGGAGCTTACTAACCTGAGTTCGACATAAAAATAAATCATATGATAAAGTACAGGTTCATTTTGCGACGAATGCCCGAAATCTAATTGTCTTTTTAGGAATCAACCGCTGATTTTATGGCTAGAATCAGATTCCCGCCTGCGCGGGAATGACCCTATGTTATTTTTTTACTTGTTATGGGATATCTTAATATCGAACTCAGGTTACTAATGATTATAAAAGGACTGATCGACATTTTCCGGTCAGTCTTTTTTTTATATATGACTTTTTACCTTCACATATTTACCTCATACGATGGTTCATACACTCTTTGAGGTGCCCATTACGGCGAAGTGCATCTGATTCCTGAAACGGTGGGTACCTGAAATATTTATGCAAACACATGAATGTTTCCG
>NZ_DASSWP010000147.1:0-3402 GCF_035704785.1 Gracilimonas sp. | reverse complement strand
ATTCTCTTCGATCATCAGGCTTTATTTTCAAAAACTTATCACTGCATTTATTCGCCCCCCAAGACACGGATTTGACGCTCTGATTTTTTTTCATTTAAAAAAAATATCTGAAAGTTTTTTAAAAACATCTTCACACAACTTTAAAGCCTAAAATTTTTTTGAAAAAAACTGTAAGGATTTGCTTTGAGATCGCTCTAACTATATGGTCAGGAGAAAGAGGTTTTGGGTTTTATCGTGGGTGCAAGTATAACCACCCTCATCTAATTTAGGTGAGGGTGGTTTTTTATGCCAAAAATACTTTAAGCTACTAACTGATTTTTTCTGTTTGTTGTTTAGCTAATAAAGCAGTTAGTTACCTTTATTTACCAATATATGGCAGGCTGTTATTGTTTATGAAAAGGTTACCGCGATTATTAGAATTAAATGCTTTAGGCATTACTATTATTTATCTCATTACTGCCCTCCTTTGGATCCTGTTGTCTGATCAACTCCTAATATGGGTCACCGACGACCCGCTGCTAATTTCAAGGTACCAAACCTTTAAGGGTATTTTTTATGTATTGTTGACGGCGCTCTTACTGTATATCCTCATCAATAAAGGCAATCTTAAAACTATTTCGCAAAAGAAACGGACCGATACTGCTTTATACGCTGCCGGAATGGCCACCTGGAGTGTTGACTTGAAGACCAAGGATATCCTCCGATCTGAATTTCACTATAAGATATTTGGGTTGAAAAAGAACCCAACAAAATGGACCATCGATGATTTCTATGACAGTATCCATCCGGAGGATCGGCAAAGAGTTCGGGATGTACTTGAAAAAACCATTCAGCAGGATCTCTCCTCCTATCAAGTCAAGTTTAGGATCTATACTGCTGACGGTGATCTAAAGTGGATGCAAAGCCGCGGTAATTTAGTTTACGACAAACATAACGAACTAGTACAACTGGCCGGTGTGGTAGCTGATATAACTGAGCAGAAAAAACTGGAAGAAGATTACCAGCGGGAAAAGGAACTTTTTGAAAGTATTTTTGAACAGATACCGGTGATGATTAATATGTATGATCCGGGGATCAATGAATTCAGGGTAAATAATGCTTTTGAAAAGTATTTGGGATGGAGTAATGAAGAAGTTCAGGAAATTGATCTAATGAAAGCCTGTTTTCCCGATCCTGAGATACGGGCTACAGCTGTTAAATCAATGACTGAAGCAGATGGCCGGTGGCAGGAACTTGAGGTAATAAACAAAGCCGGGGAAAAAAGAATACAGTCATGGTCTAACATAAGCCTTTTGGATGATACCACTATAGGTATTGGCTTGGACATAACCGATCTTAAAGCTTCTCAAGCTGAGGTAAAAGAATCGAGGGAGCTGTTTAAAAAGACCTTTGAAAGCCTCAATGAGAGTGTGATCATTCTCGACCCTGAAACGCGAGCCATCACTAACTGCAACAAAACAACCTGCGAACTCTTTGGGTATTCTGAGGATGAACTTATTGGAAGTACAACCGGGATGCTACATATTGATGAGGCCCATTTTAAGGAGTTTGCCAAAATTGGAGCTGAGGATCTTGAACAGAAGGGGTTGTTCCAGACTGAGTTCAAAATGAAGAGGAAAGACGGGACTGAGTTTTACTCAGACCATACCGTTACACTTGTAAAAAATACGGAGGGGGAAGTTGAGAAAGTGGTGAGTGTGATACGGGATATTACCGAAAGGAAAAAGCATGAAAAAAAACTTCAAAACTTAACCGAACGCTATCGTAAGGCTGAAGAGATCGCTGCTTTTGGTCATTGGTGGAGAGATATCAAAAATGACCAAGCCATTTTCTCTCAGGGTTATTATGACATTGTTGGGATGAAGCCCAATCAAAGGGATTCCAAATTCGAAACCTCTTTAAATCTTATACATCCGGATGATAGAAATGAATATCGTGAAGCTTTTGAAAGTGCCCTTGAATCAGGAACTCTGAATGTTCGTTATAGGATCATTAAACCCGATACCGGAGAGATCGGATATTTCCAGGAACTTGCGCAAACAGAATATGATAAGGAAGGAAATCCTGTTTCTATAAGCGGGACTATACAGGACATGACCGAACGAGAAGAATTCCAGATCAAACTCAAACATCGTAATGACTTCATAGAAACTACCCTCGAAAATCTTCCCATCGGTGTTGCCGTAAACCTCATGGATTCCGGTGAAGCTACTCTTATGAACAGTAAATTTTCAGAAATTTATGGATGGCCCAAAGAAGTTATAACTAATGTCGAATCTTTTTTTAAGAACGTATATCCGGATGAAAACTACCGGAGAAAAATAGTAGAAATGACCACTGCGGATATCGCTTCGGAAAACATTGACCGAATGCAATGGAACGGGATTAGAATTACTACCCAATCCGGAGAAGAACGGATCATCAACGCCAAAAATATCCCTGTGTATGACCAGAATTTGATGATCTCTACTGTGGTAGATGTAACCGCGCAGGCTGAAGCTGAAAAAAGACTTGCAGATTCAGAGTACAACTACAGGCTTCTTTTCCAAAAGAGCCCACAACCCATGTGGATCTATGACCCTGAAACCCTCCGTATTATTGAAGTAAACAACGCAGCCATCCAACACTATGGCTATTCCCGAAAGGAATTTGCTGAAATGAGCCTTTTGGATATACGTCCCGAAGAAGATCACGAGCAGTTGAAAAAAGAAATATCAGAAGGAAAAAGAGAGAATCTTACTGAAGCAAAAGAATGGAGACACATTATTAAATCCGGAGAGATTATTTATGTGCGTATTACCGGCTCAAGTATTAACTATTTCGGAAATAAATATCGTTTGATCCTGGTAAGTGATATTACCGAACAGAAAAAAGCCGAAGAAAGGGTATTAGCCTCTTTAGTTGAAGGAGAAAACAAAGAACGGGCCCGTATTGCGAGAGAGCTTCATGATGGATTGGGTCAATATCTTGCTGCTGCAAACATGAACCTGGATGCGATCCAGAGTGATATAAAAAAGCTGAGTGAGCGCCGGCAGCAACAGTTTGAGAAAGGATTAAATTTATTAAAGCACGCTGTTACCGAAACGGCACAGATCTCACGAAATTTATTACCCCGCATGGTAGATGATTATGGATTAGCTTTAGCCATTGAAGCACTTGTAGATAATTACAGCAGCAACACTGAAACCGAGATCAAATACTTTCAGAATATCAAAGGCTTGGAACTACCTCGTGAAGTTGAGTTCAACCTATACAGAATTGCTCAGGAAGGAATTTCAAATGCCGTTAAGTACAGTCAGGCTTCCCAGATCAATGTTCAATTAATTAAGGATGAACTTGATTTGATTCTCACGATTGATGATAATGGCAAGGGTTTTGATACAACAAGAAAAGATTTTACCC
>NZ_DASSWP010000150.1:0-6136 GCF_035704785.1 Gracilimonas sp. | reverse complement strand
CGGATCTTAAGGGAAAAAGGAACTGAACTGCCGTTTATGAACGAGTATAACAGTAATGAAAGAGAAGGAATCTATGTTTGCGGTGCCTGTGGACAAAAATTATACAGCTCCGAGCATAAGTATGAAAGCGGGTCAGGATGGCCCAGTTTCTGGAAACCGATCGCCGATTCTTTAGTAGGTGAACGGGAAGATAACAGCTATTTTATGAACAGGACTGAGATCATATGTTCCAACTGTGGCAGCCACCTTGGCCATGTATTCGATGATGGACCCGAACCTACCGGACTTCGATACTGCATGAACTCTGCCGCAATGGATTTCATCGAAGCGGAGGAGGCAGAAGCCAATTAAACCTTATCAAATATTTAAATTGTAAATCACTGCAACTATTTAGATAATGAGGCGTCTTATTAAATTAAGACGCCTTTTTTATTATCCTTACCTGAAATCAAAAGCTCTTTCATGAACTCAAAAGCAAAAATTCTTCATAAAGCACAATTCAACCCAAAGATCATAACCTATATCCTGTGGTATGGTTCATTGATCTGTGCTCTTACCATCGTTCTGATCCCATTGATACCCATCTGGCTGCTCATTGCCTCATTTTACCTGAAACGATATTTTGAGAGATTGGAATGCGAGCTCACCACCCGCTCTCTTCGATTTAAAAAAGGATATATCTTTCAAACCGAGCGAACAATTCCCTTGGATAAGATCCAGGACCTTACTTTTAAAGAAGGCCCCCTGCTTAAACATTTCGGTTTAAGTGTACTCAAAATTGAAACGGCCGGAAATACCGGTCAGGGAAGCTCCGACCTTTCATTGATCGGCATCATTGATGCTTTTGAATTCCGAACCATGGTTTTCGATCAACGCGATAAAGTAACGGATAACACGACCGGTACCTCTAAAAATGAGGTGGATCCAACCGTAGAATTACTGAAGGAAATAAAAGACTCTATCAAAAGAATTGAAGGGAAACTTTTGAGTTAAGCTTTTCAGTCTTTTCGATATTTATCCTAAGCTATTTAATTTATCCCACAAAAAGGAATGAAAGGCTTTTTTAAATACTTTAGTAACGTCATTACCAAGTTCAAAAGTAAACTATAAGGCCAATAAGGCTATTTTTTCCATTTAAGCTTATTTAGTTACACAGAATGAATATTTCTATTATTGGTGCGGGATTGGGAGGATTATCTATTGCAGCTTTGCTTGCATCAAAGAACCATGACGTATCCGTGTTTGAAAAAAATGCGAATTCCGGCGGTAAGATGAATCAGATCGAAGTGGATGGATACCGTTTTGATACCGGCCCCAGTTTGCTCACCATGCCTTTTGTTTTGGAAAATCTGTTTCGGGAATGTGGCAAAGAACTATCCGATCATATCGAACTCATTCCCCTCCACCCTATCTGTAAATATTTCTATCCGGATGGCACAATATTTAATAATTTTGAAGATAAGTCTGCCACCATCAATGAGATCAGGTCTTTTGCTCCGGAAGATGCTCAAGCATATTTTGATTTTCTAAATTATGCGGAATCACTGTACGGTAAAACGGCCGATGCTTTTATTTTTAATCCCTTATACGATATCCGGGACCTGAAACAACTTGACCTCCTCAGTTTTTTTGGCATAGACGCATTCACAACTGTAAGTAAACGCGTTGACAGTAAATTCAGATCTCCATATTTAAGAAAGTTCTTTAAGCGATTTACCACCTACAACGGCTCCTCTCCTTTTCACGCCCCCGCAACCCTGAATGTAATTCCTCATGTTGAGATCAATCAGGGTGGTTATTACGTGAAGGGCGGCCTGTATAAAATAGCGGAAGCCCTTCAGCAACTTGCTGTTTCATTGGGGGTTGAGTTTCATTTCAATACCGAGATCGAAAGTATCATCATCGAGGAAGGGCAAGCAAAAGGCATTCAACTCAAAAATGATAAAAAGATCCAATCTGACCTGGTTATATCAAACAGCGATGCCACCGAAACCATATCCCATTTGCTTCCAAATTCTTCCGTCTCATCCCGCAAGAAACAAAAAGCCGAAACCATAGAGCCTTCCTGCTCCGGATTTGTACTCTTGCTGGGCACCGACAAAACCTATGAGCAGTTGGCGCATCACAACATTTTCTTTTCAGAGGATTATGAATATGAATTTCAGCAAATTTTTGAGGATAAGGTCATGCCCGATGACCCTACCATTTATATCGCAAATACCTCCTATTCCGACCAAGGGCATGCTCCGGCGGGAGGCTCTAATCTCTTTATCCTGGTAAATGCTCCTTATTTATCCGATCACTACAACTGGGAAGATCATGAACAGGCTTATGGAGATAAGATCATCCGTGAGCTGGAAAAACGCAGTTTAACGGATCTTTCCGCTCATATTCGTTTCAGAGAAAGCATTACACCTCAGGACTTTTATGAAAAATATCTTTCAAACAAAGGGAGTATCTATGGGACTTCATCCAATAACAAATTTTCCGCTTTCTTACGCCCCCGCAATAAATCCAAAGATATAGATAAGCTTTATTTTGTGGGAGGCTCAACGCATCCGGGCGGCGGGATTCCTCTAGTGGTGCAGTCTGCTTTCAATGCTATGCAACTGATCGAAAGATATGAATGATCAGCTAACTTCCTGAGATCTTATCTTTTTTTGGTTGAAACAGTTTCTTTTGCTTCTTGTCCCTTCTCTTCTATATCAAGGTTTATAACCTCAACATTGTGAATTTCTCCTTCTTTGATCTCAAAACGCATAATAGTGCGATGGGTTTGAAATCCTTGTCTACCTGCTGCACCGGGATTCATATATAACATCTTATTCAGGTCCTGATCGCGGGATATTCTGAGGATGTGGGAATGTCCGCATATGAACAGATCAGGTGGATCCGATTCCAGTTCTTCACGGATCGGGATGCAATAGCGGCCGGGAATACCTCCGATGTGAGTCATCCACACCCTGATGCCTTCGCACTCAAACCTTTGATGCAGCGGATATTCCTGACGAATATCCTGCCCATCAATATTACCATATACGCCGATAACAGGAGCGACCTCTTTAAGCCGGTCGGCAACTTCTGCGTTCCCAAAATCTCCGGCATGCCATATCTCATCACAGTCCTTGAAAAATTCAAGAACCTGCGGATCGAGGTAATTATGCGTATCTGAAATAAGCCCTATTTTGATCATACTTTTTGTATCATCTTAACATTCCAACAAAGGAACAAGGAAATATATTTAAACTTCTAGTTCCACTTCTTTTATAAACATTCACAAAATTTTATTCATTCGTTGAAAGGCTTTAGCATCATAATTGTTACCTGGAATGCTCTTGAGCATCTCAAAAACTTCCTTCCTTCCGTAACCAAAACTGATTATCCGAATTTCGAAATTATTATAGCAGATAATGCCTCTGATGATGGATCCAAAGAATGGATCAAGTCAACGTATCCTGAAATTAAAATTGCGTCCTTCGACAGAAACTACGGTTATTGCGGGGGAAATAATAGAGCTGTTCCTTTTGCTGAAAAAGAAATTCTCCTGTTCCTGAATAATGATGTAAAAGTGGAAAAAGACTGGCTCTATGGTCTTAATAAGGCATTTGATGATGACCTTGTAGCCGCTGCTCAACCCAAAATGCGTTCTGTTACTGAATCCGATCACTTCGAATATGCCGGTGCTGCGGGTGGGTTCATAGATAAATACGGCTATACCTTTTGTCGCGGCCGAATTTTCGATGAGGTTGAAAAAGATGAAGGTCAATACGATGATAAGACCGATCTCTTTTGGGCTTCCGGTGCTGCACTGGCCATTCGCAAAGATCTGTTCCTTAAATCCGGTGGTTTTGATGAGGTTTTTGAGTTCCACATGGAAGAAATTGATCTTTGCTGGCGGATGCAAAATCAGGGTTTTAAGATCACTTATGCACCCGAGAGTGTTGTTTATCATTTAGGAGGCGGCTCGCTCCCAATGGGGTCTCCCAGAAAAGTATTTTATAATTTCCGAAACAGCTTGTTCATGCTTTGGAAAAACTATTCTTCGACCAGCCTTCGAAAACGATTTTTACTGAGAATTTTTCTTGATATAGTTGCCGCCTGGAAAGCTCTACTGGAAGGCAAACCCAAAGAATGGCTGGCTGTAGCAAGAGCTCATGTTCACTTTTTAAGGAGCCTTGGAGATCTCACCCGTAAACGGAAAGCCCTCCAACAAAAAAGAGTTACAGATGATGACCCTAAAACCATGTTAGACATCAGCCTGATCTGGCAACATTTTGTGAAAGGCGTGAAGAAATTCAGTCATCTTAAGTAACAGGTAATCTCCATCTTTCGGGCCCTAGCCCGGGTGATGGAGATGGGCCAAGGCAAAGATGTCCGATCCGGCAACGATAGAAATCGAATCAAACAGCATCCATCACCCCGCCTTATGCTTTTTTAATTTCCGAAACACCACAAACAGGCGGAAAGATGGATTATTCCCCATTGTTAGATTCAGTATAAGTTTTGGATTATATCATCCGAAATCGTTTTCATGGAAAGCTTATAAAATTCGTCCGGATTATTCGGAAGTTTGAATAGATCAGTTGCTAATGTTTTATCACATAAAGTTCCATCTCTAAGCCCTGCGTAATCTATAAATGAGCAAAACTCCCATTCTTCCATTTTATTTACCAATCCGGCTTTTAATGGATTTTGATGTATATATAAGAAACAATTGATTCCGTAATTTCTGCTTTTTGTAATATCATTATTTAAGGATTTTGCCTTGGTTCGTTTCCTAAATAATGATCCTGAACGGTGATGTTTTTTGTTTATCGCTTGGGTATATGAGCTTAATTGTGAGCCAATATCTTTATTGAGTGGATTTAGCTTTCTTTCTCGTTGATTTGCATTAAATAACACCTCATAATCTTCATGTACTTGGATCAACCAATGAAAATGATTAGGCATGAGGCACCAAGCTAATATCGAACAGTGAGGGAATAAAGCCTTTCTCATTTTTTCGATAAATAAGACATAGTCTTCTCGGCTAAAGAATATGAGTTCTCTATTATTACCCTGATTGTACACATGATATGTATGCCCCGGAAGAAATTGCATAAATTGAAATAACTTCTTTTATGTTATTTCTGCAAAAAATTTAAAGCAATTCTTAGGTAATCTCCATCTTTCGGGCCCCAGCCCGGGTGATGGAGATGGGCCAATGGCAAAGATGTCCGATCCGGCAACGATAGAAATCGAAGCAAACAACATCCATCACCCCGCCATAGGCCTTTTTAAGTTCCTAAACACCTCAAGCAGGCGGAAAGATGGATTTGATATGACTTTCCCTTGCTCCCGCTCTGCGTTGATTAGAGACAGTAATCTCCATCTTTCGGGCCCCAGCCCGGGTGATGGAAATGGGCAAATGGCAACTTTTCCTGATCCGGCAACGATGGAAATCGAATCAAACAGCATCCATCACCCCGCCATAGGCCTTTTTAAGTACCTAGCCACCGCAAACAGGCGGAAAGATGGATTCGATATGACTTTCCCTTGCTCCCGCTCTGCGTTGATTAGAGACAGTAATCTCCATCTTTCGGGCCCCAGCCCGGGTGATGGAGATGGGCCAATGGCAACTTTTCCTGATCCGGCAACGATGGAAATCGAATCAACCACCATCCATCACCCCGCCATAGGCCTTTTTAAGTTCCTAACCACCGCAAACAGGCGGAAAGATGGATTTGATATGGGTTAAGCCCTTTTTTTCTTTTTAAAGGTATTAATAACCCCGCCATCTAAAACAGCCTCTCGCTGGCGATTACTGAGGGTATGCTTAACCTCGTATTCATGGCCTTTGGTGACATTGATAAGTTTGGCTGTATTTCCACTTTCGATGCTTGCTCGAATGTTTTCAGTTCTCAGGATATCACCCTGATCGATATCCTCGTAATCTTCATCGTTCGCAAATTCAAAGGGTGGAATTCCAAAATTTATCAGGTTTTGCCATCCGATTCGGGCATAGCTTTTGGCAATTACGGCTCGCTGACCCAAATATCTCGGCGCGATGGCAGCGTGCTCACGACTGGATCCCTGTGCGTAATTCTCGCCGGCAATGACCATGTGTCCGCCGTGTTCTGCTTTGGCTTCGAGCGCT
>NZ_DASSWP010000065.1:0-51654 GCF_035704785.1 Gracilimonas sp. | reverse complement strand
TCGATGATCCCGCTACACCCGATACCAATGAATTTGATCATGAAGGATGGTGGGGCTTTAAAGGACTTCCTGTTTTTAGAGAAGAAGAAGGGACACTGATCAAGCCAATACGCGAACACATCTTTGCGGTAACAAGAAGGTGGATGGATCCAAATGGAGACGGTGATCCTTCGGACGGTATTGACGGCTGGCGACTTGATGTAGCTGAAGAAGTGGGTAAGGAATTCTGGAAGGAGTGGCATGGTCTGGTGAAAAACATTAATCCAGAGGCTATTACAGTAGCGGAGATCTGGACAGAAAAGGCAAAAGAATTTATTTCAGGCGATATGTTTACTTCAGTTATGAACTATCGATTTGCCTATGCCGCTAAAGATTTTCTGATCGATGATAAAATTGATACTGAGGAATTTGTGAGCAGGTTAGAACAGATCGAAGAAGACTATCCTGAAGGAGCCGGACATGTGCTTCAAAACCTGATGGACAGCCATGATACGGCACGACTGGCTTCATTTACGGTAAACCCCGGAATCGAATATGAAGGTGAGAGTCATCCAGTGGATGGATTTAAAGTACGAAAGCCAAATGAGCAGGAACGACAAATTCAAAAGCTGGTAGCTTTGTTCCAGTTTACCTGGAAGGGTGCGCCGATGATCTACTACGGAACTGAAACCGGAATGTGGGGTGCGGATGATCCCGATGATCGTAAACCTATGGTATGGAAAGATCTGGAGTATGAGCCCGAAACACATCATCCATTTGGTGAAGAGCGGCCTGTAGACGATAATAATTTCGATACTGATCTTTTTGAATTCTATCAAAAACTGGCGTATCTCAGAAATTCGGAACCGGCTTTGAAGCTAGGTACGGCAAAGTTTCTGGATCACAACGAAAACCAAAAACTGGTTCTTTTTCAACGAGATTACATGGGGGAAAAGATATGGGTATTGCTGAACCGATCTGCGGAAGAGCAAATAATAGATCTAACGGAGTGGAGCCGAAATGAGTCTGTTCAGAACATGCTTACCGGAGAAACCATGGACTCAGCTGAGATCAAAATTGATCCCATATCCGGCCTTATTTTGAAGTAGAATCTTATCTATCTTTAACCAAAAAATATGCGCTTAGAGCAAAAGCAATTTGTTCCATTTATGATAGCCGTTGCGGTGATCACCATGATCGTGATCGTTCTGTCTTCCTTCAATTTCACCAACAAACAACATCAGCGGTTTGTAGAGAATGTAGCTGAGTCCGATTCTCTGACCATCATGAAAATGCGTGTGATAGGTAAAGAAGATTCTGTCCGTATTACTGATCTAAAAGGGCAGCCATCCATCTTGGTATTTTGGGCCAGCTGGTCAGACAAATCGCTTTCTATGCTTAATGAGATACAGCTTTTGCAAAGCGAAATTGATTCCTTAGTTGTGATTGCAGCGATGGTAAAAGATGCGGAAGAATCGTTAGCAGAGGGAAGGGATTATCCGGAATTTATATATACAGATGGAGCACATTTTTTCAACTATCTGAAGGTGCCCGGTTTCCCAAGCTATATCTTATTTGATGAGGAATCGAATGTATTGACTTCAAATATCGGATATGAAAAAGGAGTGGGCTACGATTCATTAAAAGTCTATCTGCATGAATAGCACCATGAAAATGATCCTGAACGGGGGTATCATGAAAGAAAGCGAGGCCATGATCTCTCCACATAACCGTGGAATGATGTATGGTGATGGCTGCTTCGAGACTTTGAGAAGCTATTCAGGGAGTTTTTTAGGATGGGATACCCACTTCGAAAGACTAAAGGCAGGATTGGAATACCTTGAGATCAAACCCGATCTTAATTCTGATGAACTTAAGCAGCATATCCTGAAACTAATTGATGTTAATGGGTTGTCGGTAGAAGATGCCATGATTCGCATTCAGTGCTGGCGAAAAGGGGACAGGGGGTATAAAACAAATTCCTCCCAAATGGAATGGATGATACAGACTTCAGCAGTCACACCTGACAATACACCAATGAAACTAACCCTGGCTGAAATCCGCTGTATTCCTTCTGAAGCGCTCGATCGTAAGTATAAGCTCAGTAACGGGCTGAACTACATCAAAGCCGCTCAAGAGGCCAAAGCAGCCCTGTGCGATGATGCCTTGATGCTCACGGTTCATGACAAGATTAGTGAAACCACTTCTGCCAATATTTTTTGGGTGAAAGAAAATGAAGTTTACACCCCGAATGTTGATTGCGATTTATTACCGGGCGTTACTAGAGGAATAGTTATGGAAGTGATTAGATCATTTGGCCTCGAACTTCAAACTGGAGAATTTGACCTCAATGAGGTCCGTGAAGCTGAGGCTGTATTTATTACCAATTCACTGGTAGAGATCAAAGAAATTTTATCGCTGGATGACATTATCTTTGAAATAGAACACCCCCTGGTGATAAAGATCAAAGAAAGCTTTGAACAATATAAAGTGCAGGAATTGAAGACATGAGCAGGTTTAATTCCATTGAGGATGTATGGCTGTTTTTAGATTCCATCCCAATGTTTCAAAAGGTCGGAAGTTCGGCTGCTAATTTTAGCTTGAATAATATTCGTGCTTTTTGTGAAGCTTTAGGAAATCCTCAAGATGTATATCCTTCTATTCATGTTGCAGGAACCAATGGAAAAGGAACAACCTGCTATTTACTGGAAAAGATCTACTCTGATGCGGGCTATAAAACCGGGTTGTTTACATCACCCCATTTGCTAAAGTACAATGAAAGAGTAAGGGTAGATCAAAAGGAAATACCGGATCAGGATATACTTCGGTTTTTTAAAAGGGCTGAAAAATTGTTCGATGCAATTAAGCTCAGCTATTTTGAGATCAGTACCGCACTCGCTTTTTGGTTTTTTGCAGACCGGGAGGTAGATATTGCTGTAATTGAAACGGGTTTAGGGGGCAGGCTGGACTCAACGAATATCATAAATCCGGAGGTGTCAGTGATCACCAGTATAGGTCTTGATCATCAAAATATTCTTGGAAATACTATTGAAGAGATCGCTGAGGAAAAAGCAGGTATTATAAAATCGAACAGACCTGTAATTATTGGAAATATAACCGGTAAACCAAAAGATGTAATTGAGCAAAAAGCTAATACGGAACACAGCAAGCTATATTCTTCCGTTCATTTGAATCCGGACTGGAAAAATGGAATTATCACGCTCAAAGATGGGGCGATTGAAGTGAAAACTTTATTTAAAGAAGCAGTAAATAAGTGGAATGTTGCATGCTCATGGTTAGTATCAGATGTTTTAAATGAACAATTTCCTACAAAAGAATCACAGCGAATAAATTCGATCGCAAAGTTTAAAGGGGCTCCCGGAAGATTCGAAAAATTACACCCTGAATATGAGTGGTATTTTAGTGGTTCTCATAATACCCAGGCATTGGAATCATCGTTACAAGCTATACAGGCTATTAAATCCATCTCAGATACCGTATTGGTCTTTTCTGCCATGAAGGAAAAATTGAATGAGGATATGCTAGATTGTTTGACCGGTTTCAAAAAAGCATATTTCGTTGAACAAGAAGGGGAAAGAGCTGCTAAATTCAGTGATGTGAAACATAAGCTGGACGTTGAATTGATGGATGAACCTCAAAAAGAAAATATTTTGAATGAATTGAAGACAGAGTTAGTAATTTTTATGGGAAGTTTTTACTTTTATCCTATAGTTAAGCGGTGGACAGCAAACGTATCATAAAAGCACCGCACATTTATCCTTACCTGATTGAATATCCAGTATCGTTACCAAAACAGGGTAACATGATGTTCACCCCAAAATTCAGTAAGAATCATATATTCATAACAGCCACATTTTATGTCAGATAATGAAACCGCCGGAATCTCGGCCGGGGAGTTGGAATCCTTAGAGGGAAAGAAGCTTCACGAATTACAGACCATTGCTAAATCTATTGGAATCAAACGCGTTACCGGAGTACGTAAAGTTCAGTTAGTTGAACAAATACGCGAAAGAGTTGAATCAGGAAAAAGCTCTGATAACTCTGATGATAAAGAAGACAATCAGAGAAATGATTCGACCCAGAAAGATTCTGAGCTAAAGAATTATGGCGGGCAAGATCATATCGTTTCCTATAAAAAGAAGGACGAGGAAAAGGATAATTCGAAGAAGAAGCATCAGCACAAACACAATAATAATAATCGCCGTAAGGGGCATGAGCATAATAAGCTGCCTGAGTCTGATGCAAATAGTCTGGAAGAGCGTATAAAGGAATTAGAGCCTGATCTGGGGCCTTATTTATTCAATGAGGGAACCCTCGAAATTTTACCTGATGGATATGGATTTTTACGCTCCGTAAATTATAATTACAAAGCCAGTCCGGATGATATTTATGTATCGCCTTCTCAGATAAAGAGATTCAGATTAAAGCAGGGAGATTGTGTTATAGGGGTGATCCGCCCTCCAAAAGTCGGAGAGCGTTATTTTGCGTTGCTCAGAATTGAAGGAGTAAACGGCCGTATCCCACATGATATGGATAACCGGCAGGGATTTGATGATCTATTGCCCGTGCACCCTGATGAACGTTACCGATTGGAGTTTGATCCTAAGGAACATTCAACCCGGTTGATCGACCTTTTTGCACCTATTGGGAAAGGTCAGCGTGGTTTGATCGTAGCCCAGCCCAAAACCGGTAAAACTACGATCCTGAGAAACATTGCAAACGCAGTTGCTGCAAATCATCCTAAAACAAAGATATTGATCGTACTGATCGATGAGCGCCCGGAAGAGGTTACAGAGATGGAACGCTCCGTTAAAAATGCGGAAGTAGTTGCCTCTACCTTCGATGAAAAACCGGAGAACCATATTGGCCTTGCTGAGATCGTTTTTGAAAAGGCCAAGCGTTTGGTTGAAAGTGGTCATGATGTATTGATGCTTATGGATTCCATAACCAGACTTGCACGCGCCTATAATGTCGTGGCTTCTAACAAAGGAAGAACCATGTCCGGAGGGGTCGATTCCGAAGCCCTTAAAGCACCTCGACAACTATTCAGTTCAGCCCGAAATATCGAGAATGGCGGATCCCTAACCATTTTGGCTACTGCTCTGATCGATACCGGCTCGCGTATGGATGACGTGATCTTTGAGGAATTTAAGGGTACAGGTAATATGGAAATTTATCTGGATCGTCGAATCTCAGAACGCAGGGTATATCCGGCTATTGATATCTTCAGAAGCGGAACCCGCCGTGAAGAACTGTTGGTTTCTGAAGCCGAGCGTGAAAAAGTAGTACTGCTGCGCCGCTATCTTACGAATATGAGTCCTTTTGAAGCCATGGACTTCCTGCTCGAAAAAATTAAAGGCACAAAAAACAACGAAGAGTTTCTCATCTCGATGAATAAATAAGGACGGGTTTCTTCCTTCCTTCTTTCTTTAGTTGAATTACACTTTACCCCGTATTACATTCTCTGAATTGTAGATATGCAGAGATAAATATTTTAGGTATGGGGAAAGATATTTTTAAGAATGAAGAAGCCCGTAACAGACAGGAAGAGTGGTATCAGCGTTTTTTAGTTAAGGCTGACTGCAAGGTTCACTTCGAAACTATTCCTACTTCTTTTGGAGAGTCTCAGATATTAATTACGGGAGATATTTCTAAACCCCCTCTGATATGTCTTCACGCTATGTTGACAGGTTCAGCACACTTGCTTTCCGAACTAAAGTATCTTACTAAGTCCTATCATTTAATACTTCCTGATATTCCCGGACATTCAGTTCGCGGCATTCCAAACCGACTTTCTTATCAAGACAACTCATATATACATTGGTTTTCCGAAATTATAGAAGAATTAGAAGTCAATGAAATTGACCTGTTTGGGATAAGTTTAGGAGGATTTATAGCGCATCGTTTTACGGCTGAGTATCCTAAAAAAGTCAAAAAATTAGCGTTGGTAGTTCCGGCAGGTATTGTTCAAGGATCGGTTTTCAAAGGACTAGCAAAAATGGCTATTCCAATGATCAAATACAGGATGAACCCAACTGAAGAGCATTTGAAAGCATTGACTGACTTTTTATTAACGAACTGGGATGAGGACTGGGGATATTTTCTTGGAGATTCCATGAAAGATTATTTTACACCAAAAAGCATTCCTCCCGTCTCATCGGATGAAACGCTTAAAAAACTGACAATGCCATGTCTTGTTATGGGGGCAGATCAGGATATTTCTTTTCCGGGTAAACCATTAATTGAAAGGGTAAAGGCTCATCTCCCTTTGGTGGAAACCGAGCTATTAAAAGATACCCGCCACTGCCCGCCAACTACGGATGAATTTAGAAAATGGTTATCCAACCAGATACAAATGTTCTTCGGCTGACCAATTAACTGATACGACAGCCAAGCAGTATTTTTTCTCCTCGTGACGAAGGTCCACCTTCGTCATGCAGTCCCGGAAGCTCCAGCTTCCAGTTCCGGTGGTAGTATGATCAGGGAATCTTCCTACCAAACAGCATATCCATAAAATCCTGTCTCACTTCCGGACTCGCATCCCGATAGGTCCCGAAATCGATATGTTGATCAGGTCGGGTTGTATCAATCTCAATTCCCCACAGAGGAGAAAGGGTAGTGGGCAGCATGGAATAGCGGGCGTCTCCGATCACGTTTTCATGATCAGGGTGTTTGATGAGGAAGTCATCCGATAACTTCGAAAACCGTTCAATGTCGTCATATAAAATGGTGCCTTTGAAGTTGTTGAATTCATCCCGCCAATCGAGAAGAGGGGCAGTTTCACCCTTATAAATGATCGGCTCCGAAAACGGGAATAAACGAATTCCATAAGTATATAAGGTATCCAGACTTTCATAGCGAACGCTCCAAACCAGCTGATTGGCAATGGTCGGTTTGACGATCAGTTTGGTGATGGTATGACCTCTTGATGAAGCGATCTCTTCGGCGATCCGAGTCGATTTTTGTTGCTGAAAAAATCCAAAGCTAAGGTACAAAATCATCCATGCGATGGCGAGCCAAGCATAATTCCTCTTTCTTTTGAAGAAAGCGATACCGGTCAGAATGATGATCCCCAGCGAAAAAACCGGGTCAAAAACCGAGATGATATCCAGTGAGAAACGCTGATCGGTAAAGGGCCAGAAAAGCTGCACACCGTAACTGGTGAAATAGTCCATAATTCCTGCCGTAGCGTAACCGGCCAGGCTGTAAAAGTAGGTTTCCTTTAAGGTCAGATACTTTTTTACCAACCACCAGATAACAAGGGTGGCGACCAATGCACCAAATGGGATAAAGAATATGGAGTGCGTGAACTGCCGGTGCATCTCCAGGTTAAGCAGCGGATCGGAAGCATCGGATATGAACACATCGAGGTCGGCGAGCATGGCTGAGGCCAGTCCTGTAAGAACCGCCGCCCGAAAGGTTCTTTTATTCGCAAACGACTGCGAGGCGGTAGCACCAATAAGACCGTGGGTGACGGGGTCCATTTATTATTTTAGCTCAACGGATTTAATGAATTATTCAGTAAGTTTTGATCCTTGGGATGATCGACTGAATTTTTTCATCGCTTCTTTTCTCTGTTTCTGATACCAATCCAATAACTCTTCGCGAGACAATTCTTTGGTTTTCTCATAGTTTTTATCACGAATAGTTCGAATTGTCTTTACTATATCTAACTCTTTATTCTTCATAATTGGTCACCTCACGTGGTGAGTAAATATCAATGGATTTCAGCCCGTTTTCAATATTAACGGCATTGAACAGGCGAATCTTATCATAATGAACAATATGGCGAAAATTCCAGCTAACCAAAACATCCACAGTGGCCAACGAGGCTAAAGCTATATGCAAGGCGTCATCGCGAAATTTTGGAGTTAAAATCTTACTGTTTAAGTACTCCTCTGACAACTCCAGGGCATCTTCAGTAATTTCCAAAATCTCAGGTTCATAATCCATGAGCATCGTTAATGTGTCTTGAACCCGTTGTGGTGCTTTATTTATTTGCGCTGGGCCGTTAGGTTTGTCCTCGTCACGGTGCTCTGCTCCGTGATGCCTTGTTGAGGCTCAGCCTCAACCTGCAAGGAACCTAATACAAAATAATTTGTAAGGAATATCTCCCAAATGGCTCTAACTGAATAAAAGCCAAGAATTATGGGCATCGAGAAGCTAATGGAGGCGGCACAGTTAGTGGAAAAATCGTCGGCCTGTTTTTGGACTTATCTTTGGTTGTTATGTCAAAAAATTGTTTACAGAAAAGACTTCACAAAACAATTTGCAACTAATACTCTCTTTTGAAGTTTTCACACAGGCTGAGAGCGGCGGAACGAGGGTTAGCATCACTCACTCTTGTTGCTTAAATGCTAGGACGGTAACATCATGAAGCACGGGAATATATCCACCTGAAAAACCCACCCACCAACAAACCCCCAAACAAAGAAAGTAAGCCCAGCATCACGTACATAACAACACGATTAGCCAGTTCTAGTTTTTTAAATCCAATCGGATCAAAGATCACAAACAGGGATAAGATCAGCAGTGTAGGGATTCCCACAGTTACAGCGTTGAATATAAAAGGGTGCCTCTCCGGAAAGGACTTCAAAAGATTGTTCATTTAGCTATTCATTTTTAGTCTATTCTTTGCTTAAAATATAATGCTCCGCCAAATCACCTGTTACACGATTCCCGTCAACATGCCATTAGTTATAGGATAACTTTTAAATAGAAACCTGCAGGGAAAGTATAAAATTCCTTCCCGGTGCTGAAACTCCTGAACTGTAGGGACGATAACGCTGATCCGTGATATTCTCGAGTCCGGCACTTATCGTATATGATTCCCGGAAGGTATATAAAGCTTTAAAATTCAACGTGTACCAGGAAGGGGCGTAGGTATTTCCATTCTCAGCCAGCGCGTAGATCTCTGTTTTATCTTGTTCACTTACAGAAAGCTCGGAATGGGATTTTTCTCCCTGATAATACGAGTTCAACTCTAAGTTCAACTGCTCTTTCTGATACGTCAATCTAGTTACCCCAAACCAGGGAGCGGCATGTCGTGAAGGACTTGTTGAACCGTCATTCAGTTCTTCTTCTCCCTTTTGGAAATTGAAGTCTGAACTGAGTTTTACATCCTGATTCAGATTAAACTCCATACCCGCCTGAATTCCATAGACGTCGGCTGTAGCAGCGTTTTGTAAAGCTTGCACACGACTTTGAACTCCATCATACATCAAGCTATCCGCTCCGTTCAAGGTGAAGTTCCTTCGCACAATAGCGTTTTCCAGAATGGTATAATAGCCCGTTACATCCATTTTCAATCTATCTCCGAAGGTATGAGCTACGCCAAGATCGGCGTTGTAGGCATACTCAGGGCTTAGATCCGGATTTGGTACAACCACCGTGCCGGGCGAAGAATCAAAGATCTTTCCTATGTCATCCACATTCGGAGCCCTGAAAGCAGTAGAAAGGTTGGCGTTTATGACCCAGCTTTCTGAAGGGCGATACACTGTTCCCAAGCTGCCGGTCAGCGAGCCGTTAGAGATATTGGCTTCCTCAAATGGGAAAGGGTAGAAGTCGGTATTAAAATCTGCTGAAATAAGGATATGATTATATCTGATACCACCCTGAAGAGTGATTTTATCCGACAGCTCGAATTCACCATTGATATAGGCTGCTAATGACTGCCAGGTTGCATCAGGGTACCTTGAGGGACCCGGTTGTGTTGTTCTTGTGATGATCTCCTCACTGACTCCACTTGAGTTAACCTCATTAAGTACGTATTCAAACCCATAATAAAAGGTGTTACTCTCGCTGACGATCTTCAGGAAATCGACATTAGCTGAATATGCATCAACCTTTTCTATTCTTCTTTCTCTGTTGGGACTATTGAAGTCACGGCTGATTCTGCTCTCTTCAAAAAACTGATGGGCCAGGCTGATGCTCAGGTTATCAAATAATCCGGTTTCCCCGATGTAATCAGTTTTTAAATGATTCATGATCCATTTTTGTGGGCCGTATTTCCATTCCCCATAGCGCGGAAGATCATCAATAGTTCTGTTATGTCTGTCATATCGGCCATAAGGAGAAGTTTCGGAGTAGTGTAATCCGTAGTTAAGATTCCAGTTGGTATTTGGCTTGAACCGAATTTTTTGCATGGCATTGATCTGCGAATAAGCAGTAGGTTTCTGAAGCAACGGATCATTTTGTAAGATTACCTCATCGGAATTTGCCTGGGGTTGAACGTAAAAAGACTTTACGTAGTCCTCCGGACCATTCTCACCCTGACGCAGATGCCCATAATCATAAGAGCTGAGACTACTGACAAAAGCCCATTTTTCCGCACCAACGTTAAGATCAAAATGTCCGGTTTGTTCATTATTGGCAGAGGAATATCGAATGGCGGCATTTCCGTTGAATTGAACATTATCATCGTCAGAAAACTCCGGTGTTAACGTTTGGAAACTCATCACCCCGCCAATGGCATCACTTCCGTAAATAACGGATCCCGGACCGAAGAGAATCTCGGTGCTTTCAGTAGCATATGGGTCAAGGGAAATGACGTTTTGAATATTTCCCCCTCTGAAAATGGCGGTATTCATCCTAACTCCATCTATTGTATATAAAAGCCGATTTGTAGCAAAACCTCGGATCATGGGACTTCCACCACCTTGTTGACTTTTCTGAATGAAAACCTTGCCTGAAATATTCAACAGATCTGCAGCGGTTTGTGGGTTTTGAAGCCGAACTGCTTCGGTACTCACGGTTGAGATCTTTGAGGGTACGTTTTCTGAATTTTGGTTCCACCTTGTAGCTGATATAACCATATCGTTCATGTCGAAGGCAATGGGCTCCAGTAAGATCTCAAAAGCCAGTTTTTCAAGTTCGGAATAACTCTTAGTGATCGCTTTGTATCCAAGAATGCGTATTTCAATTGCTTCAGAATCTTTAAAACGGCTAATACCTGCCTCTCCATTCTCATCAGTAGTAGTATAAACAGAAGGGCTTGAGCTGCTAACAGTTACAACAGGGATAGGTTCTTTTGTAACTGCATCTTTAACCACTAGTATCTGTGACAGAGCAAGTGAAGGAATTATTGCCAATAAAAGAAGCAGCAGGTATTTTTTCATTACTGTCGGAAGCGTATTTAGCGGATGAAAATTTTGGTTGGCGATGATATTAAAATTGCAGAATGTTATTCATCAGTGAATGAAAAATATATAGGCAATATATGCAATGGTAAGCATAAGTTACTGTATTTCTCTCAGTATGAACTTCTTGTCTTTATCCTGTTCCAGTTTTCCTGCTTTAGCATGAATAGAATGATAGAAAAGGAGTAAAGCTTTCTCTTTTAAAGCCTGTCGCAATATCAAGGTCTTTGCTTTTTTTGATTGAACGGGATCAATATCTAACTGCCTCATAGCATAATGGTTGAGATGATGTTCAGAGGGAATTAGATCACCTAAAAAATAAGCGGTGTCTCCGCTGTCCTGAATTTTGACTATTTGGTGGCCGGGTGTATGTCCACCGGTACGAATCAGCTCAATACCGGGCAGTAACTCAAAAGACGTATCAGTAAGCATCACAAGTTTATCGTCTCCGGCCAGTTTGTACATTTCGTCGAGATTATATCCTGCACCGGGAGTTTTGATATTTTCATTCATTTGCTCAAGTGCAAAATACCATTCCTTTTTTTGCACAAAATAGTTGGCGTATGGCATAGTAGGTTGTGTGGAAGCAGTATGATCCACAAAAGTAGAACCGGCTGAATGATCAAAATGCAGGTGGCTGAGCACTACGTGGGTGATATCAGCAGGATTAAGGCCAAAAATATCAAGGTTTGTAAGCAAATTTGAGGTATCTGTATAGCGGCTTTTGTGATCCAGTCCCCAGCCCAAGCCCGTATCAAGTAACACATTGTGTTTCCCATCACGAATTAAGATCGGGTTGATCCCAATTGGAGTTGAAGAGGATTTGATACTAGTTTCCTGCTTTGGGGCGGTAATTTCAGAGCTACTGGTTTTTTGGATTACACCATCTTCAAAGATCTCAAAAATTCCCTCGCTAAGTTGTTCAATCTCAAATCGACCTACATTCATATACTCTTATTTAATGGTGATTTCTGTGGGTAAGATCATCCAGTTTTGGCCGGCAGGTTGTTCCATTAGCATGCGGATGGTTTTGACTTCTTCGGTTTGTTCAAATGGAATCCAGCTATACATGTAGGCCTGAATTTTCGCCTGTGAACCGGCCATCAATGCTTCAAAAAGACCCTTTTGTTTGGGGTAATTTTCGATACGGTATTCTTCGATCCCCGCCATTTCTGCTGCCATGGCAACGGCGTCTTCGAGAGAGCCAAGTTCATCTACAAGACCAACTTCCCTGGCATCAGCACCTGTCCATACGCGTCCCTGAGCAATATCATTTACTTCATTCCTGCTCATGCCACGGTTATCAGAAACCCGTCCTATAAAAGCCTCATATCCATTTTCTATATTTTGTTGAATAATGCGTTCTTCTGCAGGTGTAAATGGATCGGTAAGATCAAACAGATCTGCATATTCATGGGACTTTATTACGTCAAAATCGAGACCGATTTTTTCTTCGGTAAGCTCTTGTACATTGAAAAGCAGGTTGAAAATACCGATGGATCCGGTAATGGTATTTGGCCCTGCCATAACGCTATCTGCTCCCATGGCTATATAATATCCTCCTGATGCTGCTACAGCTCCCATATAGGCAATCACCGGTTTTTCATTGGAAGCCTCGCGAATGGAATTCCAGATCAAGTCAGAGGTGCTGGCAGAACCACCCGGACTGTTTATATGCACTACAATGGCTTTTATAGTTGATCGGTCTAGAGCTTCATCCAACTGCTTTTGAATACTCGAGGCGGTGATCAACCCGGAATTACCAAACGGAGATTGACTCCCCAATTCCGGCATTATGGGGCCACTCGCATAAATCACAGCTACCCGATCCTGAGAAGAGGGCATATTCACACCGGCTAAGGATGAGGGAATCTCACCATAATTTTGAAAACTGATGGTTTCAAGTTTATTATCTTCTTCAATACCCAGTTTTGTTTTTAGAATTCGCTCCACATCACTTTCGAAAGCAAGAACGTCAATTAATCCGTTTTCATGAGCGAACTGAAGTCGGTTTACTGGATCGGAATTAAGCATATCATTTACTTCATCCATTGATTTCCCGGATTTTTCAGCAACGGCGGTTATGAAGGTTTCAGTGGCCAAAGCCATGATTTCCTCCATTTGCTCACGGCTTTCAGGTGAAGCGGAAGTTTGCAAAAATGGCTCCACGGCAGACTTATATTTTCCTACCCGAAAGATTTCCGGTTCTACGCCAATTTTGTCCAGCATATCGGAATAGAATGTCATTTGGGATACAAATCCATTAAACTCAAAATTAGTATTTGGTGGACTGAAGACACTGTCGGCAAGCGAAGCGAGATAATAAGACTGTTCATTCATTCCAATATCGTCGGTACTGAAATACAAAAATTTTCCGCTCTCTTTATACTTTTCCAGATATTGATAAGCAGATTGCAGGTTTGCCCAAGATTCGCTAAGTATATTAGCTTTTACCCAGACTCCTTTGATACGTTCATCAGCTGCTGCTTTTTCCAGATTCTCCTTTAATGTAACTAACGATAATTTATTCCCTGCAAGTGGGTTGAAATAGGTCTCAACAGGACTTGAAACGACATAAGCAGGGATAGTCCCGGTCATTTCTATAGTGAGCACACTATTCTCTTGTACTTCGGGAAGAGGTTCGGATGAGCTGGCTGAGATCACAATAAAGAATGTGATGATTAATAAAACAAAAGTGGTAAAAATGCCTAAGCAGGAGGCTAGAAACGATTTAAAAAAAGTCATGATTGATAATTATTTACGGTACTTTCTTGGTGAACTTGGAATGAATCCAAAGTGGGATTCTGTTTGCAGAACTTAGTAAAAGTTCATCATCATTCCACTTGAAATCAGAAAGAAGAATATGCCAAATTTTGATGCTATTGTGATCGGT
This sequence comes from Gracilimonas sp., assembly GCF_035704785.1. Lineage (GTDB taxonomy): Bacteria > Bacteroidota > Rhodothermia > Balneolales > Balneolaceae > Gracilimonas. Next base: position 37,623 of record NZ_DASSWP010000065.1, on the reverse strand, counting down.
TCGGGCCATAACGGGTTAGTTACCGCTTGCTACCTTGCCAAAAATGACTATAAGGTTTTGGTACTTGAGAGGGATTCTACCATTGGCGGCGCTGTGCGAACCGAGACCATGTTCAAGTCCGAAGAGAATCCTAATGGATTTCGGATGGATGTGGGTTCTTCCGTTCACATCATGATCCATCAAACCGGGATCATCGAAGAGCTTGAGTTGAAGAAATACGGACTGGAGTATATCGATATGGACCCGATCATGTCGTATCCCGTGCATACAGGAAAAGGAGTGATCCATTTCTGGAAAGATGTGGAGCGTACGCTGGAATCTATTTCAAAGGTGGCTCCCGAAGACGTCAAGAATTATCAGGAGTTCATCGATTTTTGGGGTAAGATCAACAAGAGCGTGCTGAAGGCATTTATGACCAAACCCTCAGCCGGGAATATTTTTGCTGAGATGACCAAGGCTCAGATCAGGGATGGCTCTATGTTTAAAAAAGGAGAGCAGCAATCGGGGCTTCAAAAAATACTTTCCAGTTATGGGAAAGTGGTAGATGATGCCTTTGAGAGCCCATACATGAAAGCGGCCATCTTATGGTTTGCGGCACAATCCGGCCCATTACCGGATCATTCGGCTACGGGAGATTTTGCCGGCTGGCAGTCGATGCTGCACGAGAGTGGAGCCAAACATCCCAAAGGGGGAAGCGGTATGCTCACTCAGGCCATGAAAAACATGATAGAGGCGTATGGCGGTAAGGTCCTTGCAGATCATCCCATTAAAAAAATACTGATTGAGAATGGGAAAGCCTTTGGGGTTCAGACTGAAAATGGAGAAGAATTCCGGGCTAAAACCATCGTCTCAAATGCGCATGTTCAAACCACGATGATGAAGATGGTAGGGCGTGATCATCTGGATGATTCCATGTTCAGTAAGGTCGAAAACATTAATGTAGGAAATGGATTTGGGATGGTGATCCGCTGTGCGGTTGAAGAACTACCAGAGTATACAGCGGCTCCGGATGATCCTGATATTCATAATGGAATTCAGCTACTGGCACCCTCTGTTCAGTACATGAATAATGCGATCGGTGATTACACAAAGAAACTTCCGCCTGAAAAGCCGGCTGTATTATGTATGACCTTTTCTAAGATAGACCCTCAGGTTGCTAAGGATGGGAAGCATACCTTATTTGCATGGGCGCAGTGGCATCCATATGAATTGGCCAATGGATTGAAGTGGGATGATATCCGGGAGCGTGAGGCGCAAAAAATCTATGATGTAGTCACGGATTATGCCCCGAATATGAAGGACAAACTCATTGACTGGTATATTCAGTCACCATTGGATATTGAGCGCAAACACGGCCTTTTAAAAGGAAATGTGATGCATGTGGAAATGAGTTTTGATCAAATGTTCATGTTTCGGCCTATTCCTGAGATGAGCCAATACGAAACTCCAATTAAAAATTTATATTTGGCCAGTGCTTCTTGCCATCCGGGTGGAGGAGTGTTCGGTGCTGCGGGTTATAATGCAGCTCAGGTCATCCTGAAAAAAAATAGAAAAAGAATCTTTTCATTTAGCTGAGGTAAACGTTGAGTTCGACTCTGTATGTTCATCTTTCAAAAATAGGCAGTAATCTCGAGGCTGTTAATGACAGAATAGGGAAGAAGGTGCAGCGAATGGCTGTGGTAAAGGATGAGGCTTATGGCCACGGAGCATTATCGGTTGCTGATTATTTGAAAGACAGAGTAGAGTGGTTTTGCACAGCGAGTTTAGATGAAGCTATTAGGCTGCGGGAACACGGGGTCAAAAATCCAATTCTTGTTTTTGAAATTCCTCCTATTGGTAAAGAGTCTTTATATAAAAAGCATAACATAACAGCTAGTATTTCAGACCTGTCTGTATTTGAACGACTTGAAATCGGAACAAAAGCCCATATTCATTTTGATACGGGAATGTTCCGCCTGGGTATGTTACCGGAGGATGTTTCTGAAGTAATTCAGAAGGTGAATATTACAGAGTTAGATTACACTGGAATATATACTCACTTTGCGAATTCTGATGTAAAGGATCATCCAAGAGTTACCAAACAGCTTGATATTTTTAACGATATAAGAGCTCAGTTTTCCACTGAATTAATGACCCATACAGCCAATAGCGGAGCTATTTTCTATTATCATGATAAGGGAGTCTTGTTTGATGCAGTTCGTCCGGGTGTTTGCTTATATGGGTATGCCCCGGGGGAAGTTGAGATTCCTGATCTGGAACCGGCTATAGAATGGAAATCTAATCTGGTTCAGGTGAAGAAGCTAAAGAAAGGTGATCTGGTGGGATATGGAAGTAGGTGGGAAGCACCGGAAGCCGGATACTTAGGTGTTATACCTGTGGGATACGGTGATGGGGTTTTCAGAAACTTGAGTAATGCTTTTCAGGTGAAAATTGGTAATGAATTATATCCGCAGGTGGGCACCATAAGCATGGATTATTTAACGGTTTATTTGGGAAGAGAAGAAATACCACAAGGAAAAGAGGTAACTATTCTGAAAAACGGAATGTTGTCTGCAAAGGAATGGGCAAAAAAAATGGGGACGATACCGTACGAAATAACCACGGCAATCTCCCCAAAAGTAAAAAGGATGTATCTTTAATTACTGAGAATAGCTGCTAATTCTACATCGAAACGTAAAGTATCATTTCGGAGACTGGAATTAGGTGAGTCTCCATAACCAAGGTCCGGTGGTATTATCAACACTCTTTTCTCACCCTCTTTCATTCCAATTAAGCCTTCTCTAAAACCTTCAATGAGGTTATCTAAGGAATTGAAAGTAGTCGGTGACTGATTTCCATTTCGATAAGAACTGTCAAAGATCTCTCCGGTATCAACTTTTCTCCCTGTATAGTATACCCGAACCGCATCTCTTATTTCGACCTCAAATGCTCCACTGCCTTCTTCCACTATGTAATATACCAAACCGGACTCTGATTCAACCATGGTTGTATTTTCGATATCAAAAGGTTCCGGTGCATCGGAGTAATCGACTTCAAAAGGATTACTTTCATCACAAGATGAAATTGAAACGGTGAGAAGGAAAAGAATAAAAACAGAAAATATATTTTTTAATAGTGTCATTATTTGATTCAAAAACTCTAAATTTTTTGTATTGACTAACGGATAAACTCATTTATCCGGCTTATTATTGTAGATAAAAGATACAGGTTAAAGAGGTTAAAACCATAACCTGAACTAAATTTCATCAAACCTTATTTTTCGCTTTCAGATACACCAGTGATAGCTTCATCAAGCTCTTTTTTCCGTTTCCGGTTTGCGTATCTGCTTATCCAAATTGACAACTCATATAATACCGTTAACGGCAGTGCGATAAGAATCTGGGAGATAGGGTCGGGAGGAGTGAGCAGAGCTGCTACCACTAAGCATAAAACCAATGCGTGTCTTCTATACTTCTTAAGCAATTCCGGAGTAAGCAGGCCTATCTTCGACAATGAATAGCTGACCACCGGAATTTGAAAGATGATTCCACATGCTACCACCCACATAGCAACGGAGCTGAAATATTCATTGATGTCAAAATCATTGCGAATAATATCTGAGATCTGGAACTGGGCAAAGAACTGAAGCGCAAAGGGAACCAATATCAGATATCCAAAAGTTACACCCAGCAAAAAGAAAAAAGTGATAAAAAAGGAAGTGAAATAGGACTTTTTCTTTTCCTTTCTTTCCAGTGCAGGTTCAATAAATGACCACATTTGATAGATAAAGAAAGGAGAGCCGATCAAAAAGCCCATCACAAAAAGGGTGCCCCAATAGGTGAAAAATTGCCCGGGCAAACGCCGGCTCTGGAGCTCAAAATTTACGGCATCAACCTGTAACAGATCATACATAAAGAAGTCAGACCGGGTTGGGCCTAATATGACATCCTCCACAAAGAAATCGGCAAAGAAGAAGGCGATTATCATGCCCACCAAGACTCCGACAAGTCCTTTAATGATTCTCCACCTCAATTCTTCAAGGTGTTCGAGGAAAGACATAGTATCTGTTCTATCGGCCGGTTTCTTAGCCTCTGGTGGTTTGCCTTCCATGATTTGGCGTTGTTCCAATGCTGATTCTCCGGATTAGGCTGTTACAAAATCATACAGAGGAAAACGATCACACAGATCACGAACTTCCTGCTCTACTTTCTTGTGATTTTCCTGATCCTCAGGCTTTTGAAGCACTCTGTCGATAAGAACTGCAATTTGCTCAAATTCAGCTTCTTTAAGTCCACGGGTAGTCATGGCAGGAGAACCTATCCGTATTCCGGAAGTCACAAAAGGACTTTCGGTATCAAAAGGCACCATGTTCTTATTTACTGTGATAGCTGCTTTCTCTAAAGCATCCTCAGCAATCTTACCATTCAGTCCTTTATTTCGAAGATCGATAAGGATGAGATGATTGTCGGTACCGTTGCTCACCAGGTTATAACCCAATTCAATGAATTTATCTGCCATAGCCTTGGCATTTTTCTGTGTCTGGGTTTGATAGGTTTTAAAATCGTCTTCCAAAGCTTCCTTAAAAGATACAGCCTTAGCCGCTATTACGTGCATCAACGGGCCACCCTGTGTTCCCGGAAAGACAGCTGAATCGAAAACTTCACCCCAGTTTTTTGTTCTACCTGATTTTGCTGCAGTCACTCCAATGGTATTTTCCCCATCTTTACCAACCAGGATCATTCCGCCTCGAGGGCCACGCAACGTTTTGTGGGTAGTGGTGGTAACTACGTGGGCATGGGGAAGGGGGTCTTTCAAATTCTTGGTGGCGATGAGCCCGGCAGTATGAGCCATATCCATCCAAAGCAGCGCCCCAACTTCATCAGCAATACTGCGAAACGCTTCATAGTCGTAGTCGCGCGGATAGGCGGAGGCTCCAATGGATATCATCGTAGGCTTAACTTTTTTCGCGCGCTCACGGATCTTATTCATATCCAGGCGGCCGTTATCTTTTTCAACACCATAAAACTCAGCATTATAATTGATCCCAGAAAAATTCACCGGAGAACCGTGTGTGAGATGACCGCCATGAGAAAGATCGAAACCCAAAAGAGTATCTCCAGGTTTCATGCAAGCGAGATAAACAGCAGCATTAGCTGTAGCTCCGGAATGAGGCTGCACATTCACCCAATCTGCCCCGAATAGTTTTTTAGCACGGTCACGGGCATGGTCTTCCACTACATCAACAAATTCACAACCGCCGTAATAACGCTTTCCGGGATATCCCTCAGCATATTTATTAGTGAGGACACTTCCCATAGCTGAGATCACCGCTTTGGATGCAAAATTTTCAGAAGCGATCAGTTCCAGGTTATAATTTTGGCGATCGGTTTCTTTTTCAAGCAGTTCAAAAATTTCAGAGTCTTGTTCCTGAAGCGATTTCATCGGCAACTTTTATTTTTGTTGTGTTAATGATTCAATTTTGTTGATCCGGCGTTCATGGCGTCCGCCTTCAAATTCTGTGGTCAACCAAATATCAAGAATTTCTTTGATCTGAGATTCATCCAATTCTCTTCCCGGAAGGCATAAAATATTCGCATTGTTATGGAGACGGGTCATTTCAGCGGAATGCTTTGAGTAAACAAGTCCTGCCCGTACTTTTGGATATTTATTGGCGGTCATGCAAACGCCTTGCCCGCTTCCGCAAATAAGTATTCCAAGTTCATATTCTCCATCATTTATCCTTTTTGCAACTTCAACGGCAAAATCAGCATAATCCACGGAATCTTCAGAATGAGTGCCAAAATCAACAATGTCATGACCGAGATCTTTTAACAATTTAATGGAGGTCTCTTTAGCGGGATATCCGGCGTGGTCGCTGGCTATAGGGATGATCATGAGTAGTTGATTTTTAATAAAATTAGAGAATGAATATCCTCATTTTTTTAATGAGATTAAAGAACTTAAATAGCTCTATTTATAGTTGAACACTTTCTTTTTAAAAGTATTTTAAATATCTGAATTAGTTAGCTCAAATTGCTGTTTAGATAAATACTTTAAGGAACAACAAATCATTAGGTTGACTAAATATGTATGCCGGATCACTATTGGAATCATTGGAAAATTGACTGATACCAGTCCGTTAAAAATCAAATTCAAGAGAAGAACAAAAAAGATAATTGGTACGCTACAATGAAATTGTTTTTAAAAATACTTACCGGTTTTTTGGTGACCCTCATAATTTTGGTAATTGGAGTTAATATTTACTTTAATGACGAACGGTTGCGAAACACGGTAGTTCCCAAGCTTACTGAAAACCTTGGAACAGAAGTAGAAGTTTCAGAAATGTCATTGAGTTTGTTCAGGTCATTTCCGAATGCCGGAGTAAGTATGGAAGGGGTAAGAATCCCGGATCAGGACGGCGAGACAATCGTAAAATTAGACGAGCTGTTATTATCGGTTAAAATAATCCCACTAATAAGTGGAGATGTAAATATTACAGAACTGTCTCTGAATTCTCCGGAGATCTATTATACCATTTATGAAGACAGCACATCAAATATTGATTTTCTGTTAGCTGATGATCCGGAAGATCCCGCTACGGATGAGGAAGGAATATCACTGGCTATTCCTAACTTAAGTATCACAAACGGCAAGCTGCACTATTACGATCATGACTCGAAAACGGAGATCCTTGCCAACGGATTAAATGCACAGCTATCTCTGAAATATGCAGATCTGATTGAAACCGACCTAACTTCTGAACTCAATTCGTTAACGGTGAACATAGACGGAGAAAATTATCTGAATGATCTTGCTTTACAGTTAGATCAAATTTCTACTCTTGATCTAGAGAATGAACAATTGGTTATACAGGAAGGAAGTCTTGCAATTCGGGGTTTAATGTTAGATCTGGAAGGGCAGGTCGATTCCTGGAGCAACGAGGCAATGAATATCAATTTAGCGACCTCAAGTTCAACAGATGATTTTGGGGATTTACTGACTTTGGTTCCCCCGGAGTTTGAAGAATATGTAACGGGACTTGAAACGAAAGGTGAATTAAATATTAAAGGAACTATTTCAGGACGATATTCAGAGAGTCAGATCCCGGATTATAATTTTACTGTCACAGTAGAGGATGGTTATATCAAAAATAACGAACTGCCCCAGGCTATAGAGGATATACAACTTTCGTTTATTGCAGATAACAACAAAATTTCACTGCAGACCTTTGAAGCCAAAGCCGCTCAAAATACTATATCTGTTACCGGAACTTTATTTGATCCACTGGAGGACAACCCGGCATACGATCTGAATATTGATAGCGATATTAACCTTTCAACCATCGAAAGTTTTTATGCGATCAGTGATTTTGATATTGAGCGGATGGCCGGTACACTCATTGTCGACGTAAATGCAAAAGGACAGGTTGAAGATTCCGAAAATTCGGAGCTTGATGGCACTATCATTTTTTCTGATGGACTGATTCAGTATGCCGGCGTTTCACAGCCAATCGAGAACATTGATATAGATATGAGCGCCACGAATAAGATGATCAATATTCAGAGTGCAAGTCTTAGTGCGGCAGGAAACAGCCTCAGATTTACCGGTTCAGTAGATGACCCGCTGGATAAAGCTTTACGAAGTATAGACGTCACCGGAGAGGTAAACGTTGATCTGGCAACTGTCAAAGAATTCTATCCTATCGATGAAGACACATTGATGATGAGAGGTGATCTTCAATCAAATATTGTACTAAAAGGGAATTTGGAGCCTTTTGATTTTCAGAATCTATTGCAGTCGAGCACACTTAGTTTAACCAATGGTTATTTTGCACATCCATCGGTTGCCGAACCCATTGAAGACATTACTTTTGAGGGAACCGTTTCCGGGAATACCCTTGTGATCTCCCAAGCTAATTTTAAAACCGGGAATAACGAACTCTCTGTGACGGGAAATATTCAAGAGTACCTTTCTGACAATCCAATACTAAATCTAACAATGGATGGAAATGCCCAGTTAGGTGATGTAAGCAGATATTATGAGTTGAAGCCTTGGATCAATGAATTGGCTGGGAATGCGGTGATGAATTTAAAAGCTCAAGGCCCGGCCGGTGATCCGCTGAAAATTGATTTTAATGGAGAGCTAAATTTAAGTGATGTAACTGCAAGGGGAGATTCACTTCCGCTACCGGTAACGGATCTGGGGGGGGAGCTTACAGTATCTCCCGAAACCATGGACCTGACAGATTTCACAATGAAATTTGGTTCCTCAGATATACAGCTTGCAGGTGAAATGAGTAATTATCTCAGTTTTATTAAAGAAAACGTTTCACAGAGCGAGCTTCCAAGTGTTACCGGAAACTATAGCGGCACCTTGCTGAACATGGATGAGATGATTGATTGGGATGAAGAAACTGATCCCAATGAACCCATTCCCATTGAATTGCCGGAGATCAATGCAAATGTTGGGGCTGAGATCTCAAAACTTATTATTTTAGGGATCGATTTGACAGATGTTAGCGGTTCCGGTGAAATGACCCCTGAAAAGCTCGTTCTCCGCGATGCTAAAGCAACTATGTTTGAAGGGAGCGCGACCGGAAATATGATCTGGGATATTCCAACTCCCACCGACACAAGAATCAATTTCTCCGGTACACTTGACAGCCTTGCTGCCAAAGCTTTCTTCCGGGATACGGGATTTTTAGGTGAGAACAGTACCATTCATAAATATGTAGAAGGTGCTTTCAGTGCAGATGTAAATTATGTTTCTGATCTGAATCCGGCTCTATCTCCGGTACTTTCAACAATTGATGCAGAAGGCTCATTTGGAATGACCAAAGCCCGATTAGTCAATCATCCGATACAGATGAAGGTCGCTAATTTCCTTAATGTAAAAGAACTGGAAACACTCGCTCTGGATGAATGGAGGTCAGAATTTACCATTACAAATGAAGTGTTGACCTTTAAAGAACTGAATTTAACCAGTGATAAGATCGGTCTTGAAATGAGTGGCACACATCACCTTGGGAATGATGAAATTGATTATGAGGCTGTAATTGCACTTCCCGGTACGTTTAAAAAAGGACTATCCAGCGTAATTGGCGAACAGGCCGTAAACGCACTGACACAAGAAAATGGGACGATTTCTGTACCTTTGGTGATCACAGGAAACTATTCAAATCCAACGGTTCGCCCGAATGAAACCGTGATCAAAAAGATCGTAGAAGATTATCTGAAAGAAAAAGGCGGGAATATTCTTAAAGACATATTTGACGGTAATTAAAATACTAATTCGATATTTGGGTGCAATTTAAGAATGAGTAATTATAGAGAAGAACTAAACACAGCAAAAAAAGCAGCAGCAGAAGCTTCAAAAATTATTAATGAATATGCTGAGGAATCTTCGTTTGATGTAGTTTTGAAAGGAAAAAATGACCTGGTGACGGATGCTGACTTGGCATCAGAAAAGAAGATCATTGAAATACTAAAAGGGGCATTTCCCAATGACCAGATCTTAGCGGAAGAGTCTACCCACATAACAGAATTGCCTGATAAGCGTATCTGGATCATCGATCCAATTGATGGGACTACCAACTTTGCGCACAATTTTCCCGCATATTGTGTGTCTATTGCTTTGTGGGAAGAAAAAGAACCTAAGGTTGCGTTAGTTCTGGAAGTAGCTCATCAGGAATTATTTACGGCGGTTAAAGGAGAAGGGGCCTTTTTAAATGGTAAACCTATTAAAATTTCAGAAACCAAAGATCCCTCATCGTCATTGATCGGAACCGGATTTCCATACCGTGATCTGCATTTGGTAGACAATTACTTAAAACTTTTCAAAAGAATGATGGATAAAACGCATGGAGTCCGACGCCCGGGAACTGCTGCGTGGGATCTCTGCAATGTGGCATGTGGAAGGTTCGAGGGATTCTATGAATATGGGCTCAGTGCCTGGGATGTTGCAGCCGGATCACTGATAATCAAAGAGGCCGGAGGAGTTGTTTCGGATTGGAAAGGAGGAGACAACTGGCTGTTTGGAAAAAGAATTATAGCCGGAAATAAGCCGGTTCATGATTTTCTAAAAAATGAGATCAGTGAATGCTTTGAAGAAAAATATTTGGTGCACTAAATCAGGTTTAAAAATTTATTTTATATTGTATTACATAAAATTTTTTAGCGTAATTTTGTAGAATAACTAACGGATTTGATAATGAATATCTTTCTCAGAAGATCGGCTATAAGTGATCTGGATCTTCTGCTTACTCTTGAAAAAAAAGCTTTCCCTGCCTACCAACAAAGCTCTAGGCGAGTTTTAAATTTAAGTCTCAAAAGTACCTTTCAGCAGGTTTGGATCGCTGAGGCTGAGCATAATGGTGCTTATATAACTGTCGGATGCCTGATTCTTTACCTGTACAAAAGATCGGTTCGGATCTTTTCCATCGCTGTGGATCCCGAATTTCAGGGAACGGGCATTGGCAAAGAACTTATAGATAAAACTGAGTTTATTGCCAAAGAGAGAGGTGCTGAACGTATTACACTGGAAGCGAGTGTTGATAATAAAAAACTCATCTCATGGTATAATAAGTTTGGTTTTGAGTCCGCCGGACCGATAAAGGATTATTATGAAGAGGGAAGAGATGCTTTGAGGATGGTGAAAGAACTTTCTGAAGCCGAAAGCAAAACAAGGATCTCTAATATTATAGTAGTTGACGAACCCAAGGACTGGAATTTAGCCTTGGATAATGTGGAGATCGTCTCATCTAAAGATTATACCTCAAACAAAGAATTATTCTCTGAACGGGCATTACGGGTATTCAATTTGTGTAATTCCTACCGCTATCAAACCATGGGATACTATGTATCGTTATTAGCTTCTGCCAGGGAACATCGGGCCATTCCTAACGTAACAACCATCAGGGATTTTAAGGACCTAAGTGTTATCCGCTCTATTGCGGATGATATCGATGAAGTGATCCAAAAGTCACTCCAGAAATGTGCCGAGGATAAACTTGAGTTGAATGTGTATTTCGGACAGGTTGTTAATCCGGATTACAAAGTTTTAGGACAGAAGCTCTATCAAATGTTTGAAGCGCCGATGTTTACAGTACGCTTTATTAAAGGGAAAAGGTGGGATATAAAACGGTTGGTTCCATTGAGCCTGAGTAAGGTTGATCTAACCGATTTCGAAACTGTGCAAGACTTTGCACAGCAATATTTTAAAACAAAGAGATTCCATAGGCCTAAACTAAAAAGCTACAAATATTATTTAGGAATCCTCATTGATCCTAAAGAAGAAAACCCGCCTTCAGACCAAAGGGCGATGAAAAAGCTGGAGGAAGCTGCTGACGATCTTGATGTGTACACTGAATACATTACAAAGGAAGATTATAATCGCTTGTCCGAATTTGATGCTCTTTTTATCCGTGAAACTACGAATGTCAATAATTATACCTATCAGTTTTCGCGCAAAGCCTATGCTGAAGGTCTGGCTGTAATTGATGACCCCTGGTCAATTTTAAGATGTTCAAATAAGATCTATTTGCATGAGCGTTTAAAGACTAACAATATACCTGCTCCGGAGACTAATGTGTTCTACAAAGGATTGGTTAAGGATAAAGATCTTGAAAATCTAAAGTATCCAATAATCTTAAAACAACCTGACAGTGCTTTTTCTTTAGGAGTAACTAAAGTAATTAGCTGCAGTGAAATGCGCGAATCACTTGACAGACTATTTAAAAATTCAGACCTGATCATCGGGCAGGAGTTTTTACCCTCCGATTATGATTGGCGTATTGGGATGCTTGATAATCAGCCACTATTTGCTTGTAAGTATTTTATGGCTAAAGGGCATTGGCAGATCTATAATTGGAAAGGCCCTAAAAAAGACCAGACCGGAAATTCTGCAACGCTTTCTATTGACGAAGTCCCCGCAAAAGTTCTGAAGTCTGCAACCAAAGCAGCAGCATTGATGGGAGATGGCCTGTACGGTGTTGATCTAAAAATGCTGGATGATAAGGTGTACGTGATCGAGGTGAACGACAATCCGAATATTGATGCAGGAATAGAGGATAAGATTTTGGGTAAAGAACTATATAAAAAGATCATTCAGTCTTTTATTACGCGTATTGAGATGTCCCGTAATATTGAAAGATTTGTGAGTATTGAACCGGATTGACCCTGGGGTTTAAATCTGATCAAGCCCTGCTTCAAGATCCTCTAATAGATCTTCTGCGTTTTCAATACCAACAGAGTATCTGATCAAGCTTTCAGATATTCCCAATTGCTTACGCTGAGCTTCAGAGAGTTCCACATGACTGGTAGTGCGGGGAGGACCTGCTAACGTACTTACAGAGCCAAGACTAGCGGCGAGATGAACAAACTTCATGTTATGCAGCAGTTTTTTAACCGATTCATAGCCACCTTTCAGTTCAAAGCTTAAAATACCCCCAAACCCGGACATTTGTTTTTTGGCAATATCATGCCCTTTATGACTTTCCAGTCCCGGATAAAAAACCTGATCTACTTTTGGGTGCTTCTCTAAATAACGGGCAATTTTAAGAGCACTTTCATTTTGCCTTTGTACTCTGAGCTCCAGAGTTTTCATCCCTCTAATAACAGTGTAAGCTGCTTCAGCAGATAAACTTGCTCCCATTATCTCACGATATTGAAAGACCTTTTTTATTAGTTCACTTCTGCCGCATAAAAGGCCACACATAACATCGGAATGACCTCCCAAAAATTTGGTAGCACTGTGAACAACGAGATCAACACCAAGTGAAAGAGGGTTTTGATTTATGGGAGAAGCAAATGTATTATCTGAAACTGTAATAGCCCCAACCTTTTTGGCAGCTTTAGCAATTCTTTGCAGGTCTATGACTTTTAGTGTTGGATTTGTAGGGCTTTCCAGGTACACCAGTTGGCAACCTTTACTGATCTCTTTTCCAAGCTGCTCGTGGTCTTCCGTCTCACAAAGTGTAACATCAATGTTGAACTTTGGAAGGTGTTCCAGGAATATTTTACTCGTTCCACCATACGAATCTTTGATCGATACTACGCGATCACCGGGTTTCAACAGAGCAAAAAGTGTGTTACTGATGGCAGCCATTCCGGTTGAGAACGAGATGGAATCCTCACCGCCTTCCAAAATACGGATCTTGTTCTCTAAAACTTTTACGGTAGGATTTGTATTCCTGCTATAGATATGGCCTTTCTTGTTTCCTTTTGCAACTTCGTACCATTCATCCAGATCATCATATGCATAAGTGACGGTATTGAATATTGGGACTGAAGGGCTTTCCTCATGAAAGTTGTCAGTTTCACCTGCCCATACGGAAGTTGTTCCTTTTTTCTGTTTAGAGAAGTCCATATTCCAGCAATGTTTTTAAAGTTAAATATTGCCAGCTAAGATGGAGAAAGAAGACTGATTTTCAAAGCAAAAGTGATCAGTTTAAATATCATCTTTTGGGAGTGTGTTCAAAAAACACATCCATATTTTTAAGCGGTGTGGGGGAAAGGTAGTATTTGAATGGTTCTCCAAACTCGAAACCGGCCAGATGTCCAAAATATCTTGCACGAGCCTCAAGCTGTTTGAAATAATTTTCAGAAGAGATGTACGTCTCAGGCTCGTTCCCGGGATCGCTAATATTGAACTGTGTTTCGAATGCAAGCATTGCATTTCGTTTGGTATCCCAATGTTCAGAAATATCAAAAACGAAATCCGGTTCAAAAGGCCGGTCCTGCATATAATGAAGAATATGTGCAGGTCGCCATGTATCTTGCGCTTCTCCGGATTCATTTTGGGTTGTGATCTTCTTTAAGCCTGAGTAAAAGAGTGCATCCAGTACAAGTTTTGTTCCTTTTGCATGGTCGGGATGACGATCGAAGGGAGCCCCTGTAATGCAAATATGAGGTTGAGTTAACCGTATCTGCTCGATGATCTTAAACTGATTATCTCTGGTGTTAAGAAGGAGTGAATCACCAAGATCTAAATTAGCCCGGTATGAGATTGATAAGAGCTCAGAAGCTTTTTTAACTTCAGTAGCCCTGGTTTCCTCTGTACCACGAGTACCCATTTCACCTTTGGTCAGGTCAATGATGCCAACTTTTTTATCTTGTGCAGTAAGGGCGGCAATGGTTCCTCCGCAATTTAATTCTGCATCATCCGGATGGGAAGCAAAAACGAGTACATCTAATTTCATAAGTCTGAATTTTATTCGAAGGTACTGAATTGTTAGCGTGTAAATGAAAAAGTAAAATAAGAAGGATTATTTAAAATTAAGTGTAACGAAATCTAATTACTTTCGTATGGCATCAAGCTACCACATCAAAAAAATCATATGAGAATAATAAACAGTTTTACTGAGGGCTTTAAAATTGCTCTTGGCGCTCTTAGGACAAACAAAATTCGATCCATACTAACGGCTCTCTGTATTATCATTGGGATCACCATGGTAACCATTGTAGACTCGGTAACTACGGGTATGGATATTACCTTCGAAAAAAGCATGGCAATGATGGGGCAAAATGTGGTTTATGTTGAAAAATGGCCATGGGGAATGGGAGGAGGTGAATATAAATGGTGGGAGTACCGGAACCGTAAAGAGATGGATATAGATTATGTGGAAAAAATTCGGGATTACAGCAGATATGCCAGCAATGTAACAGCAGCCGCCAACCGGGGTACCTCGATCAGGTACCAGGAAAAGATAGCAGAAGGTGTGGGTTTGACAGGTGCTACTGCTAATTATCTTTCGATACAGGGATTAAATATTGCTGACGGGCGAATGTTTGTTCAAGAGGAGATCCATTCGGGGTCAAAAGTTGCCGTTATAGGAAACACTTTGAAGGAAGCATTGTTTGAAATTGAAAATCCTTTAGGTAAACAAATTCGTTTGGGAGGGCAGAGATTTACTGTTGTGGGGGTTCTTGAAAAACAGGGCAAGTTTATGGGCCTGGAAGACACAGATAACCGGATCATAATTCCAATATCTGCTTATGGTCAAATCTATGGTCTACGGAGCGGTTTACAAATCGGTGTTCAATTCCCTGATCAGGCCTCATTTCGTCAGGGAGAGTATGAGTTGGAAGGGATCATGAGGCGTATTCGTCAACTTGATGCCACAGAAGAAAACGACTTTGCACTTAATAAACCGGAGGCTTTTAAGAAACAGCTTGAAGGAATGAAAGCAGGAATCTATGCTGTAGGCTTTATCCTTAGCGGGCTTTCACTTTTGATTGGTGGTATAGGGGTAATGAATATAATGTTTGTTTCGGTGAGAGAGCGTACCAAAGAGATCGGGATCAGAAAAGCAGTAGGGGCTAAATCCTGGGAGATTCTAACTCAGTTTTTATTAGAAGCCATTTCGATCTGTTTACTGGGGGGAGTTATTGGCGTAGCACTTGCAGGTGGGTTGACTATACTGATAAATCAGGTATTTGTAGCGGTTATGAATGTAAGCGTAGTAATTTTAGGTTTTAGTATCTGTACCATAGTAGGGGTTATATTTGGATTTATCCCTGCATACCGGGCTGCTAAATCTGATCCAATTGAATCACTGAGGTTTGAATAATTATGCACATTAAAGAAACAACACAACAAGCCTACGATTCGCTTAAAGCAAATAAGCTTCGCTCTTTTTTAACCCTTCTTGCTCTTGTAATTGGGGTGTTCTCAGTCATTGTCTCAACAACTGCGGTAGCTGTTCTTGATAATTTCTTTAAGAACACGATGAGCATGATGGGCAGTGATGTGATCCTTGTGACAAGAACACCGGCGGTACAGATGGGGTCTTTGAGTGACGATGTACGTAACAGAAAATACATTGACTTTGAGACCGCTGAACGGTTAGATGACTTGATGGATTTAGGTGAATCTATGAGTCCTGACGAAGGGTTTGGAGTAACACAGATCTCTTTCGGAGAAGAAGAGACTGAACCAAATGTAGGGGTGAGGGGCAGTAATGAAAATTATTTACTGAATAATTCTTATGAGCTTGAGGATGGCCGAAATTTCACCAGGGATGATGTTCAATATGGCAGGAATGTTGTAATCCTTGGAAAAGATGTACAGAACGATCTTTTTAAGAACCAATATCCTATCGGTAAAGAAATACGATTTGGCGGTAAGCCTTATACTGTGATAGGAATACTGGAGTCAAAAGGGCAGATTTTTGGACAATCGTTCGATAACTTCGTGCTCATTCCCTATACAACGGCAATAAACGCATATGGAGCCAACAGAAATATAAGTATTCAGGTACGTGCTCCTGAAATTAATTTTATTGAAGAAACGGTTGAAGAAATAACAGGGATTCTGCGGGTAATAAGAAAGGTGAGTCCCGGGGAAGATAATAGTTTTGAGATCTCAACAAATGAAAGTCTTTCCGGAACTTTTGACGCCTTTACAGGCGCCCTTTATATTGGTGGTTTTGCAATTGGTTTCATCACGTTGCTCGGTGCGGGTATTGGCGTAATGAATATTATGCTGGTATCTATTTCGGAACGCACAAGGGAAATTGGTGTCAGAAAAGCGGTTGGTGCTACCCGGAAAGCAATAGTAAGCCAGTTCCTGATGGAAGCTATTTTTATTTGTCAGATTGGAGGTGTTATTGGTATGATCCTGGGCATAGGCGTAGGTAATTTGATGGCAGTATGGATCGAAACTGAAGCTGTGATACCCTTATGGTCAGTTATAGGTGGATTCGTTGGAATGTTAGTGATAGGAATTGTATTTGGGGTATATCCGGCATTCAAAGCATCAAAACTTGATCCAATAGAAAGTTTACGCTACGAATAACTTTTTGCAATGTAATCATTTAAGCATCCACTGCAATTTGTTATATTGAATAAAAAACACAGGGCATTATGAACGAAGAGATCATTCAAAACTTAAACGAACGTTTAGATATCGCTATAGAAAGAGGGAGGGAGATCCTTGAAAATGAGGAACTTCATCTCCGTTTGGAAGAATTAAGAGCAAAGTCTGAATCTTCAATTCGTAAACACCCTATAAAATCTGTAGCAATAGGTTTGGCCGTTGGTTTTATAGTGGCAAAAATTTTTACTTTAGAAGATTGAACTCCCAATGGATGATCTAGGCAAACGTATTAAAAATGTAACGCACGAGCTTAAAGATTATATAGAAACTAAGCTTGAACTAACTTTATTGAATGTAGGTGATAAGGTTACCTATTGGATCAGTAAGTCTATACAGAACTTGATCGGGTATACGATTCTTACCATTGGATTGATTTTTGCTATGACTGCATTAGCTATTTACCTGGGCGAGGTTTTGAATGAACGCTGGGCCGGTTACGCAATAGTAGCATCATCTTTTATAATTTTTGGGTTGATATTTGTGATCGTTAGTCCCAAATCAATTTCCCGAAGAATACAAAACCAAATTATTGCAGAACTGCTTGATTCAATGGATGATGATGGCGATAAATTGAAAGAATTACCTCCCGAGAAAACTTCGAAAAAAGAACTTAAGTAAAATGGCTGAAGTAAAAATATCTGATTTAGAAAAGAAGAAACAAAAACTTGAAGAGGAATTGGTTCGTATTCAAGGTGGTATTGACAAGTCTATAGATGAGGTAAAAGAGGGGGTTTCCTCGAATATGGATCCTAAGAACATCATCAGAAAATACCCATTGCCTGTAGTGGGTGCTTCACTGGTAGTAGGATTTTTATTAGGCAAGAACCGAAAGAATACCGAAAGAATATCATCCAAGAATCATAACACGTATGGGGTTTCCGATTCTGGAATAACCAGAGAGCTAAAACGTGTTCTTGCCAAAAAAGGCCTCAGCCTTCTTTTGGATTATCTGGATGATAAAGTCGCTTCGTTAAAAGAAAAGAAACGCCCATCCGGTGACTGATTTTACAATTATTTAGCTCTTATCTGTAAAAGGATATAAAAATCAAAAATAGGGCAACTATTCTGCAACTATTTTCGTCCGTTACCGTGTACCAACCTGTAAATAGAAAAACTGAATTTTAATTATGAAAAGATTTATCTCAACTACACTTCTAATTGCTCTTCTGTTAGTTACGAACAATTTATTAGCTCAGGAAAGGCGAACAATTACTATTCAAGAAGCTATAGAAATAGCTTTAGAGAATAACTATCAGCTCAAGCAAGCTAAAAATAACCTTGAGCTTTCAGAGTATAATATTAAAAGTGAATATGCTGACTTTCTTCCTTCCGTGAGTGGGGGTTTTAATGGTTCAAGAAGAACGGGACGGCAGTTTGTACCGGATGTGGTAGATTTTAGAGACGTTACTTCGCAATCAATTTCCGGTAACCTGAGTGCAAGCATTCCGATCTTTAATGGATTTGAAAATATCTATTCATTAAAGGCAAGCGAGCAGTCAAAGTTATCAGATGAAGAGAGCTTACAACGTGCCAAAGAACAGGTGATCTTCAATACCGCATCCAATTATTTAGGGGTTTTGCTTGATAGGGAATTGCTGGAGATACGAAAGGAGAACCTGGAAAACTCACAAATGCAGCTTGAACAAGTTCAGGCCCAGGTTGAAGTTGGTTCAAGGCCTACTGTTGATCTGTACAATCAGGAGGCCCAGGTAGCTAATCAGGAGTTGTTACTGACACAGCAAGAAAATGCGCTCAAATTCAGTGAAATATTATTGATCAGGCAGCTTCAAATTGATCCTTTGGGAGAATATGAGTTTATAGTGCCTGATATTGAATCAAATATAAACAGAGAGATAGTTGAGCGATATTCATTGAGTGAACTCATTGATCAGGCATTACTGAATCGCTCAGATCTAAAAAGTTCTATGGCAGATATACGTACGCTTGAGTATCAGTTAAAGATCACTAAAAATAATCTTTTACCTTCTATTTCAGGAAGCGCAGGTTTGTCTACCTCCTACAGTGATCAGTATACGGTTTTGGGTGAGAATATAAGCTTCGGGGATCAGTTTTTTGATCAAAGAATTAACAGATCTGTAGGTTTTTCAGTAAATATTCCCATTTTTCAGAACTGGAATCGTATGTACAATATTCAGTCATCTAAGGTACAGCTTAAAAATGCAGAGTTAAATTTAGACAACTCAAGGCTACAGGTCATTCAGGAAGTAACACAGGCTTATAACGATTATACCTCCTATGTACAACAATTGGAAGCTTCTGAAAAGTCACTGATTGCAAGTGAGCGTGCTTTTGAGACTCAGCAGGCACGCTACAATGTGGGTTCAAGCACTTTGATCGAGCTTAGTCAGGCCCAGGCGAACTATGTTGAAGCTCAGTCAAATTATACTCAGGCAACTTATAACCTGATATTCCAGGAAAAATTACTTGATTACTACTTAGGGAAATTAAGTGGCAGCAGTATTGAGTTTTAAAAACAATTTATATCACAAAAAAGGATAGGATAATGGCAAAACAAAAATCATCTTCAAAAAAGACATTGTACTGGGTTGGAGGAGTTTTAGGACTAATTATAGTTATAGGGCTTACGCTTCGATTTACAGGTGTGATCGGACAATCTGAAACAGGTAAAGAAGTTGAGACTTCAACCGCTAAGCTTAAGACCATTACCCAGTTAGTTTCAGCTTCCGGAAAAGTACAACCGGAAATTGAGGTTGTTATTCGTCCCGATGTATCCGGAGAGATCATTGAATTGGCTGTGAAAGAAGGAGACTTTGTACGAGAGGGTGATTTGATGGTGCGTATAAAACCTGATATATACCAGGCTCAGATTGATAACCTCAATGCTGTTTTGCTTACTCAAAAAGCCAGATTAGAACAAACCCGTGCAGCGTTGATCCTTGCAAAAGCAGCCTATGAGCGAGATAAGACATTATTTGAGAAAGACTTGATCTCAGAAATGGAATACATCCAGACAAAGTCTGAATTCGATTCTCAAACAGCCAGCTTTAAAGCTTCTGAATACCAGATTCAAAGTGCTGAAGCTCAGTTGCGACAGGCTAAAGAAGAACTTGAACAAACCGTAATACGGGCACCACAAAACGGAACGGTAACCGGTTTGACTGTAGAAGAAGGGGAAAGAGTTTTGGGTAATGCCCAGATGGCCGGAACTGAAATGATGAGAGTATCTTTATTGGATAGAATGGAAGTACTAGTTGAGGTAAATGAAAATGATATCGTGAATGTTGATTTTGCTGATACGGCACGTATTGATGTGGATGCATATCCCGAGCGAAGGTTTACAGGTATTGTCACGGAAATTGCTAATTCTGCCAGGGTAACTGGAAGCGGCACTAATGAACAGGTCACCAATTATCAGGTGAAGGTGCGCATCATTACTCCTCATAATATGGACAGCAGCTCTGATGAAATGGTGCGTAAAGAGACTTCGGAAGACCCGGAAGAAATGTTTGTACCGAATTTCAGGCCCGGAATGTCTGCTACTGTTGATGTGGAAACACAAACGGCATCAAATGTAGTTTCTGTGCCTATACAAGCCGTGACGGTAAGAGATTTTGCCAAAGACGAATCCAATGAAGATGAAGAAGCAGACTCAGCTGATATTGTTTTGGCAAGCAGTCAGGACAGTGATCTGATGATTAAAGAAGAAGATATTAGGAAAGTGGTATTTGTCGTTGAGGAAGGGAAAGCTGTACGGAGAGAAGTTGAAACCGGTATCAGTGATAATTCACATATACAGATCTTGTCCGGATTGGAAGCAGGTGAAGAAGTGGTAATAGGCAGTTACCGAACCCTTTCAAATCTTCTAAATGACGGTGATTTGGTAACAGTAAAAAGTAAAATTTCTCCACTAAACTAAATAATTTTATGTCTAGAAAGCCTGTAATACAGATAACAGATCTTACCAAGGTGTACCAAATGGGGCAAACTGAAGTGCATGCCCTTGCCGGGGTCAGTTTTGATATTCTGGAAAATGAGTATATAGCCATCATGGGGCCATCCGGTTCCGGTAAATCAACTCTGATGAATATGATCGGCTGCCTTGATACTCCAACATCCGGAGAATATATCCTGAACAATAACAGAGTCAGCAAGATGGATGATGCAGAGCTGGCTGAAATAAGAAATCGGGAAATTGGTTTTGTGTTTCAAACTTTCAATTTGTTACCAAGAACATCCTGCCTGGCGAATGCCGAACTTCCTTTGATCTATGCAGGCATGAAGTCGGCAGATCGTAAAAAGCGTGCAACTGAAGTACTTACAAAAGTCGGACTTGGAGATCGGGTTGACCACAAGCCGAATGAGCTTTCGGGCGGTCAGCGTCAGCGTGTGGCCATTGCCCGGGCTTTAGTGAATAACCCCTCCATTTTACTGGCTGATGAGCCTACGGGAAACCTGGATACCAAAACAGGGGAAGAGATCATGTTATTGTTTGAAGAGCTTTACCAACAGGGTAATACCATTATCGTGGTAACTCATGAGCAGGAAATTGCCGATCATGCACGACGCATTATCCGGCTTAGGGATGGAATCATTGAAACTGATGAAATTGTTGATTCCCCAGTTTTGGCTGACCATAACATTGCTGATTAGAATGTTCAATAAGAAAATTTAGATATAAAAAAAGGCGCTCATTTGAGCGCCTTTTTTTTTGTTCTTAAATCGATAGATGGAATTTATCTAAAGCTTATACCAATACCGGCATTTGCTGTGAAATAATTAGCAAGCGTTGCCTCACCATAGATAGCTAAAACTCCTAAACGCAGTCTAAAACCTGCCAGGGTATGAAAAGAACTTTCGCTATCCATTGAAAAAGAAATAGGATCAGAGAGGACAATGTAATCCTCTCCTGGAGTTATTGGATTGTAAGAAGGTACGGGATAGTCTCCATCCACACTTAGATCAAAAGTAGCTTTTTGGTAGCCAACACCACCATACACACTGATCAAAGGCAACGATTTACCGACTAAAGCATTTACAACAAATGTTTCGGTTGTAGTTACTACTTCTTGAGAGTTAAAGTCTGGAGTCGGATTGGAAGTGAGGTTAGGATCGTTAGGATCTCTTGTACCGGTTTCTTCCAAAGCTAAACCGGCATCAACACCGATCTTGTTATATCCAAGCATCAGAGAAATGTCTACAGGTAATAATTTACCTCCGGGCAGCCATTGAGAAAGCTCATGCTTTATAGCACCTCCAAATATACTGAAGCTTCCATAATCTCCAATCTTTGTTTCGGGGAAATAACGCAAGGTAAGATCCGTTTTTTTGACCAAACCTATGCTTGCTTGTACAATAGGGGCGGGCACAAATGAAAATCCGCTTCCCCCGGGCATAGTGAATTCACCAATTTTATTTGGGTTATTTGCGTCGGGATCATCATATATTTCCAATAGCGGGCCACTGCCTTTTGAACCTGCGATGGTAGAAGTTACAGGATCATTGCCATTGGCTACTACAATTTTATCAAGTCCAAGAGTAGAGATGTCAAATGACTGGTCTGAACCGGGCACTATTGCAATAGAAGGTCTTATTTGAAGGCTGAATCCCAGTGTTTTTTTGGGTGCAGCGCTTTCAGTCCATCCTGCATTTAGTCCGGTTCCGAAACCTGTTGGAAATGGTTTTAAATATTCTTTCGTCAAAATAGTAGCGTCATCGGCACCGGCTCTAAGAAAGGCTCCAATATCGCCAAGTTGTGCATAGGCTGTACTTACGGTAGCCATGCTTATTATCAGTAAGGTAAAAGCAGTCTTCATAGTTTTATAGTAGATGTTATTCATTAGTTCTCCTTGATATCTGTTAAGTGATGGATGTAATATCAGTATAATTTTGGAGAGAGGGAACACTTTCTTTGAAGTATTAAATTCTCCTTTACTTAAGTGAATCCAGCATATTCAGGTATGAATTGTATCTGCTGGCTGCGATCTCTCCACGTTCAAAAGCTTCTGCTACACCACACTTTGGTTCATGCTCGTGCGTACAATTGCTGAACTGGCAATTTTCTCTGGGCTCCAGCATTTCAGGAAAGAATAAGGAGAGCTCCCACGGTTCAATGTTCACAAGCCCAAACTCCCTGATTCCCGGAGTATCTGCTATAAAGCCTCCAAAACTAAGAGGTATAAGCCGTGCAAAAGTAGTGGTGTGTTTACCTTTGCTTGAGAAATCAGAAATTTCATTTACCTTAAAATCGAAATTTGGGTCTAAAGCATTGATCAAGCTTGTTTTTCCCACCCCGGAGGGCCCAATGAATGCAGTGGTTTTATCCGTTAGAAGTTCTTTTAGTTTTTTGAGAGATTGATGATCCTCAATGCTGGTGGTTAAAAACGCATACCCAAGGCTCGTATAAAGCTCCCTGAGTTCTTCTGCAAAAGCCTTTCCGCCACTCTTTGCAAGGTCCAGTTTATTGATAATTACAACAGCATGGACTTCATAGGCCTCACAGGTTACAAGAAAGCGATCTATAAACCCTTCTTTCAGTTTGGGTTGTTTTATCGATTGTACTACACAGGCCTGATCTAAATTGGAAACCAAGATCTGTTCGCCTCTTTTACCATGTGTGGCCTGCCGGGTTATGTAGTTTTCCCGCACATGGATCTTTTCAATATTTCCGGTTCCATCATCATTTATGGTAAGGTCAACCTTATCACCAACAGCCAGAGGATTGGTAACTTCTTTCCCTTCTAGCCTAAAGCGGCCGGGCAGTCTGGACTCAATTATTTCATCACCGGTATCAACAAGATACCAGCTGCCGGTTGATTGTATTACTCTTCCTTGTTGCATGCGCCAAAAATAAGGAAGAGTAAGGGATTAACAAGAGAAGATTTTAACTACCGATGAAAATTAATTTATACCCGGCCTAAGAATAAATTTATCAATTCATAAAAAAGCCACTTGCAAAGAAAGTGGCTTTTTAAAACATTGATGGTTAAAAAATTTATGTAATAAGCTTTTTAGTTAGCATCTTTGCTTGTCACATTAACATCTTCTGCAGGAATTTTACCATTACTTCCACTTACAGCGGCTTTATGTGATTCACTGACTTTGAAAAATTCTTTCGGATCTTGTACCGGTTCTTTTTCAAGTATGATGTCCAATAACGGTTCCATGCGATCCAAATACTCAACTTTGAGATTGCCTATCACATCTTCTTCAATTTCGGCAACATCTTTCTCATTTTTCTGAGGAAGCAATACCTGTTTAATGCCTGCACGTTTTGCAGCAAGCACTTTTTCTTTGATTCCACCCACAGGAAGAACTAAACCACGAAGAGTGATCTCTCCTGTCAGGGCAATAGTGCCTTTAACCTTTCGCTGTGTAAAGATGGAAGCAATGGCTGTCATAAGTGAAACCCCGGCAGATGGTCCATCTTTAGGAACGGCACCGGCCGGAACGTGGACGTGAAGGTCCCAATATTTAAAAGCTTCTTCAGGAATACCAATTTCATCAGAATGGGCTTTTAGGTATGATATTGCCAGCATGGCTGACTCTTTCATCACATCACCTAATTGTCCGGTGATATTCAATTTACCGGAGCCTTTCGAGACACTTGCTTCAATGAACAAGATGTCGCCTCCGTAAGGTGTCCAGGCTAGGCCTGTGGCTACACCGGGAACGGTTGTTCGCTCAGCAGCATCGCTAAAGAATTTGCGTTTGCCCAGATACTCCTCAACATCATCAGCATCTACAGCGAATTCTTCAATTTCATCAGATGCAATTTTGGCCGCTACTCCCCGGCAAACACCGGCAACCTGTCGTTCCAGGTTACGAACTCCGGACTCACGGGTATATTGATCTATAATCCGTTCAATAGCCTCATTAGTAAATGATATCTGTTTCTCGCTTAATCCATTTTCTTCGATCTGTTTAGGGATCAGATATTTCTTGGCGATCTGTGTTTTCTCTTCAAGTGTATATCCGCTGATATTAATGATTTCCATCCGGTCACGAAGTGGGGCAGGGATCGTATCCAGTGAGTTGGCAGTCGCAATGAACATCACTTTTGAAAGATCATATTCAAGCTCAAGGTAGTTGTCGGTGAATGTATTATTCTGTTCCGGATCTAAAACCTCAAGCAGGGCAGAAGTAGGATCTCCACGATAGTCGGCTCCCACTTTGTCAATTTCATCCAGCATGATTACGGGATTTCCTTTACCGGCTTTTTTCATGGAACGAATAATTCGCCCTGGTAAAGCACCAATGTATGTTCTTCGGTGTCCGCGAACCTCAGCTTCATCTCGAATTCCACCTAGGCTAAATCGCTCAAATTCGCGATTTAAAGCACGGGCAATTGATTTACCAAGAGATGTTTTACCAACACCGGGAGGGCCATAAAAACAAAGAATAGGAGCCTTCATATCTTTCTTTAGCTTCAATACGGCCAGATATTCTACAATTCTCTTTTTAACTTTTTCCAAGCCGTAATGATCTTCATCTAATACTTTTCGGGCATACTTCAGATCCAGTTTATCTTCGGAAAATTCTTCCCAGGGAAGATCTAAGATCCATTCCACATAACTATAGATGATCCCATAGTTTGGAGAAGCATTAGGTGTCATCTCCAGTCTTTGTAATTCTTTCTGAACGGTTTCTTTGGCGTCTTCCGGTAATTTTTTCTTTGCAAGCCGCTCCCGGAGTTTTTCAATATCCTGCTGTTCAGCATCTTCGCCAAGCTCTTCCTGAATGGCTTTCATTTGCTGGCGAAGGTAAAATTCACGTTGCTGATCGTCGATATCTGATTTTACCTTAGTGCGGATCTTTTCGCTCATATCCAGCACCTGAACTTCTTTCTCCAGAAATTCCATGACCTTGTCTAGATTATCAGAAAACTTACGTATCTCTAACAAAGACTGTTTATCTGAAACAGAGACATTGAGATTAGAGGAAATAAAATTCAATAAAAAAGTAGGGCTGTTTATGTTGTTCACAGCAATAGAAGCCTCCGAAGGAATATTCGGTGACATGTTAATGATCTTGCTTGCTGTCTCTTTGATGTTGCGGACAGAAGCATCCAACTCAAGCCCTTCGATGTCCATTTCTTTTGGGTAAGCTTCTACATCTGCCTTGAAGTAAGGATCACTTTGTGTGAAATTCATTACTTTGAAATTGGATTTGCCCTGAATTACAATGCTCTTACTGCCGTCAGGCATTTTAATGAGCTTCAGAATTTGAGCAACAGTACCGGTGGTATGTAAGTCCTTGTATTCAGGTTCTTCAATGTCTTCATTTTTCTGAGTAACAACTCCAATTATCTTGTTGCCTTCATAGGCCTCTTTAACAAGAGCAAGTGAACGGTCTCTTCCAACAGTTATAGGAACTACTACACCGGGAAATAATACGGTGTTTTTTAATGGTAGGATCGGGAGGTTATCAGGTATTTCAGCTTGTGTAAGCTCTTTTTCTTCCTCTTCAGACATTAATGGAATAGCCTGTTCAAAGTCGTCAAAGTTGTCATCGGACTGGTCCAGATCCTGAAATAAATCAAAACGTTGTCTCATAAAATAATTATCTGCGAATTTTTTTGTTTTAACTTAATAGAGGCAAATACGAAGCCATTTAACTTATCTTATACAAACCGTCATAATCACCCGCTGCCTGTCAGTAAAGTAGGGCAAAGTGTCAGGCATTAAAAGTGAAATTGAAGGGCAGCAACACCGGCGCCTGTAATTGTTGGTTGTTCGACTAATGAGGTGGGGGTAAAGATCGCTGCCAGAGAAAGGTCCCATTTTCTTGTTTCAATACCGGTGCCAATGCTTATAAAATCAGGGCGTTGTGCTTCAAATTGAACACCACCTCTCAAAGGAAGAAATGAAAACGGGCGCAGCTCCATTCCAAAAGAAGATATCAGCTTAGTTGAGTTAAATGCATTATTGGTAAGCCCAATGCTTACATCCCCCATTAGTTTAAAGCGGTTGATCTCCAGTAATGCACCCCCGTGCAGTGCTATGGGCAAGAGAGTGGCAAAAGTACTCCGGTTATTCGGAGTGCCAATAAAGGGGTTGTCTTCTCCAAATTTTTGAATGAAATCTATGTATTGACCTTTTCCTCCCACAAAAGCTTCATCAGCAGTTTGAGAAGGGGCTAAAACTCCTGTGGTTGTATCACTGGGAAAGGAGAGTGATATCTCATCGTTATTATAAGAAATAAAGCCAATGTCGGTCATTGAAAATGATAACCTCAGAGAACGTTTTGTTGGTTGCTGGTTACGACGAACTGCCGATAGGTCACTTCCTAAAGTGATCAGATAGGTAACCCCAATATCCAAACCCGCTCCAATTCCGTTCACATTAAAAGGATTTGATGAAAAAGACTGTGCATTGGCATCATTTATTGGAGTTCCGTTCAAATAGGCTATGGTTGAAGCTCCAAATTCTCCCGTTGCGTTATAACTAAACTTTTGAATTCGGTTTATGGTGTTTGTTTGTGTGTCCTGCTCATAAACGTTATTCCATTCTGCATTTTGATAGCCTGTTCCAATTACCAGTTTAGGGGCAATACCGATTATGAAATTGTCAATGCGGGGAGTGAGCCTTGTTAAAAACTGAAAAGACTCTGCGTACCCAAATGAGATCTCGTGCAGACTTTGATAGCGATGCGTCAATGAACGATCCAGAATATCAGTATCATCTGTTATGTTCTTAAATGAATCTGTATACCAGCCTTGACCCACCCTGATACTTGAAGATGTTCTGGTTCTAAGTGCAACAGAGAAAGCTTTGTTCTCCCTGATCCATTTCATGCCAATCAGTGTTGCATCAAATCTAAGCCTGTTATCCGACTGAGTAGTTTTTCCGGGATAATTATGCTCGAGAATTTCTGTTCTCTGCATTTCTGAAATGCCGGTATTTCCCGGTTTGTAGATGTTAATATAATTTTTGGCATTATTTAACTGATCCCCGGGGCTATTGTAATTTAAAACAGCATCCAAGTATGCACCTGTTATTCCAACGCCGAAAGAAAATGTACCTTCCTGCTCCTGAATCATAAGATTGGCCGGATTATAAAAATTAGCATTATAATCGGTGATGTAGGTACTTCCACCGCCACCAAGGGCTAAATTTCTTGGAGTAAATACCGGCTGAGCATAGCTTAATGCCGGAACTGTACAGAATAAGAGCAGAGAGAATATAAACTGCCGCATGTAAATGTCCTTCAAAACCTTTTATCTAATCTATTATCTGCAATGGGGCTGCTCGTAGCATGAGCTTTTTCTGGCCTCTGTTCTTAAAAAATACAACAACTTTGGCATCTGTTCCTAATCCGGTCCTTGAAATGATCTTGCCGGGACCAAATTTGTTATGTATTACTTTGGTTCCAACCTGAAAGGGATCTTCTCCATCTTCATAGTCATATTGAATGGTAGCAGAAGGTGATTTATAGGTCTTTTTTGTCTGAGATTGTTTCCAGTCGTAATCAACTTCATAATTTGATGAATCGGAGGATTTACTTTCGAAACGATCTTTCTTTTGGGTTATAGTTGCCCCGGTTTCTGTTTGCACAACTCCGGCATCCACTTCATCTAAAAAACGGGACCGGGCTTGCCGGGTTTCTTCACCAAATTTGAAACGGCTTCGACAATGACTGAAGTATAAACGTTGTTCCGCCCGGGTAATTGCCACATAGAATAGACGGCGTTCTTCTTCTATATCAACATCAAAATTATCTCTTGCGCCCATAGGGAAGAGGTTCTCTTCAAGTCCGACAATAAATACCACTGGAAATTCGAGGCCTTTGGACGCATGCACGGTCATAAGGGTAATGGCGGGTTTATCTTCATCAAACTTGTCGGCATCGGTAATAAGGCTGATCTCCTGAAGGAACGCGCTAAGCGAAGGTTTTGATTTTCCTTTAGAGTAATAGGAGATCGCATTTTGTAATTCTATCACATTATCACGTCTCATCATTGATTCATGAGAATTTTCTTCCACCAATGCCCTCATATAGCCGGACTGTTCCAGCATTGATTTTGTGACATTTACTAATGATTCCCCATTTTCCAGATCTTGTCGAAGCCGGTCGATCATATTCACAAATTCACGTACCCGTGCTTTTGCCGGCTTATAAACATCCAGTTCTTCTACATGCTGAATCACGCTCCACATGGACCTGCCTTCACCCCGTGCTTTCTTCAAGAGATCCTGAATGGATTTATTTCCTATCCCTCTTGATGGTTCATTTATTATCCTTAACAAATTCGTTTCATCATGAGGATTCACGAGTAACGTCAGGTATGCAAGTACATCTTTAATTTCTTTACGCTGATAGAAGGAGAGTCCGCCTACCAATTGATAAGTCAGGTCTTTACGGCGCAGAGCTTCCTCAAATACCCGAGATTGGTAGTTTGTACGATACAGAATGGCAAAGTCATTGTTTTGATAACCCTGACTCATTTTTAAATTCTGAATGTGGCTGGCTACCCGATTAGCCTCATCCCGCTCATCAAAATTTTCCAGTACCGTAATTCTCTCGCCATAGTCCTGCTCAGTCCACAGGGTTTTATTCAGCTGTTTAGTGTTTTGTTTAATGATGGAATCTGCACACTGAAGGATAGCTTTGGTAGACCGATAATTTTGCTCTAAAGGAACCTGGGTAGCATTTTCATAATCCTCTTTGAAATTCAGGATGTTGGAAATGTCAGCTCCGCGAAAAGAGTAAATACTTTGTGCATCATCCCCCACTACACAAATATTCTGGTATTTGTCGGCCAGCATTTTGGTCACTTTATACTGGGCGTGATTGGTATCCTGATACTCATCTATAAGGATATACTTGAAGCGGTCCTGATACTTCTCAAGTAAGTCAGGGTGTAGTTCAAAAAGCTCGATCGGCTTTACCAGCAGATCGTCAAAGTCCATGGCGTTGCTCTGTTTCAATCGCTTGTTGTAGACCTTATACACCCGAGCTGTGATATCATCCAGGGTACTGCTTACAAACTTTTCCTGATAGGTATCGGCAGCGATGAGCTGATTTTTGGAATCACTGATCTTGTTGTGGATGGTTTTGGGCTTAATCTCCTTGGGATCAAAATTCAATTCCTGCAAGATCTGTTTAACAACCGTCTGCGAATCATTGGAATCATAGATCGTGAAATCAGCTCCGTATCCGATCTTGTCGGCTTCAAACCGCAGGATCTTTGAGAAGATGGAGTGGAAGGTGCCCATCCATAGCTTTTTTCCCTTATCACCGATCAGATTTTGAATCCGATCTTTCATCTCCCTTGCGGCTTTGTTTGTAAAGGTAAGGGCTAAAATTTGCTCAGGAGCAGCTTTATACTGCTGAAGAAGGTAAGCGATTCGATAGGTGAGTACCCGGGTTTTTCCGGAGCCGGCACCGGCTACAATAAGCAGTGGACCATCGGTGTGGGTTACTGCTTTTTTCTGCTGTTCATTCAGCGTGGAAAGAAAGTCCGGCCGGCCTTTGGGTTCTTCAGATGGAAGTGAGAATGTTTTCATAGTAAAGTTAGTCGTCTTCCTTAGCGCTCTTCAAAGTCTTTTAATTATTCTTGTGTGACTCACATCCCTCTGGTTCAGACCTAAAGGTCTAAACCGGTCTCCCTTCCAAGGGAGATTTCTCACTTGCTATAACCTAAATCATAACAAACTCGGGTAATTTAATTAGTATCTGAATTTTTTAAAGAAAATTCCCTCTTAGAAGAGGGACCGGAAATGAGCTTGCTCATTTACAGGGGGATGTGAGTCAGATAAAATCATTCCTTAAAATCTTTCAACTGCTCTCTAAGTTTCTTTAAGCTGTCTTCGGTATCCGCTTTCTTTTTCTTTTCCAGCTCAACCACATTATCCGGGGCATTATTTACAAAGCCTTCGTTTGAAAGTTTTCCGTTAATCCCTTTTAAGAATCCTTCTAATCGATCAATTTCTTTTTGGATACGCTCCCGTTCTTTCTCAAAATCCACCAAACCTTCCAATGGGATATATATTTCATTTCCACCTACTATTGAGGAAGAATAGACTTTTGGTTTCTCAATTTCAGTACCAACCGATAAAGATTTAATACTTTCCAGTTTTTCTAAAACGATTCGATTAGCTAAAATTTCATCCGCTACCGATTGCTCTTTTGTCTTAATGAGGACATCCAATCCCTCCTTGGGAGATACATTCACTTCCGAGCGAATATTTCGGAGTGAAGAAACCATTTCCTGCAAAGTACCAAAAAGCTTGATGTCGTCTTCATTCAATTTAGAATCATCTACTTCCGGCCATTGGGAAACCAATAATGCTTCTTCAGTAGAACGCTCCTGAATATGTTGCCAGATCTCTTCACTGATGAACGGCATGAAAGGATGGAGGAGCTTCATCAGCTGCTCAAAGAAACCAAGTGCGGTATTTAGTTTTTCTTTGGGGATATTCTGCCCGTATTCCTCCGGCTTGGACAGCTCGATGTACCAGTCGCAGAAATCATCCCAAATGAGCGAGTACACTTTCTTAAGGGCATCATTCAGCTTGTAATTATCGAAGTCTTCATTTACTCCGGCAATGGTTTGTTGAATTCGTGCGGCCATCCAGCGGTCGGAGAGATCGTCTTTGTTGATCTCAGAAGTTGGTTCGTATTTCACACCTTCTTCCATATTCATAGTAAGGAAGCGGAAGGCATTCCAGATCTTATTGGAGAAATTCCGGCCTTGTTCGCAAAGCTTTTCATCGAAAGGGAGATCGTTGCCGGCGGGAGTGGCGAACAGCATTCCCATTCGAATTCCATCAGCTCCGTATTTTTGAATAAGTTCAAGCGGATCGGGAGAATTCCCAAGACTTTTGCTCATCTTACGACCTTTCTTATCGCGTACAATACCGGTGTAGTACACATTATCGAACGGTTTATCGTCCATGTACTCGTATCCGGCAATGATCATTCGTGCCACCCAAAAGAACATGATCTCCGGTGCGGTCACCAGATCCTTGGTAGGGTAGTAGTAGTTTAATTCTTTGTTGGCTTTTCCGGTTCGGATGTACTCGGGATCAAACACCGAAATAGGCCACAGCCAGGAGGAGAACCAGGTATCCAGCACATCCTCATCCTGTTTTAAATTCTCAAATTTTGAATTTTGAATTTTGAATTTTTCCTGTGCTTCGGCTTCGGTTTTTGCTACAACAAAGTCTCCGTCTTCATTATACCAGGCTGGAATTCTATGCCCCCACCAAAGCTGACGAGAGATACACCAGTCACGCACATTTTCCATCCAGTGACGGTAGGTATTTTTGAATTTTTTAGGGTGAAACTCTACGGTGTCATCCATCACGTTTTCAAGGGCGGGCTGTGCAAGCTCTTTCATGGAAACCCACCACTGCAATGACAAGCGCGGCTCGATCACTGCATCAGTTCGCTCGGAGTAACCGACCTTATTTCTATAATCTTCGGTTTTGAGCAGCAGATCAGCTTCTTCCAGATCTTTGGTAATTTGCTTTCGCACATCAAAACGATCCATGCCGATGTAAAGCTCGCCTTCTTCACTTACCGTGCCATCTTCATTAAGCATGTTGATGGTCGGAAGGTCATGCTTCTGACCGATATTATAATCATTCTCATCGTGGGCCGGAGTGATCTTCAAACATCCGGTTCCGAATTCCATATCCACATAATCATCTTCGATGATAGGTACTTCGCGGTTTACCAATGGCACGATCACTTTTTTGCCTTTCAAATGCGTATATCGTTCATCATCAGGATTTATACATACGGCCGTGTCACCCAACAAAGTCTCAGGGCGGGTAGTGGCGATGGTCACAAAATCATCTTCACCAAAGATCCTGTACTTGATGTGGTAGAGTTTCGAATTTACTTCCTTATGAATCACCTCTTCATCACTCAAAGCGGTTTTAGCAACCGGATCCCAATTTATCATTCGCGCACCGCGATAGATCTTTCCTTTCTCAAATAGATCAATGAACACATCGATCACGCTTTCAGAATACTCGGGATCCATTGTGAAGTTGGTACGATCCCAATCGCAGCTTGCACCTAATTTCTTGAGCTGTTCCAGGATGATACCTCCGTGTTCGTGCGTCCAATCCCAGGCATGTTCAAGAAACTCATCTCGCCCAAGATCACTTTTCTTAATTCCTTTTTCTCGCAGTCGTCTTACCACTTTGGCTTCCGTTGCGATGGAAGCATGATCGGTTCCGGGGACCCAGCAGGCGTTGTAGCCCTGCATTCTGGCTCGACGGACCAATACATCCTGTATGGTGTTGTTGAGCATGTGTCCCATGTGCAACACACCGGTCACATTAGGAGGAGGAATGACTACCGTAAATGATTCTCGTTCATCCGGAGTGGAGTGGAAGTAGTTGTTCTCCATCCAGTGGGCATACCATTTGTCCTCAACTTTAGAGGCGTCGTATTGTGCGGGAATTTCTTTGCTCAAATCAACAATGTTTTAACCACGGAGGGCACGGAGGTGCACAGAGTGGTAGAATTACTAATTAATTATTCTTTTAATACCATTTTTCATCAACGAGACGTTGAAGTTTAGAAGTAACCCAAGTGGGAAATTTCCTAGTTTTAGATAGCTAAGGACTTGGGCAAAATGAACCTTATTAAGACTTTCAACTGATTTCAGTTCAAGAACCAGTCTGTTTTCAACTAATAGATCTATCTTGTAACCACAATCAAGTTGAACATCTTCAAATTTAATAGGGATTGGTTTTTCCTTTTCTACCAATAGCCCTTCCTTCTTCAAAACATAAAATAAACACTCTTGATAAGCAGACTCCAGCAAACCGGGACCAAGTTCTTTGTGAACCCGAATGGCTGAACCAATCACTTTGTCAGTAAGCTCATCTAAGAGTATCATGAGAAATTTTTAAAATCACGGAGGATTCAAAGGAATACAGAGTATAATGTAATTGTAATTCTCTCTGTGTTCCTCAGTGAACTCTGTGGTTAATTATTTCACTCGTTTCAGGAGTACGCCGAAGTGGCCATCGCAGCCGTGTTTGTGAGGGAAAGTCTGGTAGGATTTTCCATCTTCAGCTAACACTTCTTCCGGGAGATAATCATCCAGCGGTTCCAGCTCAAAGTTGTCCATTTTGGAAAGGAACTTCTCGATCTGTTCCATATTCTCTTCAGGCTCTAACGAGCAAGTGCTGTAAACCAAACGGCCTCCTCGCTTCACCATGTTGGATGCTTCTTCCAATAATTCTTCCTGAAGGGCAACGGCGTTTTTCAGTCCTTCTTCATCTCGTCTCCAACGGAGGTCGGCACGCTTACTGAGAACACCGGTTCCTGTACAAGGGGCATCAAGAAGAACAGCATCGGCCAAGCCAAGGGAAACTTCCAAAACATCTCCGCCTTTGATCCGGATATTTTCTGCACCGTAATTCAGTGCATTTTCAGCAAGCATTTTTAGTCTTTCTGAGGAAATATCAACAGAAGTGATCTCACCTTCGCCCTGCATCAGATCCGACATCATGATCGATTTTGTTCCGGGTGCGGCACAAAGGTCGAATACTTTTTCTCCCGGCTGTGGGTCAAGAATGGTAGGGGCGAATCCTGCGGCAATATCCTGAACAAGGCAAACACCTTTTGCAAGCAATCCTTTTTCAATAAAGGGCTGAACGGATGCAACTTTATAATAATAAGGCAGCCAGTCGCTTGCCTCAAAATCTATATCCATTTTCTCCATGCGAAGCTCAAAATTCTCAGGCTTGGTACGAAGACTGTTCACACGTACATAATAGTGTGGCCGGGAATTGTTAGCCTGCATTAGCTGAAATGCTTCCCGTTCTCCAAATCTTTCTCTCCAACGCGCTACCATCCATTCCGGATGTGAAAATGTGGTAGCAACTAATTTGTTTCGATCTTTGAATCCGGGTTTAGGAAGTTTTTCACGATCACGCTGCAGGTTACGCATGATGGCATTCACAAGATCTCCGGTTTTGGAGCCTAATTTCATCTTGGCAATTTCTACCGCTTCATTGATGGCAGCATAGTCGGGAGTACTGTCCATGAATAACATGTCATATATGGCAAGGCGAAGTATATTCTTAAGTTCCGGTTTCATTTCTGCTACAGAAACACTGGAAAATTCATCGATCAGGAAATCGAGATAACTTCGCTTCCGTAATATATTCTGCACGTATTCTCTGACCTGAGCACGTTCACGAGGTTCTAACTCATTAGCATGTGCATAATCGAGCACCTGCTTTTCATCAAATTCTATAAGAATGTCTACACTTACCGAGCGTTCTGATAATTCAGTTTCCAAAGGAGTACGGGTTTTTAAAATTTTAATTACCGGCTATAAAAAAAGGTGATTGTTGTCACCTTGCTGTTACGGATGATGCAATAAAACAAGCCACGTTTTTAGGCGTGGCTCAAGAACCCTTAAAGATAAAATTTTAACGGGGGAGTTGCTAATGTAAGTATGAGCTTAAATTATATTTTTAATAAGTGATCTCCTTGCCCTTAGGATATTCGATTTCATAGCCGAGACGAAGGGTTTTTGTTTCACCGGGATCCAGTTGCAGATTCCAGGTGACGATCCCTGAATCGTTATCCAATATTCCGCCGGAAAGTTGATTTGAGTCTACCTCAATATTCTCATCTTGTGAAAGAGGTATCTGATCTTTCAGGGTAATTTGGATGGGATTGGATTTGGTATTTCTGATGCTTATCTCCCAGGAATGACTTTCGCGAACTTTATTGCCAAAGAAATTTCGTTCTTCAAATTCACGCAATTTCTCTCTTTCAATTACAATACTTTCATCTAATCCGAGAGAAACCTGAAGGCTGTCATCAAAAGAAAGGGGATCTATGTTTGTAGCACCTACATAAGTATTCTCAAAATAGATAGAGGCTTTTCCGGGGATCAGGTCAAGTTCTTCCCACTCCATGATCTTGCCCGTGAGATAGGCTTGTTCTGAAAACTTCGGTACGGATGAATAGTTGTAATTAGCGGGAACTTCTTCTCTTCTGAATTCAAGCGTGTGTTCCTTTCCGTCAGAGGGCACGGAATAGGGGATTTCAATTCTATAGCTGAAACTTGTTTGCCCCTGAATATTTTGAGCAGGGGGCGGAAGATTCATGGGAGCATCCAGAGACATTTCTGATTCCATCTCAATTCTATCCGAGTATCCGGTCACAACCACTTCATTCAGCCCTCTTTCTTTTAAAGCAGCCGGACGTGGGGCCTTGAATCCCACAAATACTGGATTGATTTCAGGTAAAGTGGAATTAAGTGTGGGATTTGCTGAACTGATGGTGACATTAGTTTCCTTCCAGTCTATGCCGGTATTTTGGTATATATTAGCTTTATAACTTATAGAAAGAGGTGCTGAAATATCAGTTCCCCGTATATCATAACTGGGATTCCATCCTGCGTTAAACACTAAATACTGCAGCTCTAAATTTATTGACTGACTCCGTTCTGAATTGATCTCCGCTATAACTTCAGAAAACCTTTTGTTTTGATCATTTCCATATTCTCTAAGTTGTGCAAGCACCTTATTTAATTCTGTTCTGTATGTATTAACTTTTTCGCTCAAAGAGATCTTTTCGCGTTCCAGCTTTGAAACCCTTGATCGATAAAGATCCAAAAGCTGTGAAAGTTCAGCCGCGGTCATTTCCTGATTGCTGATAATCTTTTCCGTACTTTCAAGTAACCGAAGTTCTCGTTCCAAAACCGAGAGATCAGAACTCAGGAAAGTTATCCGTTTTTGCAAGGTATCACGCCGGGATTGCAGCTCTTTCACAATGACTGGAGTTTCTTTTACTGCGAAATAATTTATTCTTCTGGTTAAAGAAAGAATGGTGAAGGCTTTGTCGCCCCGAAGTTGTAAGCTATTCTCCAATAGGGAAGGTGAGAGGCTTTCAAAAACAACGATATTTTTTCCGGGTTTTAGATCTACAGTAGATGTACGCTGAATTTGTGCTTGTTGCCTGTAAATTGTGACATCTTCTATTACCGACTGGGTTTTAAGTGAATCTGATGAAATAGATGTCAGATTTAAAGAGGTGATGACAATAGCTAAAATTAAGTTCATCTGAGTTCGGATTAGTTAGAGTGTTAACTGATAGTATGCACATTGATGTTAATAAAAAAAGCTACATATTAATGTGATAATAACTGATAAATCTGTTGGGTTATTATTTCCTTTTCATTTTGATAGCGCTAATAATCTTTCTTAAACAAATAGATTAGGTATCAATGTCATAAATCATGATATATGTGGTTGCCTCTCTTTATGTATCTCCCTATCTTTGACAGCCTTTGCAGTAGTGCATTAATAAAGCTACTAATCATCATAGCAAAAACTAATAAAATCGCGATTTAGCACATGAATAAAGGAAAGATAGCACAGGTAATTGGACCTGTAGTTGACGTTGATTTTTCAGACAGTAAAACTCCCGCTGTTCTCAATGCCCTTGAAATTGAGATGACAGACGGTTCAACCCTAACGCTTGAGGTTGCGCAACACCTTGGTGAAGACCGTGTGCGTACCATCGCGATGGATTCTACCGACGGACTTGTACGCGGTATGGATGTAACCGATACCGGAAAAGCTATCTCAATGCCGGTTGGTGAAGATATCAGAGGACGGCTATTTAATGTAGTAGGCGCTTCCATTGACGGTATCGATGCTCCGGAAGGAAAAGAGACTTATCCCATTCACCGCGATGCACCTGCTTTTGATCAATTGGCAACATCCAGTGAGATGCTCGAGACAGGAATAAAAGTTGTTGACCTGCTTTGCCCATATGCTAAGGGTGGTAAGATCGGAT
>NZ_DASSWP010000087.1:0-8015 GCF_035704785.1 Gracilimonas sp. | reverse complement strand
CCAGGATCAAACTCTCCATTGTAAATACTTAAATTATACTCTGTGAGCATGACCCTACGCTCTTGTCATTTCTGTAAAAAGAATTGAACAAGCTCTCGCTCGCACAAACAATCTGATCTATACTTCATTATGTCTAAGAACAATCGTCTCGCAGTTGTAAAAAATCGCTTGCGAAACAGAAACCAAAGATAAGGGATATTGATGTCAGATGTCAACTTTATTTTAAGAATTATTCTCTTTTTTTGACATCTTTGCCAGGTGAAATCTTTGGTAATTATCACCCAACAAAAAAAGACCTTTATAGAATACAAAGGCCTTCATTTTAAATAGAAAATTTATTTTTTCTCTTCTTCTGAACTTTCTTCAGTATCAGCTTTTACTTCAGTTTTTTCTTCTTCTGCATCTGACACTTCCTCTACTTTTGCTTCAACTTCTTTCTCTTCTTTTTTTGGCTTTGAAGAGGCTTTAGTCGTGGTAGGAGTATTACTCTTACCAGCTCGGCGTGTTTTCTTTTTACCCGAGGATGCATCAGAAGAAGCTCCTTCTGGTTTAATATCATTGTAATCAACTAACTCGATCACAGCAAGCTCAGCTCCATCTCCCTTACGGTGCCCCGCTTTTATAACACGAGTGTAACCTCCGGGACGATCTTTACTTTTTGGGCCTACTTCAGTGAAGAGTGTTGTAACTGCATCTTTATTCTGAAGAGAAGAAAACACTTGTCTTCTATTATGATGCGAATCTTCTTTTGCTCTGGTAATTAAAGGCTCAATAAAGCCACGCAATTCTTTAGCCTTAGCTAAAGTCGTTACAATCCGATGCTCTCTGATCAAAGCCATTGAAAGAGATTGCATGGTTGTTTTACGGTGAGCTGCCGTTCTACTTAGTTTTCTACCTTTTACTCCGTGACGCATAATTTAATTCCTTTATCCTTAGTCTAAATATTTTGATACGTCCATTCCAAATTCGAGATTCTTCTCTTCAATTACTTCTACTAACTCACTTAGTGATTTTTTACCGAAGTTTCTGAATTTGAGAAGATCTTGCTCATCACGCGACACTAATTCACCAATAGAATTTATATTCGCTGATTTTAAACAATTATAAGCTCGAACACTAAGATTGAGATCTTCAATGCTAGTTCTGAGAAGGTTTGCAACACGCTGTTTCTCAGCATCTACTTCTTCTTCCTCTTGAGTGAATGGCTCTTCAATTTCTTCCGTAATGAATTTTTCGATATGCTCTTTAAGAATTTTACCTGCAATGGTAAGGGCTTCTTTGGCATTTACTGATCCATCAGTTTCAATATCCATTACTAATTTCTCATAGTCAGTGCGCTGACCTACACGAACGTTTTCAACGTTATATTTTACAGACTTAATTGGCGTGAAGATAGCATCAATTGGAATCAGACTTACATCATCATCTTCAACTGTCATTTCTTCTGCAGGTACATATCCACGACCTCTGCCAATCTTTAATTCTATCTCCAGCTCAGCATCATCAGCCAGATTTCCTATTACCAAGTCAGGATTTAATACATCGTATTCACCGGTAGAATCGTCAATATCCTTAGCTGTTAATACACCTTCACCACTCTTTGATATATGAATAACTCCGGAGCTCTGTTCTACCTGCTTAAATCGAACTTGTTTGAAATTCAAAATAAGTTCATAAACATCTTCCTTAACTCCTTTAATACTGGAATACTCATGATCAACACCGTTGATCTTTACAGCAGTAATTGCAATACCTGGAAGTGATGAGAGCAGAACTCTTCTAAAAGAGTTACCAATCGTTACACCAAAACCTCTTTCAAGCGGTTGAAGAACAAAGGTTCCAAAATTGTCCTGATCTTCAACTACATTAAGTGTTTCGGGCATTTGAATGCTATAGTTGCTCATAATAGGGTCTTAATCTTTAATAATTACTTGGAATAAAGCTCAACAATAAGCTGAACGTTTATATTTTCAGGTATTTCGTCCATAGTAGGAACATAAAGCATCTTACCTGATCTTGACTTGGGATCTGTTTCAACCCATTTATATTTATTTCTGGATGATCCGTCTAAAGAATCTTCTATAACTTCCAGATTTCTGGACTTAGGGCGAATAGATATTACATCACCCGGGCTCATCTCAAAAGAAGGAATGTTCACCACTCCGCCGTTCACCACAATATGTTTATGTGTCACAAGCTGACGAGCCTGACGTCGGGTTCTTGCAAAGCCCATACGATAAACAGTATTGTCTAAGCGACATTCAAGTGCTTGAAGTAAATTTTCACCTGCAACACCACTTTTGGCTGAGGCAGCTTTAAATAAATTACGGAATTGCTTTTCAAGCAATCCATAAGTGTATTTTGCCTTTTGTTTCTCCTCAAGCTGAATAGCGTATTCAGATTTTCTGTTAAATCTTGAACGCCCATGCTCGCCGGGGCCGTATGGTTTGCGCTCTAAAGCTTTGCTAGGTCCAAAGATTGGTTCTTTGAATCGTCTGGCTTTCTTTTGTTTTGGTCCTCTATATCTTGCCATTATACAATCTTCTTACAATTAAACTCTTCTTCTTTTTGGTGGTCTGCATCCATTATGTGGGAGTGGGGTACGGTCTTTAATAGAAGTAACTTCCAAACCTGAACTTGCCATTCCACGCACAGCTGCTTCACGTCCTGAACCAGGACCTTTTACAAATACTGCAACTTTTCTTAAGCCCATATCATGTGCTGTTTTTGCAGCAGTTTCAGCGCTTAATTGAGCCGCATAAGGAGTGTTCTTTCTTGAACCCTTAAATCCTTCTTTACCAGCAGACGACCAAGAAACCACGTTTCCGTCAGCGTCAGTTATGGTTACGATCACATTATTGAATGTGGCCTTAACAAAAGCCATCCCATTAGGATCGCTAAGTTGTTTTTTCTTTTTGCGCTTTGCAGCTACAGATGCTTTTGGTTGTTTTTTAGCCATGGGTTATCTCAATTACAATTACTTCTTAACAGCTTTCTTCTTACCAGCAACAGTACGCTTTTTACCCTTTCGAGTACGCGCATTATTTTGAGTGTTTTGCCCACGAACAGGAAGTCCTCTACGGTGACGAACGCCACGGTAGCTTCCTATTTCTATCAAGCGACGAATGTCTCCGTTCACTTCACTTCTAAGGGCACCCTCAACTTTATATTCTTCATCTATTAGCTTACGTAACTCACTTACTTCATCATCTGTCCAATCCTGAACCTTTGCGTTGTGATCAATGCCAACACGGTCAAGAATTTCAATAGCCTTTGAACGGCCTATTCCATAAATATAAGTAAGGCTGATTACGCCTCTTTTCTGCTTTGGTAAATCTATTCCAGCAATACGTGCCATATAAGTAATCTGTTATTCTATTATCCCTGACGCTGCTTATGGCGAGGGTTTTTCTTGTTGATTACGTAAAGACGTCCTTTACGTCGTACTATTTTGTCGTCTGAACTTCTTTTCTTTACTGATGATCGCGTTTTCATGACAACCTCTTTTATTTATATCTATATGTTATTCTTCCTTTGGATAAATCATAGGGTGACATTTCTACTGCCACTCTATCTCCCGGGAGAATTTTAATGTAATACATACGCATTTTACCTGATACATGAGCAAGAATCTCATGCCCATTATCTAATTCTACGCGAAACTGCGCATTAGGTAATGCTTCTATTATTTCTCCATCTTGTTTTATCGGCTCTTGTTTAGCCATAATACAATATGTTTTCTTTTTTGTCCGAGAGCTCAGCAATATAATCAAAAGTACTGAGAATTTCAGCCTTTCCTTCTCGAACTACAATATCATGTTCGAAATGAGCGGCCAGGCTCTCGTCGGCTGTAACTACTGTCCAGCCATCGTTTAATGTTTTTGTTTTCCAAGAACCCATTGTAATCATAGGTTCCACAGCAAGCGTCATACCTGAACGCAATCGCTCACCTTTACCTTTTCTGCCAAAATTAGGAACGGATGGATCTTCATGCATCGCTTTCCCAATTCCATGGCCAACTAATTCTCTTACCACTCCATAACCTGCATTTTCACAATGAGTTTGAATAGCATTGGCCATGTCTCCAATTTTGTTTCCATGGACGGCCTGTTCAATTCCTTTGTATAAAGATTCAAGGGTGGTTTTCAATAATTTCAAAGATTCTTCACTGCATTCACCAACCGGAAACGTATATGCATGGTCACCGAAGTATCCATTTTTTTCAACTCCACAATCAATGGATACAATATCACCTTCTTCTAAAACTCTTTCACCTGGAATCCCATGAACAACTTCTTCATTCACAGAGATACAAAGTGTTGCAGGAAATTCATTTCCTTTAGGTCCATATCCTTTAAATGCAGGACGACCTTTTTCTTTGGCAATGTATTCTTCCGCAATTCTGTCAAGCTTACCGGTTTGAACCCCTGGCTCTATATTTTTTCCAACTTCCGCCAAGGTTCTTGAAACGATCAATGCACTTTCACGCATTTTCTCAATTTCCGATTCGCTCTTCAAATAGATCATCTTAAGCTCTTCTTCGGCCTTTGATTCTACCGGTCTTCATAAAGCCATCGTAATGACGCATCATTAAATGACTTTCGATTTGCTGAAGTGTATCTAATGCAACACCAACAATAATCAGCAAGCTTGTTCCCCCATAAAAGAGAGCAAAGCCTGGCGTTAAACCAAACACACTAACTGCTATTGCAGGTAGAATAGCAACGAACGACAAGAATATAGAACCCGGCAGGGTGATCTTCGTCAAAATATTATCAATGAACTCTACGGTTTGCTTACCTGGGCGTACACCCGGAATAAAACCGCCTTGTCGTTTCATAGTATCTGCCATCTCTTTAGGATTAACTGAAATAGCAGTATAGAAAAATGTGAAAAACATACATACAAAGAAGAACACAACAGAGTAAACCAATCCGGTAAAGTCTACTGACCACTGTGTCAAAAACTGTACAGTTTGATTGTCCGGAAAGAATGAGCCTATTGTACTCGGAATGAACATAATGGACTGAGCAAAAATGATCGGCATAACTCCGGCTGCATTTACTCTAAGTGGCAAGTACTGGGTTGTACCTCCATAAACCTTTCGGCCTACTACACGTTTTGCATATTGAACCGGAATCTTACGTGTTCCCTGTGTTAACATCACAACCGCTGCAATCACTAATATAAGTGCTGCAACTTCAATAATAACCAATATCGCATTCGCACTGGTTGTTACCTCATTATAGAAGCTTGCAGGTAATGCAGCAATAATACCGATCATAATAATCAGTGAGATACCATTTCCAATGCCTCTTTCACTAATTCGTTCCCCAAGCCACATTACAAACACTGTACCTGCGGTCAAAACAATCATAGAAGTTATAATAAAAGCAAACTCATTAACCACGATAGCCTGTGGGGCTGTGGAAATAAGGTTTATCGAAAAACCGATAGCTTGTACAAGAGTAATTCCAACTGTACCATAACGGGTTAAGCGAGTGATCTTTCTCCTTCCTTCCTCACCTTCGCGCTGCAGCTTTTGGAAATAAGGAACAACCGCGCCCATCAACTGTATTATAATGGCGGCCGTAATATATGGCATAATTCCCAATGCAAATACACCAGCACGGGAAAATGCACCACCCACAAATAAGTCAAAAAGCCCCAGTAAACTACTGGCGGCATTTCCGGTACTTCCTATTAACTGACTTGCATCTACACCGGGAAGGGTAATATAACTACCAACCCGATAGACCATTAAGATTCCAACCGTATAAAGAATACGATTCTTAAGGTCTTCGATTTTGAAAATATTGCGAAAGTTTTCTATCAGACTCATGCGCCGTAAATACTATTAGTTTTGCACTATAGTTAATGATCCACCTGCTTTTTCTACCTTTTCTTTGGCAGAATCACTGGCGGCGTGCACTTCGATTTCAATTTTTTGATCAAGATCGCCACGACCCAGAAGTTTAACTCTGTCACTTTTGTTGGCTAATCCTGAATTCACAAGATCTTCTAAGCTAATAGAAGTATTTAATTTCCCAGCTTCGATAAACTCACTGATCGTATGCACGTTTATCGCACGATTTTCAGTTCTATTGAAATTTTTAAAACCGAATTTAGGAACACGGCGCTGAAGTGGCATCTGTCCACCCTCAAACCAAGCACGTTGCTTGTGGCCTGATCTGGATTTCTGACCATTGTGTCCACGACCCGATTGTTCTCCACGACCGGAACCCTGTCCACGACCAACACGCTTAGTGCTTTTTCTATTAGGGATCGGTGCTTTTAAATTGCTTAAGTCCATCATCAAATTCCTTTAGATATTATCCTTCAAATACTTTGTTGAGAGAAACACCTCTTCTCTGGGCTACTTCAACCGGATCTGTCAATTCTTTTAAAGCAGTAAAAGCTGCTTTAACCATGTTATGGGGGTTAGAAGATCCTTGTGATTTTGACAGAATGTTGTGCACTCCGGCTACATCCAATAACGCTTTTACAGCACCACCTGCAATTACACCGGTACCTTCAGCTGCCGGACGAAGTAAAACCTTCCCGGCTCCTGCTTTACCCACTATGGGGTGATAAATACTTTTTGTTTTAGTAAGTGGTACACGGATCAGGTTTTTCTTGGCATTATCAAATCCTTTTTGAATAGCATCTGACACTTCATTTGCTTTACCAAGTCCGTGTCCGCAAACACCGCTTCCATCACCAACTACTACAATAGCATTAAAGCTGAAACGACGTCCACCTTTAACTACTTTAGAAACACGGTTCACGTGAACCAGTTTTTCTTCAAGGTTTAGATTTGCAGCAGGTATAGATTGTTTTCTTCTTATTTTAGGCATTGTTTATCCCAATTCTATTAAAAGTCTAATCCACCATCGCGTGCGCCATCAGCTGCAGCCTTCACGATGCCATGAT
The DNA here is from genome assembly GCF_035704785.1 of Gracilimonas sp. Taxonomy (GTDB): domain Bacteria; phylum Bacteroidota; class Rhodothermia; order Balneolales; family Balneolaceae; genus Gracilimonas. Next base: position 1,082 of record NZ_DASSWP010000087.1, on the reverse strand, counting down.
ATTTATAACCACTACGGTCAAATACCACTTTATTAATTCCTTTGTCCTGAGCTACTTTCGCAAGTTCTGCTCCCGCTTCTTTAGCATTATCAACACCTGTATTTGCCTTAGTGGCGGCAAGTGTTGCACCTGCTAAATCATCGATCAATTGCAGATATGTATATTTACTGCTTTTGTAGATTGTCAAACGGGGACGTTCCGATGTTCCTTTTATAGTAGACCGGATACGTCTTCTGATCTTATTTCTACGCTCAGTTTTTTTCTGTTGTGTCTTATTCATTTTTCAATTCCTCTATTTAGCAGCAGACTTACCGGCTTTGCGACGAATTTGCTCGCCCAGGTATCTGATACCTTTACCTTTGTAAGGTTCCGGCTTCCTGAATGATCTAATTTTAGCGGCCACTTGTCCTACCATTTCTTTGTCAACTCCAGTGATAACAAGTATGGGGTTTTTTCCAGACTTGGTATCAACTTCCATTGTAATGCCTTCCGGCGGAACAAAGAAAATAGGATGAGAATAACCCAGGTTAAGTTCTAATACATCACCACTCATCGATGCACGAAAACCAACTCCAATTATTTCTAATTTTTTAGTATAACCTTCCGAAACACCCACTACTGCGTTATTTATCAAAGCACGAAACAGACCATGCAAGGCACGGTTTGATTTCTCATCGTTGCTTCGTTTGATAACGAGCTCACTATCATTCTTTTCGATAGAAATGTTAGGATGAATACGAAGTGTATTAGTTCCTTTTTCTCCTTTAAAAGTTGCAATATTATCAGCGTTGATGCTGAACTCAACTTTATCAGAAATAGGTACCGGTAGATTTCCAATTCGAGACATAGTTCAAAAACTGTTTATTAATAAATGGTGCACAATATCTCGCCGCCTACGTTAAGCTTGCGAGCTTCTTTATCGGTCATTACACCTTTTGATGTTGAAAGAATTACAATACCCAATCCGTTCTGAGAGCGGGGAACATTGTCACCGCCTTTATAAACTCGAAGTCCGGGTTTTGAAAGTCTTTTAATGCTACGGATCACAGTATTTCAATATGAATCATATTTCAGAAACAAGC
>NZ_DASSWP010000094.1:0-12570 GCF_035704785.1 Gracilimonas sp. | reverse complement strand
TATGATAGCACCTGCGTGCCCCATTCGTCGGCCGGGAGGTGCCGTTGAACCTGCGATGAAAGCAACGACAGGTTTGTTGCAATTTTCTTTGATCCATTCGCCGGCTTCTTCTTCAGCAGTACCGCCGATCTCACCGATCAATACGATAGCTTCAGTATCAGGATCATCATTCAACAGTTTTACTGCATCAAGGTGAGTGGTTCCGATAACCGGGTCACCGCCAATACCAATGGCTGTACTTTGTCCAAGTCCTTCTTTGGTAAGCTGATCAACAGCTTCGTAAGTGAGCGTACCGGAGCGGGAGATCAATCCGACGTTACCAGGGATAAAAATATTTCCGGGCATGATCCCAACTTTAGCTTCACCCGGTGTAATTAATCCGGGGCAGTTAGGGCCGATCAAAGTGGCGCCGTGACTCTTGACGATCTGCTTAGCTACGATCATATCCTTCACAGGGATGCCTTCCGTGATACAAATAATAACTTCAATTCCGGCAAAAGCGGCTTCTGTAATGGCATCACCGGCAAAAGCAGGAGGTACAAAAATAATGGAAGCATTGGCTTTCACTTCTCGCACCGCTTCTGCTACGGTATTAAAAACGGGTCGGTCTAAATGGGTTTGGCCACCTTTTCCGGGAGTTACTCCTCCAACAACATTGGTGCCGTATTCTATCATTTGTCCGGCATGGAAGCTTCCTTCGCTTCCGGTAAATCCCTGTACAATCAGGCGGGTGTCATTTCCAACTAATACGCTCATTTTGTCTTTTTTGAGGTTCAAATTTGGGGTTGGGAATATAGCATGTCTGGCAGCGAATTGAAATGCTTATTTGTAAATGTAAGTTTAGAAATCCACAGAGTTTCACTTTCATGTTTGTTATCGATGAAACTCCATGAGCCTTTACTATGTTGATTTTTATAAATAACTAAGAAAAAACTAAATACACGAATCATGAGTTTGAAGAATAAAACCCAAAAAGAATTAGAAGCGAAGATAGAAGAAATGGAACGCTTCATAGCGAAGAAGGGAGTCGGATCCGATTATCTTTCAAAAGCAGAACGTGTTCAGCGTGAACTTAATCTTGCCCTCATCCTTGGCGGAACGGCTGCTGTATTGGGTGCGACTGCATGGGCCGTTTATAAATTGCGAGGTGAATGACAATAGAAATTGAATGCAAAGATATATTATGCCCGAATATGCAGTAAATATTGGGGTTTTTATATTTTTTAAAATCTGAATGCTTTAAATGGCGTTAAGAATTATTGTTTTTTGCATAGCTCCCGTTATATTCCATATTGATTTAAAAATCACATCACTTTAACAAATAACTTCTTATGAGACGATTATCGTATTTAATACCGCTACTATTGTTTTCTTTAATTTATTTACCGGTGCAAGCACAAACCATGGCCGGTGGAGAAGCTGAACCCATGCAGGGTTTTGCCCGAGCCGTTGATATTTCAAATGGGATCGTTTTTATCGGTGAACCTGCGAATTACCACCAACCAGGAATAGTATACTTGTTTACTAAAGATGGAAATGACTGGCAGGAATTGATTCAGCTCCAAGCCTCAGATGGTGAGATTGGCAATAACTTTGGTTCTGTTTTATCTGCCGATGGAGATCAGCTATTGGTTGGAGCTGCCGGTGCCAATAATGGAAATGGAGCTGTATATATTTTTACAAGGAATAATGGAAACTGGAATGAAACGGCCAGGCTTAGCTTTGATGCTGAAGAAGCAAACTTTGGGTCAAGCGTACTGCTGAGCGGTGATCATGCTTTTGTTGGAGCACCGGGTCATGCTGATGGAGCCGGAGCCATTGTGGTTTATCGGAACTCAAATGGAAATTGGAGTGAGGCAGAAACAATCGTCAATCCCGACACGGCCGGTTCAGGATTCGGTACAACCCTTGCCATGGATGGAATGAATTTGGTAGTTGGAGCCCCAGAGCGAGAAGACGGTAATGTGTATGTATATGAGAATGAAAATTCCGGCTGGGATCTTGCGGCTACTCTAAACAGCAGGCAAGCAGATGAACGCAGCTTATTTGGTTCAACGGTAAACATCAAAGGAGATCAGATCTTCGTGGGAGCACCTCTTCATAATTCAGCTTCCGGTGCGGTTATCGTGTTTTCCAAAGATGAAGAATCCGGTGAGTGGATGGAAAGTAATCGTCTGGTAGCTTTTGACAGTCAAATGAGATACATGTTTGGAAGCGCCATCTCTTTTTCTGATGATAAAGTTTGGGTAGGAGCACCAAGCGCAGATGGCGGAAATGGAGCCATTTATCAGTTTGAAAGTGATGAAGAAGGAAACTGGACGCGCTCTTCCAAGTTGATGTCTGATCAAGGCGAAGGTGACCGTTTTGCAGGCACATTAGTTGTGGAAGGAAATATAGCCGTTGTCGGCTTGACCGGCGCAGATTTTGGTGCAGGTTCTGCCGCTATCATGGAAATGGATGATTCCGGAATGTGGACTACCCAAGAGATAATAATTGGAGAAGGGGATGATGTTCTTCAGCCTATTACCGGGAATAAAGTGAACTGCGAAAACGGAACTGCAGACATTTTTCTTTGTAATAATGTGGACCTCATCTCATTCCTCCCGATCAGTGCCATTGGCGGGGACCGCGGTGTTCGGCTCAATGATATGTGGGGATGGACCGATGAAGAAACCGGAAAAAATTACGCCATCGTTGGTCGTAACGAAGGGACTTCTTTTGTGGATGTAACTGATCCGCTGAATCCGGTGTATGTTGGAAATCTGCCACTTACAGATACTGCTCAGCCCAATGTATGGAGAGATATGAAAGTGTATAAAAACCATGTTTATGTAGTTGCTGACGGTGCCCGCGAACATGGAATGCAGGTACTTGACCTCACTCAGCTTCGTGAGTTTGATGGAGAGCCTATGTTATTTGAAGAAACCACGGTCTACCGAAATGTGAACAGCGTGCATAACATTGTGATCAACGAAGATACCGGCTTTGCTTATGCAGTTGGTAGCAGCGGCGGCGGCGAAACTTGTGGCGGTGGCTTGCACATGATCAATATTCAGGATCCTGCCAACCCTGAGTTTGCCGGATGTTTTGCAGATCCTACCACAGGAAGAGCCGGGACCGGTTATTCTCACGATGCACAATGTGTGATCTACGATGGTCCTGATGAAGAACATCAGGGAAGCGAAATTTGCTTTGGTGCCAATGAAACAGCTATCAGTATTGCAGATGTAACCGATAAAGATGCTCCTGTTGCCCTTTCAACGGCTTCTTATCCGGATCACGCGTACGTTCACCAGGGATGGTTGACTGAAGATCATCGCTATTTCTTCCAGAATGATGAACTGGATGAACTGACCGGAAACGTGGACCAAACAAGAACTATTATCTGGGATGTAAGTGACCTGGACGATCCTCAGTTCGTGGATGAATTCTTTGTAGAAAACCCGGCTTCCGATCACAACCTATACATTGAAGGAAATACCATGTATCAGTCGAATTACGTAAGCGGACTGCAGGTGATCGATATTTCAAATCCTGAAGAACCGCAACGAGTTGGATTTTTTGATACCCATCCATTTGTAGAAGATGCAGCCGGATTCTCAGGAACATGGAGTAACTTCCCGTACTTTGATGACATCGTGCTGATGACGAGCTCCAACGAAGGACTCTTTATCTTGGATGCCAACCGCGATTAATTTATTTAAAATAATAGTGGCAACTTTGGGTTATTTCTAATGAAACTGACCTGAAGTTGCCATTTTTATATTTATAGGAGAGATGAGACCATGAAAAACCGATTTTCAATTTTAATGCAAATAACGTTTACCGTTATTTTATCCGTTATCCTGACCACGGGTATATTTGCTCAATCCGCAGAGAGGCCACAATATATTTATGTCTGTAATCAGGGCTCTGCAAGTATAACGGTGATCGATGCATCCACCAATGAGATCTCGGCAACCGTAGATCTTCAGGAACTTGGATTTTCAGCCAACGCTAAACCGCATCACACCGTAGCAGAATCGGATGGTTCACATTGGTATGTGACACTGATCGGCGAGAATCGCGTGCTTAAATTCAACCGAGATAATGAACTGGTGGATGAAGCAGTTCTGGAAGTCCCGGGATTGTTGGCAATGCATCCCACCGAGAATTTGCTGTATGTGGGAAGGTCGATGAGCGCCGTAAACCCGCCTCAAAGTTTTGGCATTGTACAGCGCTCGGATATGAATGTGCTGGATGAAGTGGGTCTCTTCTTTACCCGGCCTCACGCACTTACAACCACACCCGATGGAAAATGGACCTTTGTAGGAAGCCTTTCTGAAAATCAGATCCTGTCTCTTAACAATGAGTCTGACGAGGCCAATCTTACGAATATCCCCGGTAATACTCATACCTTCGTAAACTTTGCAGTATCTCCAGATGGAGAGACAATGGTGGCAACCGGACAGGTTTCCGGGCAGCTGCTCATTTTTGATATCACCGATCCTCTTTCACCCAAGATGGAGGAAAGTATTTCGGTAGGAGCCCAGCCCTGGCATCCCGTGTTTTCACCGGATGGAAAATACGTTTATTTGGGAAATAAGGAAGATCACTCCGTCTCGGTCATCAATATGGAAAGCCGTACTGTAGAGGCCACGATTAAAGGGGAAGGACTTGCACAGCCTCATGGAGCTGCGCTATCAAAGGATGGGAAATACCTGTATATCTCCAATAACAACCTGAATGGGAACTATAATCCCAATGGCCTTAAAGAGGGACAGGACCTGCGGGGAACGGTGGTTATTATAAATACAAAAACCCGGGAGATCGAGAAGATAATTGAAGTCGGACATTATGCATCCGGTATAGGCACGAATGCCCGTTAAGTAAATTCAAGCTAGAAAATCAGTTGAAATTCACTATAAAAATGCCCCGAATCCTCACACTTATTCTTATCTCTTTAGCAATCATTTCCGGCTGTGCGGTTTCCAACTCTGCCACTGATAATGGGGAATCTTCATCCCAAAGCTATCAGCAAGATGTTAACCCCTTTCCGGTTTATGATGAAGAAGGAGAACGCATTCCGTTTCCCTTTTTGGGAGGATTCAATGCTCCACGTCCCCAGTTTGTAGATATTGACGACGACAACGATCCTGATCTTTTTGTGCAGGAGAACACCGATGATCTCAAGTTCTTTGAATTTGAGGATAGCGAAGATGAATTCCCGCTCAAGTGGAAAACGAATAAATTTCAGGATCTGGACATTGGGGAGTGGTTCCGGTTTGTGGATATGGATCAGGATGGGGATTTTGATCTGCTTACCGAGCAGCCTTACAGTTATATTCGGTACTACCGGAATGAAGGAACGGAGGAAGAACCCGATTTTGTGCTGGCAGCAGATTCTCTCCGGGATGTAAACGGCGAACCTATTTTCTCTGATCGCCAAAATATTCCCAACGTAACCGATATTGATGCTAACGGGAAGCTGGATCTGTTTATAGGCCGACTTGAAGGCACTCTGACACGTTACGAGTCTGTGGGCCGGGATGAAAATGAGATCCCGCAATTTGAATTGGTAACGGAGTACTTTGAAGGGATTGAGATCGTAAAACAGTTTGGCACCATGCATGGAGCTAACACCATGGCATTCATGGATATTGACGGCGATGGTGATCAGGATATCTTCTGGGGTGATTTCTTTGAACCGAGTGTTCTGCTTCTTGAAAATACCGGTGATCCGTCTAATCCTGAGTTTCAGGGTGAACCGCGGCCGTTTCCACCTAGCGATCCCGTTCAAACCAGCGGCTATAATGCGCCAACCCTCACTGATTGGGGCAATGATGGCGATGCAGATCTTTTTCTCGGTGTGCTTGGGGGGGCTTATAATGCCAATCAGACTTTGGGTGAAAATTTCTATTTCTACGAACAGCGATCCAATGGTGATTTTGAACTTCAAACCAAGCAATTTCTGAATACCATTGATGTGGGAAATGAAAGCATTCCTGCTACCGGTGATATTGACGGTGACGGTGATCTCGATCTGCTGCTGGCCAATAAGATCGATCCGGGCGATCGGAATTCCTCCATCGTGTACATTTTTGAGAATAAGGGGTCACAAGATGATCCTGAATTTCATCAAAATGGGATTCTCGATCTTCCCGATGCCTACCATTATGCTCCGACATTATCCGATTTAAACGGTGATGGACTTGACGATCTCTTATTAGGCAGATGGAGGGGAGGTGTGGCTTACTATCAAAATACAGGAAACGGATTTGAGCTGGTAGCAGAGACCCTGCTTGAGCTTCCGCGAGGAAGCAACGCCGTACCCGAACTAGCCGACCTTGATGCCGACGGTGATATGGATCTGATGGTGGGGCAGTCAGGCGGAGGAGTGGCGTATTTCAGAAATGAAGGGAATGCCGAAGAGCCGGGCTTCAAACTTGTGGAAAATGCCTTTCCAGGCGTTGAAGCCCCTCACCGAAGTACCCCCGCTTTTTATGATATCGACGGTGATGGAGACCTCGATCTGTTCCTGGGTTCTAAAGTGGAGGGTATTTTGTTCTTCAGGAATACAGGTGATGCTGAGAACCCGGAATTCATCAAAGAGCTTTTGCCATTTTCCTTTGAAGTAACTCAGTTTGTGGCTCCGCATTTTGCCGACCTTAATGGCGATGGCGTTCCTGAATTTCTTTCGGGAAATAAGGAGGGTGGAATAATCTATTATGAGAAATAGATCTTGATAAGCTGATCTGAGATTAACGATGAGCGATTTTTGAAGTTAATTCGAGAGATCTCGTAAGTCACCGCTCCTCTTAAAACAGAAAAGATTACCGGGAGCTCCAAGTTTCCTTAGGAGGAATCTGGGATGAGAAGGCATGCTAAAACTCTTCATCGATCAATGCTTCTTTATCCTGCTTTGAAAATTGTTTGATCTCATATTCACGTTTACAGGCCTCTGATTGGTCCTTCTTTTCCTCCATATAGACCAGCGTCTCCGGCGGATGAGCTCGAAGGTAACGGGCTCCGGTTCCTTGTCTGTGCTGATGCCACCGACGTATGATATGATTGGTGCATCCGGTATACAAGCTACCGTCGGCGCATCGGATGATGTAAACAAACCAGCTGTTCATTGAAATAAAATATTTGCTTTAAATTTGACTAATCAATGGTTCCAAACTTGCGTTCTATATGAGTTTGAGGCTGAGCTTAATGGTGCAATCTGGAGTGGTGCAACGGAAAAAATGGCGCGTCTGCGGGAAGAATGCTTAGGTACACCTTTGGCTATTTTATAAATTCAAGTTCTTTAATTTTCGCAACTTGCTTTAGATAGGTTCTTAAATCCTCAAGCTGACTTTTAGTATGAAGAGGTAAATTAATTTTTTCTGTTGATCCTATACTATTTTTGATTTCAATTGCATTTTTGTGAACCCTAATTTCCCTAACTTTTTCCCACGTTACTTCCTTCTTTTGTCCCCAATGAAAGGTGTAGTTTTGCAAATAAATTCCTGTCTCATTTATTGTAAGTGATTGTTTTTTTGCTGCACCTGGAAAAAACGCAAAGAGCAGAGAACACATAATTCCGGTTGCTGAGTTTATCCAGTCAATGTCCCCCTCATATTTTAAGTTGAAAAAAATTACTCCTACAAAAAATCCAAATAATGCTGCTCCTAAAAAATGAATCGTTTTTATGTAAGGTGTATTTAAATCTATTTTTAATTCAAACTCTTCCATGGGTTTACATTAAGGTTAAGGTGTATACCGACCCAGCGTTTAAGCGGCGAGCCGAGTTGTTAAAATTAAAGTTCCGAACCCTAAACGAGTCCACTTCAAACGCCTTGCCATATTTTAAACTAAGTTGTTTAGATATTTCTTCCGGATTCAAAACCGCTTTGATAAGCCTCTATCACAGCAGAGTAATCCAGGAAGATGAAACCAACGGCAATTAATATCAAACTAACAACAAGCATTTTGGATCTATGTTTTCTGTACTTCTTGGAAAAGCTTAATCCAAATAAAATTATGCCACCGATTAAACTTAAGTCAATAAGTAGGCCACTAATAAATTCTAGCATAATAAAGTCAGTATTTAAGTTTAGAAGATAACGCCCCAAGGTTTAACGGGCGCGGGTATTATGAGTTAATAAACGGCTAAAAATGTAAAACAAGCAACCCTGGAAACCAACAGCAAATCCGCGTACCCAGTTAATGCGCCTATTTGTAGGGCGTTAAAGATATTTGTACTCTGCTACTTTCCAGTCGAACCTTTCCCCGAATTCAGACAACTTCTTAAATCCGTCAAATTTAATAGGAATAATTTCAGTTGATGTTGAGTCTGAGCTAATACTCCCTTTTTCGGATTTGATGATTCCCTTTCTGAAATCAAAATAATCTTTTTCAAATCTCCCGGCGGAAGCGCCTGTACTTTCGGCGCTTACAAGAATCATGTCTCCAGATTCATATTCAAATATATAACTTGTATAACCTCGAAGGTGCTCATAAAAAATAGTAAGCTGTCCATTATCTATTGAAATATCGGGCTCTATATAGCAAGCCATCCCGCCTTCATCAGATCGAGCTATAAATTTATTATTCTGTATAGTTACTCTCGGCTCACCATTTTCTGAAGTTAAAACGAGAATAATTCTTTCTTCATCTGCTAATTTTTCGGTGCTTTCATTACAGTTTGTAAAACGGTGATTTCCTGATTGTAAAACGATAACAATGTCTTTGGTTTGATCGAGATTTAAATATCCCTCCGCTCTTTCTATCACAATCCAATCTTTGTTTTGTAAAACTTCAGATAGGACCTCTCCCGAAAAATCTGGGTATGCGGTTTCATTAGTTTGGCCAAAAGCTGTGAAGCTGAATAGTAAAAATATAAATAGTCCAATTATTCTCATTTCATAATTTGGTTAAGCTTTATAAGGGTTTGGCGCGTAACCGGCAGGCAAGCTAAAGTTGAGTTTTATAAAATGTACTTTTGGAAAAAAGAACTTCAAAGTGGCCGCGGAGCGGCGAGGCTTGTCCGAGTTGAAGCGCTGTTATATTTCTTTATCATCTGTTTCCGCTATATAAGGGTATTTTCAATCCCAAATTAAATTTCCAACCACTCCCTTTAGAGTTTACCGTACCTTCGTAGGTTTGATCATTGAGTTGGTATGTTACATCAAATTCTTGTACAGTTTGGAGACCTAAAGAATATTGCGCTCCCAATGTCAATACTAAGTTACGAAAAACTGAAAAATTGATGGCAAGACCAGCTTCAGCCATGAATTTATTTTTATTGACTGCTCTGTTTTCGAAGGAATATTCAACCCTTGATCCATAACTTCCACCTCCTGAACCAGTTTGTCCTGTTCTTCGATTTGTAAGCCAAGAAAAACCAATTTGAGGAGATAAGCTTGTTATATCCGTCCATCGTATTGTCCTGCCAATTCGCAGCGGGAATTTGTAGCTGGATATTCCATTGGAATAAGATCGCTCCCCATAGGTAGCTCCACTCGGAGTAGCAAAATAAAAGGATTGTGAAAGATCATTAGCGTAAAATCCCGTGTGCAGTTCCCAGTTATTTTTTTTGATAAGAATAGGGAACCCATATGTTCCTGCTAATGCTATACCCGGCCGTAAAATGCCACTGTCGTCGTCAACACTGAACGTATGGCGGTTAAAGCCAACTGAAAAACCACCCTCTACTGATATTTGAGCTTTCGCAAAATCGGTTGAGGTAATGAGAATGATAAATAGAACAGAAATTACTTTTACTAAATGATGAAATAGTCGCATTATTAAATTTTGAGTTAGAAATATAACGGTTTGGCGTTTAACCGGCTTGGCCTTTTTGATTAGGAATGCCAACAAAAAAAGGTTTACTATAAGCCAAGAAATTTTGAACAGACAAACAGTGGCCAAGTCCGCGTTGAAACGCTGGTTATAGGGCGATTTATGGAAGGATTGGAAATTATTCTAACGTTTAGTATATGAAGCGTAGCGCCCCAATGGGAGCTATGATTTCATATACAGTGTTATGAGCTTTTTTACATTCTTCATTGTCACTGGAAAATTGTCCATGCTTAAGTCTCTTTTCTCCATTCCAAGGCCCCTTATTTAGTTCTATATTTGCAGTGTAACAAAAATAAGTTAAAATGAAATTTAAAAGTTTAATCAAATTAAGTAGCCTAGTTCTCATTCTAGGAATAACAATTCAAACATTTTCTCAATCTAAAAAAAGTAATATTATGGTCAACACAAAAAATGAAAAAATCGGATTATTAGTAATCATGAAAGCGAAAGAAGGTAAGGAGCAAGAAGTGAAAGAGTTTCTTCTAGGTGGTTTATCATTGGTAAATGCAGAACCAAAAACTGAATCTTGGTTTGCATTTCAAATAGATGAACAAACTTTCGGAATTTATGACACATTTGAAGCTGAAGAGGGCAGACAGGCACACTTAAATGGAGAAGTGGCAAAAGCCTTATTGGCCAATGCTGGAGATCTTTTAGAAGGTTTTGATCCTAGCAGAGACATTAAGACTGTTGATGTTCAGGCAAGTAATCATAAAGTGGGTAATCAGAATAACGGATTGTTGGTGATTATGAAAGCCAAAGAAGGAAAGACATCTGCAGTGGAGGATTTCTTACAAGCGGGCAAGTCATTGGTAAGTTCTGAGCCTGCAACTTTATCTTGGTATGCTTTTAAAATCAATGAAGAAACCTATGCCATTTTCGATACGTTTGCAGATGACGCTGGCAGAGATGCTCATTTGACAGGGAAAGTAGCAGCAGCGTTGATGGAGAATGCGCCTGTAATTTTGGAAGGCTTTGATGCTTCAGCAATTCAAAAAATTAACATTCTAGCTTCAAAATAAATATTTGATTTAAGAAAGGAGTGCTTTAGGTACTCCTTTTTTTTTAAATTTGAATGAGCTAAAAAATAAATTTAGTATGGCAAAAATAATTATAGACAAACAAAACGGAGAACTTGCGTTTAGATTAGAAGAGCTCAACGACCTAAGCCAGTTTGATCATTTACAAAGAAGAAATTATTATTCTATCGTTTTGTTATGTGGAATTAGCTATGAACTAAGCGTTGATTTTCAAAGTTTTGAATTGCAAGGAAATCAAATGATTTGTTTGGCTCCGTATCAACCTTTCATGATACGTTCTGAAGAAAAGTGTCAGGGTTATTTATTGAATTTTCATCCCGATTTTTTTTGTACATATAGACATCAAAACGAAATAGAGACCGAGGGATTCCTTTTTAATAATTTCCATGGTTTACCCTATTTTACTGTAAACGAGCAAAGCCTATTTCTTAATTTGATTGATCAAATTTCGAAAGAGATGGACAAAGACTCAATCGCTCAGCATGAAGTTCTTGTGGCATTTTTAAAAGTGTTTTTAATAGAAGCGGTCAGACATAAGAAACAATTTGATCAACAATTAACTCCCAGAACGTCAGATTCAAAAACAGAAATTTTACAAAATTTAGTCGATGCAATTGAGAGTAATTATTGCAAACTCCATTCTCCCCAAGAATACGCAGATGAACTAAGTGTAAGTCCTAAAACTTTAGCCGGTATCGTCAAGAAATACCTCAATCAAACGACTTCATCCTTAATTTCAAATAGGATTATTATTGAGGCGAAACGAGAACTTTATCTAACTTCTAAACCAGTGAAACAAGTTGCTGCTTTTTTAGGTTATGACGATGAATTCTATTTCAGTCGTTTTTTTAAAAAGAAGGTAGGAGTATCACCTGATATTTATCGTAAGACAGTTGGTTTTGCTAAACTAGAGTCAAATTAATTACTCACAACAAGGTCTATCCCGTGTTTTTTGATATTTGCTTCCATTTCCATGGGTTTTTGGGAAACCACCACTTGATGCCCTTCCATTTCAAGCAACAGTTTGAGCATGTCCCCGATACCGGGGTCGTCATCGACTATTAAAATATTGGCTTTTTTTTTCATATTTTATTTTTTAGAGTTGAACAGCCTTTTTTTAACCGCAAAGACCGCAAAGACCGCAAAGTTTTGCACAAAGTACACAAAGGGATTCCCCGCCTCACTATCGAAATGACAAGCATATTTCAAATATACAAATCCGTTCACTTTGTCTTCCCGTCTCCCGCTGCCGCGAGATTGTATCTCGTGGCTAAATTCTTATAAATCTCAATTCCCTACTTTTCACAAGGCAAAGCAAACGTAAAAACCGATCCCTTCCCTTTTTTGCTTTCCACGCTTATGCTGCCGTTGTGGCGTTTAATGATCTCGTTGCACAGGTACAGGCCAATCCCAAAACCAGAATAGGTCTCTTGGTTTTCCCCATCGACCCGGTAAAAGCGTTCGAATATCTTTTTTTGGTCTTTTTTGTTAATGCCGATCCCGTGGTCTTTTACGCTTACCGCAATATGGCCGTTTTTGGTTTTTTGGACTTTTATTTCCACATTTTCATCATCGGGGGAATATTTGATGGCATTGGTGATGAAATTGATGAGCACTTGCGAAATGCGCTCCTCGTCACCGATAACGGTGGCATCTTTCATATTCTTTACCGCTATTTTATGATCGGTGTTGGTGCGTTCGATAT
>NZ_DASSWP010000003.1:0-2102 GCF_035704785.1 Gracilimonas sp. | reverse complement strand
AACCCGGTTAAGCGAGGGTATGTGGATAAACCGGAGGATTGGCGGTATTCTTCAGCGAGGGATTATTTGGGAGGGAGCGGTTTAATAGATATTCAGAGAAGTATTTGAGGGGAAGCTGGAGCTTCCGGGACTGCATCATCCTGAGAATCGGGAGAGCTTCGTGACGAGCATTAATAAAAAAAGCCGAATCAGAAGATTCGGCTGTTTATTGTTGAAAATATATAAGCAGGTTCTTTAAGGAGTGATCACCAGCTTACCTCTGGTATGCAGTTTTTCAACTTCCTGTAGTGCCTGTCCGGCTTCATCCAGAGAATAGGTCTTGGAAATTCGCACTTTTATCTTACCGCTATCGGCAAGCACGGTAATATGCTCGAGCTGTTCGGCATTCGGTTCTACAAATACGTATTTAAATTCAATGTCATTGCTGATTTCGGGTTTGCTCTTGGTTATAGAGACAACTTTTCCGCCGTCTTTTAATACATCGGTTTCCATAACTTGTGAAAAAGAATCCCCACGTGAACAATGAAAGATAAGGTCAACCCCTTCAGGCTGGGCTTTTTTAACTGCTTCGCCCACATGGTTATTTTTGTAATCGATCGTGATATCAGCGCCGAGTTCTTTCATGTATTCATGATTTGCTTCACTTGCCACACCAATAACCTTTGCTCCGACAGATTTCGCTAATTGAATAGCTAAAGTGCCTACGCCACCTGAAGCACCTAAAATTAATAAGGTCTGGCCTTTTTTGAGTTCTCCAAAATCAAAAATGGATTGATAGGCTGTTAATCCCACTAATGGGATTCCCCCGGCTTCTTCCATAGAAATATTGGTTGGCCGTTCGGCAAGGTATGATTCCGGTAAGCTCACATACTCTGCAAATGTTCCGTGTTGAATTTTGGGACGTCTTGCATAGGCATAAACTTCATCACCGGAACTAAAACGGCTGACCGAGTGACCGACCTCTTCAACTACACCCGCTACATCCCATCCCGGTATTAAAGGAAACTCCCCGGGAATGGCATCCTTAAGCATGCCTCGGACAACAGAGGCATCCACCGGATTTACACCGACAGCCTTAACCCGTACTAATACTTCTCCTTCACCGACTTCAGGTTTATCCAATTCGCCGACATTAATGTTAGTAAGATCTCCGTAATCTTCAATATAGGCGGCCTTCATTTGTTCACTCATTGGATAAATAGTCTTTAATTTTGTCTCGATTTATTTCACTAAATCAAACAAGTTGAAAGAGCGGTAAGTTCGATGAAAGGCAAGATTCTTGGGTAGCTTCTTTAAGCAGAAACTTAATAACGGGGTGAATAATCTCTACAGATCTCCCAGTGCTGATCCGGGATCTTCAAGCTGGCTGTACCACTCAACTCTCATAAAAAAGACGGAAGAGATCACAAATAATCCGGCCGCAATAGCGGATGCGTAGAAGGTGGCATCAAGGCTGATTCCGGCGTATACCAATCCCAATAAATAAGGGCCTAGTGCCTGACCGGTTCTCATCACTACCCAGTTGACGGATAGAAAAGCAGCCCGGTATTCCTTATCGGCATAGCTGGTGAGGAGGTTTAAAATGCTGGGAATATTGATACCCTGAGCAGCACCAAATACGGTGACTGGTAATATGAACCACCAGATATTTTCAACCAGAGGCAGAAACAGAAAGATGAGCAGGTATAAAACAGCAGCGGTTCGGATGAGTGCAACTTCAGAAAAACGTTCCGTGAGTTTTCCGAGCTGGGAAGATGCATAAGCGGTCATAAAAGAAGAACCGGATAAAATGATCCCGATCCGGAAAGAATTTTGGCTGAATTTTTCATCCAGCAGGATGGTAAAAAAGGTGATATACCCTCCATAAAGCATGATGAAAGTCAGAAATATCCCCACGAAAAGAGGAATGACTTTTTTGGAGATCAGGGACGATCTTACGTTGGAAAAGATTTCTGAGATATTAAGCCCCCCGGACGATCCGGTTTTTTCAAGGCTTATGAGCACGAAGAGCCCCACAGGAATGGCCAATAAGCTTAGAAAAAATGGATAATGCCAGCCTACGATAGCCAGTGCGCCACCTACTGCCGGATAAAAAGCCGTGC
>NZ_DASSWP010000004.1:0-18424 GCF_035704785.1 Gracilimonas sp. | reverse complement strand
AGGCTAAACTGATATTAAAGCGGAAGAATGTCCGCCAGCAAAAGAAAGACGATAAGTTCCCATTCGGTGTTGTGTATTGGGATGTGGAAGTCACCAATCAAGACGATATTATAGTTGCTGAATACACTATTCTCACATTGATGAAGCGGAAGCATAAGTTGGATATAGACCAAGTTTAGGAAATTTTAAATTTTGAATTTTAAACTGTGAATTAAGTAATGAGTGAACAAAAAGGAGCGGTAAATCTTACCATCGAAAACAACATCGGAACCATCGAGTTCTATCATCCCAAAGGTAATTCTCTGCCGGGAGCCATTCTTAGAAAACTTGCGCAAACAATCACTGAGGCCGGAGAAAATAACGAAATTCGTGTTGTAGTGATCAAAAGCAGGGGAGATGGTGCCTTTTGTGCCGGAGCTTCTTTTGATGAACTGATCGCTATTGAAGATTACGAGACCGGCAAGGAATTCTTCATGGGATTTGCATTAGTTTTGAATGCCATGCGGACTTGCCCGAAATTGATTATTGTAAGAGTTCATGGAAAAACCGTTGGCGGAGGTGTTGGTATAGCCTCAGCCGGAGATTATACTTTTGCTCATGAAAGTGCCTCTGTGAAGTTAAGCGAATTGGCTTTGGGTATTGGCCCGTTTGTGGTTGGGCCTGCCGTAGAACGTAAGGTGGGGAAAAGTGCTTTTTCAACCATGTCTGTAGATGCAACCAACTGGTACAACTCCGAATTTGCCCAACAAAAAGGAATGTTCAACCGGGTTTTAGAAACTACGAAAGAGTTAGATACAGCCGTAGCGGAACTTGCAGGTCAGCTTGCAAAAAGCAGTCCCGAAGCCATGCGGGATCTCAAAGCCATTCTTTGGAAAGGAACCGAAGATTGGGATCTGCTACTGGAACAACGCGCTGAAATAAGCGGAAGGTTAGTACTTTCAGATTTCACCAAAAACTTTATTAAAAAATTTAAGAGCAAAACCTAATTGTGACTCTTCCCAACTCACCACATTTACCGTTTTTAATCTCAATAATTATTATACTCGGCTAAATTCAAACTATAGTATTATGATGAAATTATTCGTTACGCTTTTTACACTCTTTTTTAGCTTTACCCTTTCCTATGCCCAAGATACATGGGATGTAACAAATCCTGACCTGGGTGAATCTTCCGAAGTCACTTTCACCACAGATGAAGGTACCTGGATGAACCTTGACGTAAGTCCCGATGGCAGTCAGATCGTCTTTGATCTCTTAGGTGATATTTACATTATGCCAGTTGCAGGAGGTCAGGCAACTTTGCTTAGAGGTGGACACGCTTATGAAATTCAACCCCGTTTCAGTCCCGATGGCTCGCAAATTTCATTTACCAGCGATGCAGGTGGTGGCGACAATATTTGGTTAATGGACGTTGATGGCGAAAACGCAACACAAGTTACTGATGAAAGCTTCCGCTTACTGAATAATGCGGTTTGGACTCCGGATGGAGAGTATATCATTGCAAAAAAACATTTTTCTTCTACCCGTTCGCTTGGCGCCGGTGAAATATGGATGTATCACAAAAGCGGTGGCAGCGGAATCCAATTGGTTGAAAAAGCTAATGACCAGCAAGATATAGGAGAGCCTTGGGTTTCCCCTGATGGTCGTTATGTGTACTACAGTCAGGACGTTTATCCCGGCGGGTATTTTCAGTATAACAAAGATCCTAACAGCCAAATCTATGTGATACGTCGCTATGATCGTGAAGAAGGTGAGATTGAGACTGTAACCGGTGGAAATGGCGGTGCAGTTCGATCTCAAATTTCACCGGATGGTGAAACGCTCGCTTTTATAAGACGTGTACGCACTAAATCTGTTTTGTTTTTGCGTGATCTGGATACCGGTCGCGAATGGCCTGTCTATGAAAATATGAGCAAAGATCAGCAGGAAGCATGGGCTATTTCAGGAGTTTATCCAAACTTTAACTGGCTGCCTGATAATCGGCATATCATAGCATGGGCAAATGGAAAAATCAATAAAATTGATACTGAAACCGGAGTTTCCGAAGTTATTCCTTTTGAAGCAGAATCTTCCCATAACATTGTAAATGCTGTTCGCTTTAAGCAGGATATTGCACCGGAAGAATTTCGTGTAAAAGCTGTGCGACAATTGAGAACATCACCTGACGGACGTACTTTAGTTTGGAGTGCGGCCGGATATCTTTGGAGTAAAATGCTTCCCGACGGTACACCAAAGCGTGTGACCGATTCTGATGAATTTGAGTTTGAGCCTTCTTTTTCTCCTGATGGTAACTCAGTTGTATATGTTTCATGGAGTGATGAAAATATGGGAGCTATAAATGTTGTGGAATTGAACGCAGGGCCTAATCCATCCACCTCACGAAAAGTAACAACAGATAAAGGTATTTATCGCGAACCTTCTTTTTCCAACAATGGAAACACCATCGTTTTTCGTAAAGAAAGCGGAAATGGCCAGCAGGGATTTGTTCACACCTTAAATCCTGGAATTTACACCATTCCAGCCAGCGGTGGTTCAACAACCATGATCACAGATGAAGGTGCAATGCCCCAATTCAGTCCTGAAGATGATCGTATTTATTATCAAACCGGTGGATATATTTTTGGTTCTATCAACAAATCTTATAAGAGTGTGAACTTGCGTGGCGAAGATGAACGTACACACTTCACTTCCAGCTATGGCCACGAATTTTCCCCAAGCCCGGATGGAGAATGGATGGCTTTTTCAAACCTTCACAAAGTATATGTAGCACCTATTCCAAAAACCGGAAAAACTATTGAACTGAATCCAGATACCAAATCCCTTCCTTTAAAACAAATTTCATCAGAAGCCGGTTACCACATGCATTGGTCTTCTGATAGTGAAAAAATTCATTGGACTCTGGGTGAAGAATATTTTACAGTAGACCTAAAAGATACGTTTCAATTTGTTGAAGGTGCTCCTGATTCATTACCTGAGCCTCCTGCCGAAGGCCAAAAATTAGAATTGGACCTGGAAACATATGTACCCGAAGGGCAGATCGCTTTTACTAATGCACGAATCATCACTATGAAGGGAGATACCGTAATTGAAAACGGAACACTTCTAGTTGACGGAAATCGCATATCTTCTATAGGTACTAATATTGAAGTACCCGCCGGAGCAAAAGTTATTGATGCTACAGGTAAAACTATTATGCCCGGTATCGTTGACGTTCACGCTCATGTTGGAAACTTTCGCCTGGGAGTAAGTCCACAACAGCAATGGGAATATTTTGCAAACCTGGCTTATGGGGTTACTACTGTCCATGACCCTTCCTCAAATTCCGAAATGATCTTTTCTCATTCCGAAGCTATAAAAGCAGGAGATATGGTCGGCCCCCGGGTGTTCTCAACCGGTGTAATATTATACGGAGCTGATGGCTCGATCAAAGCCGAGATCAACAGTTATGACGATGCTTTATTTGCGTTAGAACGGACCAAGGCTTGGGGAGCTTTCTCAGTTAAAAGCTATAACCAACCGAGACGTGAGCAACGGCAGCAAATCATAAAAGCAGCTAAAGAGCTGGAAATGATGGTTGTGCCAGAAGGTGGTTCTTACTTTACACACAATATGAGCATGATCTTAGATGGACACACGGGAATTGAACACAATGTGCCGGTTGTGCCTCTTTACAAAGATGTTCAGGAACTTTGGAGTGCCAGTGAGACAGGTTACACGCCAACCCATGTGGTGAACTATGGAAGTATAAGTGGTGAATACTACTGGTATCAAAAAACCAATGTTTGGGAAAATGAACGTCTACTGACTTTCACTCCAAGAAGCGTGATTGATCCCCGTTCCCGCCACCGTACCATGATCCCTGACGAGGAATATGAAAACGGACATATTCTAACGGCAGAATCAAGTAAAATGCTTACAGATGCCGGGGTTAAAGTCAACCTTGGTGCTCACGGACAGCTGCAAGGACTTGGAGCCCACTGGGAACTATGGATGTTTGAGCAAGGCGGCATGACTAACATGGAAGCCCTCCGAGCTGCAACACTGAACGGAGCTCATTATTTAGGTATGGATCATGAGATCGGGTCCCTTGAAGTGGGCAAGCTTGCTGACTTGGTTGTACTTGATGAAAATCCATTAGATGATATTCGCAATACTAACTCTGTAACACATACCATGGTGAACGGCCGATTGTTTGATGCTGCTACCATGAACGAAGTAGGGAATCAGGAACGCGAGCGGCTTCCATTCTGGTGGGAACGCGACGGATACGATGAGCGCTTCGACTGGCACGCAAATACCATTGCTCCTGCCGGATTACAGTGTACTTGTTTTGGAGTACATTAATATATTTTAGCAGAAATGGCAGTAAACATGGTTCAAGCGTCTCGCTTGGACCTGTTGCTCAAAATACCCCCACTATCACTCGCTCCGATGCTCTGCGTCGGAGCGTTTTTTTATGACTCACTATTGATATTTCGGTTACTTATTTTAATCTAAAAACCAATCTTGCTCTAAAATGAAAGCAGACCAAGTAATCCGGGAATTAAAATCAGTAGCCGATCCGGAAAAGTCCAAACACTCCGTTCCCTTTTTCAAAACCGGCCCAGGAGAATATGGAGAAGGAGATAAATTTCTGGGCATTAATGTTCCTGATCAACGAAAGATGGCTAAAAAGTATCGTGACCTGCCCTCTGTTCAAATCAAGCATTTGTTGAAAAATGAATACCACGAAGTCCGGCTAACCGCAGCTTTACTAATGGTCTACAAGGTTGAAAAGGGCGGCCAGGAAATGTTGGAAGAGATGACTTACTTATACCTGAACAACCTTTCGGGATTCAATAATTGGGATATCATAGATAGTTCGTGTTACAAAATTTTGGGACCATTCCTCGAAGATAAAGAACGAGGCTTACTCTATGATTTTGCTAAATCTGATGACCTCTGGAAAAACGGATCGGTATGATCACTTGTTACCATTTTATTAAAACAGGCGATTTTTCTGATTCCATAAAGATCGCTGAAATTCTTGTCGACGATGATCACGACCTGATTCAAAAGGCCGTTGGCTGGATGTTACGGGAGGTAGGAAATCGTGATCTGGCAGTCGAAGAATCCTTCCTGAAAAAGCATTATGAGACCATGCCCCGAACGATGTTGCGATATGCCATCGAGAAATTTGAGGAGCCGCTGCGATTGCAGTATTTGAATGGAGAGATCTGAGTGTTTTGGGCGATCCTCTCAGGAATAAAAGCGAGCCAATCTATGATAATCTAAAACCGCATCGTAAAAACCGATCCTTTCCCCTTTTCAGAGTTCAAGATCAAGCTACCACCATGAAGCCTCATGATCTGTCGGGATAGGCTGAGCCCAATTCCTGAGCCTTTTGTTTTTCCATCTCCAGATACCGTATAGAATGGGATGAAGATCTTTTCAGACATCGATTTTTTAACCCCAGGTCCATTATCACAAACCTTGATAACTACCCTACCCGATTCCTCAATTTCACCTTTCATCAGGATCTTTCCTCCATCCTGATCGCTTAAAACGCGAATCGCATTTTTAACCAAATTTATGAGCACTTGTTCTGTGAGATGTGGGTCAGCCGTAAGCTCAAGGCTTTCCGGTTCTGTTTGAACCTCGATTTTGATGTCCTCTGAATCTGCCTGCGATTTCATGAGGTTTGCAGTACGAAGCAGTACTTCGTTTACACTGAAAAGCTCTACATTAGGTTCGGGAATTTGGGTAAAGTCCCGATATGAATTCACAAAGCGGATCAACCCCTGACTCCTGTTGCTGATCGTATTTAATGCATCTGTTACATCCACCACTGTTTCTCTGTTCAACGACACTTGCTCACTGTCGGACCTAAGATTTTCTTCGAGCAGCATTTTAACCGTGGCAGATAAGGATGAGATCGGTGTAATGGAATTCATGATCTCGTGTGCCAAAACCTGTGTCAAATTCTGCCAGGCTTCCATTTCCTTCTCTTCCAATTCCGTATGAATATTTTGGAAAGACACCAGTTTATATGCTTCATCCCGCATCCTGAATTCTGTTGCATACATAGCTAGCTGCAACGGCTCATTTTGAACGGAAACCCTAATCAAGCTTCGGTTACCGCCTTTTAATTTTTGAACCGTTTTAAAAAGTGCTTCTGAAATATCTTTTAGTGATTCTATTTCCCTCAATGTTGCCACTTTAAACAATCGCTTGGCAGCTGTATTCAAAAGTGCAACTTCCCCTTTTCCATTAAAGCAAACCAACCCAATACCAATATGTTGCACCACCGTTTCCAGGTAACGAATGCTTTCTTCTTTTTCACTACGCTCTTCTTTGAACCGCTCTATAACTTTACTAAACGATTCATTCAATTCATCAAAATTACTGCCCATTTCCTGATTTCTAAATGTCCCCGTAAAATCAGAATAGCGAATAGCTTCGAGAAATCTTGTCAATAGTATATTGGTCCGCTCCAGGTATTTTACCATTGTGATGATCTGCCCGATAATCACTACCCCTAGTATTGACATACTCACATAATAGCTTGTCTCCAGGATCAGATACACCAAAGCCAGCAGCGTTGCCGCCAGCAACAGCACGCGAATAATGATTCCAAACCGAAAGGATTTAAAGAAGTTCATTTTTTAGCTATCAGCAGTCAGCCATCAGGCTTCAGCTTTCGTTTAATTAAAATTAAGATGCCTATTTTGATCATTACATTCTCTTTTGGTAGAAATTAGCTGAAAGCTAATGGCTGACTGCTGATAGCTCTTTTCACAACCCATACTTTTCCAATCTTCGATACAGTGAGGCTCTGGTCAGGCCCAATTCATCAGCGGCATGAGAAATATTCCCCTCATGTTTATCCATCGCTTTGCGAATCACGGTCTTTTCAACTTCCTCAAGATTCAGTCCAGCTACAGGTAGTTTCTGATCATGTCCCGATGCTGAAGTCAGTAAAAAATCGCCTTTCTGAATCTCCTTTTCATCGGTCATGATCACTGCCCGTTCAACTGCATGTTCCAGCTCACGGATATTTCCAGGCCAGTGATAATCCTGAAGGTGATCAATTGCCTGATCGGTTATACCGGCGATACTCTTTTTGTACTTCGTACGATATTTTTTTAGAAAATGATCCACTAATAATGGCACATCTTCTATGCGCTCCCTAAGTGGTGGAAGTTTTATTTCTATGGTGTTGATTCGATACAACAGATCCTGACGGAATTCCTGCTTTTCAACCATTTCAGTCAAATTCACATTTGTTGCACAGATCAGGCGAATATCAATTTTGGCTGTTTTATTGGAGCCGATTCTCCGAATTTCATGCGTTTGCAACGCCGATAATAATTTGGGTTGAAGCTGAATCGGGATATTTCCGATCTCATCCAGAAAAAGCGTACCACCATTGGCAATTTCAAAGCGACCGGCACGGGATTCTTTTGCATCAGTAAACGCTCCTTTTTCGTGACCAAACAATTCACTTTCAAATAAACTCTCGGGAAGTGCCCCCATATCCACTGTAATAAATGCATTTTCATTTCGGTTAGAGCGTCGGTGTAAAGCCCGTGCCACCAATTCCTTCCCGGTTCCATTTTCCCCGGTAATAAGTACGTTAGCATCTGTTTTCGCCACTTTTTCAATGGTTTGAAAAACCTGCTCCATCGCCCTGCTTGTTCCGATGATGTCTTGGTATGGCTGTTCCATATCAGCTTTGAGAGCTGCATTTTGGGTACGGAGTTGTTGGGAATCTCTTTTAGACTGACTTAAGTTCATTGCCGAAGTTACCGTAGCCAACAGCTTTTCATTCTGCCAGGGTTTGAGTACAAAATCCGCCGCCCCTTTTTTTACTGCTTGTACAGCTTTTTCAACATCACCGTATGCGGTTATTAATACAACCGCCATAGCAGAATCCATCTCCAGGATTTTTTCAAGCCAATGGAATCCTTCTTCCCCGCTACTTACATCTTCATGGAAATTCATGTCAAGGAGAATAGCATCATAATCATACTCCTTCATGAGTGAGGGAATCAGCTTTGGAGTCTTCTCCACATCTACTTTTTCAACGTGTTGCTTCAGATACAATCGCGCAGCATTCAGCACATCCGTATCGTCGTCAACAACTAAAATTCGTCCGGTTTTCTTCATTTTAAGTGTTTAAGTGCGCCAGTGTTTAAGTGTTATGGTGATTTTGAAACTCAAGCAAAACACCATAACACTTAAACACCTAAACACTGTCCTCATTGCTAATTTCGTACCAATTGTAACATTTATGCTTTAAATCAGTCTTACAGATATGTTGGCATAGATGAACTGTCCGATATCGAACACAAAGTGTTGGAATGTGAACATTAATTAGGAAAGAATCATCCTTATTTCATTTTTAATGATGGTTGGCTTAGTTTGGCACGCATCTTGAAATAAAGCTAACAGCTGACGGCTCAAGCCTGAAAGCTTATATTCAATGCAAACGATAATCGCATCACTTTAAAATACTTAGGCTTTTACCCTTATGGGAATGGATCGAAAAATTGAAAAGAAGACCTGGACGGTTAAACGAATTCTCACAATTGCAGCTATTTTGGCTTTTGTTGGATTGAGTATTTACGCTTTCTGGTTTATGGATGTGCGTTCTACACTAAATATAGATCGCGATAAGATTACTATTTCTGAAGTACAAGAAGATGCCTTCCAGGAATTTATTCAGGTGACCGGAACGGTTCAACCCATTCAAACTATTTACCTGGATGCCATTGAAGGCGGAGTAGTACAACAGGTGTTCCTTGAATCAGGGACCATGGTTCAGAAAAGTGATACCATCCTCACACTCACCAATTCAGGATTACAATTACAGGTGATGCAGCAGACATCCGGGCTATATGATCAGATAAACAACGTTCGTAATTCCCGGCTCAACCTGGAACAAAATACGCTTCGACTTCAGGAACAACTCGCCAATGCCAAATCACAAATGGAGATTCTGGGATCTCAATATGAACGGCAACTAAAATTGTTTGAACAGGATCTCATATCGGAGCAAGAGTTTCAAACCACTAAGAATAATTATGAGTTTCAGAAGCGCCGGTATGAGCTTACTTATGAATCGTACAAGAAAGATTCAGTTCAGACGATTACACAGACGCAGCAATTAAATAATTCTGAACAACGTATGTATCAAAACCTGGAAGCTGTACAGCAGATTTTGGATAATTTAGCCGTTACCGCTCCCATTACAGGGCAATTGAGTACTATCGAATTAAATCAGGGGCAGTCCATTTCATCCGGCGAGCGTATTGGACAAGTAGATATTCTGGATAGCTATAAAGTGCGCGTTGCCATTGACGAATATCATTTATCACGTATCATTCCTGGTTTAAGCGGCACTTTTACTTTTGACGGAAAGACCCACGAACTGGAAATCACCAAAATTTATCCCGTCATTAACAACGGACAGTTTGAAGTGGATATGGAATTTGTAAGTGAAGCTCCGCAAAATTTACGTCGCGGACAGACTTTGAGAATTAGACTCGAACTTGGAGAATCGGCCAGTGCCATTCAGATTCCCCGCGGAGGATTTTATCAAACCACCGGCGGAAATTGGGTATTTGTTGTAAATGAAGAGGACGGCCGGGCCTACCGAAGAGATATTAGACTGGGCCGGCAGAATCCTGAATATTTTGAAGTGCAATTCGGGCTTGATCCGGGTGAAAAAGTGATAACATCGAGTTATGATACTTTTGGAGATAACGAAGTTTTGGTATTGGAATAGCGATCAGCTATCAGACTTCAGCTTTCAGTTCTTCCTAACCATACTGAAAGCTGAGAGCTGACGGCTGATCGCTTAGTCACTACTGACTTTTTGGTGAAGTGAAGTTAACATACGCTTCACTTCAGTTACTTGATTTGTTTGTTCTTTGAAAATTTGGTCGTTTATAAATCCTAAATCCTTGGATAATATCAATTGATATTCTAATTCTGAGGCAGATCCCATTCCGATATTCAAGAAATATGCCAATTGCGATTGTGTGTTTCTGCCACATCCTTCTGCAATATTTGAAGGAACCGACGAAGCAGATCTTCGCATCTGATTGGTTAACCCATACATTTCTTCTTTTGGATAAAAAGTGGTGGATTTATAAATAGCCATTGTTAACTGATGGCTCTTTTGCCAAACCAAAAGTTTTCTAAAATCTCTCATAAGTACCCTATAAATTAATTGAAAATTAAAAAAAGCTGACGGCTGAAGTCTGACAGCTGAAAGCTTTACAGTTAGAGCACCTAAAACCGAATTCCTTACAAAAATTTTAAAAAGACCGATAACTAAACACCAAACACCATGATCAAAACCAAGAACCTAAAAAAAGTTTACACTACCGAAGAGGTAGAAACCACAGCCTTGAGCAACGTGAACCTCGAAATTAATGAAGGGGAATTTGTAGCCATTATGGGTCCTTCGGGATGTGGAAAATCTACCCTGTTAAATATTATGGGGTTGCTGGATAATCCTTCCGAAGGCGAATACAGCTTTCTCGGACATGAGATCTCTGATCACTCAGAAAGAGAACGGGCTCAACTTCGAAAAGGGAACATTGGATTCATCTTCCAAAGCTTTAACCTGATCGATGAACTCACCGTTTTTGAAAACGTGGAGCTCCCACTTCTCTATCTTGGAGTTGATTCTGACGAACGCAAAGAAAAAGTAGAAACGGCTCTTGAACGCATGGGCATGATGCACCGCCGCAACCACTTCCCACAGCAGCTTTCAGGCGGACAGCAACAACGCGTTGCCATAGCCCGAGCCGTTGTTGCCGATGCCAAACTCATCCTCGCCGATGAACCGACAGGTAACCTGGATTCTGACAGAGGTGATGAAGTAATGAAGTTGCTCGCTGAACTCAATGAAGCCGGAACCACCATCGTGATGGTAACTCACTCCCCCCACGATGCTGACTACGCCCGCCGCGTAATCCACTTATTCGATGGCCACGTGGTGACTGAGAATATGCAGGAAGGGTTTCATGTTTGATAGCTTTCAGCCATCAGCGATCAGCTTTCAGTTTATTTCACAATAAAACTGAAAGCTGAAGTCTGAGAGCTGATCGCTCAAAACCCACTGTCCGCATTCGAACACCGGGTGTAGCATAACGAACATATTTGGGGATACAAGTTGCCTTCAGTATCGTTATAAGCCATTTTTTTTCTTGGCACGCTTGTTGAACATAGTGTTTTAGCATGCAGTGATCAGTAAACAGTTACTAAAAGACTGATCACTTTTAACAGTTAACTGTTAACTGATTTCTGAATTATGCTTAAGAATTATTTTAGAATTGCTCTTAGAAACCTAATCCGAAATAAATCCTATTCGGTTATAAATATTATTGGACTATCAATTGGTATAGCAAGTTGCCTGTTAATATTCTTATTCATCCAAGACGAGCTCAGTTTTGATCGTTATCATGAAAATTCTGATCAGATTTACCGTGTTTACAGAGATTTTCAATCTGAGGATCGTAGTATGCAAACTCTCGCTACCTCTAACCTTTTGGCTCCTACTCTTCAGCAGGAAATACCTGAAATAGTAGCATCGGTAAGAATTAGTAAGCGATTCCCGGAAGTAATGGTTGCATATGAAAATGAAAAATTCTACGAGCAAAAATTCTTTTTTACAGATCCATCTATTTTTAATGTCTTTAGTTTTAACCTCGCTAAAGGGAATGTTGAAACAGCTTTAAGCCGACCTTTTACTATTGTTTTATCTGAAGAAATGGCTCATAAATATTTTGGGAATAAAGATCCAATAGGTAAAAATATAGTCATTCGCGGTTCTTGGGGTCCTGATGAATACGAGGTAACCGGAGTTTTAGAAAATACTCCACACAATTCTCACTTTTCCATTAATTTTTTAACCTCATTCGAAACACTCCGGTCAAAAACTCCTAATGCTGAAACTAGTTTCGAAAGTTGGAGGCACGTGGGTAGTTACACATATGTTTTGCTCAACCCTGAAGTAAACCTCACTGATATTTCAAACAAATTGGATGCTTTAGTAAAGCGCCATCAGCCGGAAAGTATCGCAGCGATTATGCAATACAAGTTACAGCCTTTAACTGGCATCCATCTTTATTCCAGTTTTGATCGTGAGATTGAGCCCAACAGTGATGTTCGTTATTTATATATCTTTGGAAGTATAGCTTTCCTCATTTTATTTGTTGCAGGCATCAACTACATGAACCTTGCAACAGCCCGGAGCTCTGATCGAGCTATGGAAGTGGGTATTCGAAAAACACTTGGAGCCCAAAGATTCGGGCTTATAAAACAATTTTTAAGTGAATCTTTTGTCTTCTCGCTAATCTCAATGCTTTTGGCCTTGTTGTGGGTTGAAATATTTCTCCCTTTATTTGCCAATCTTACCGGAAAACCTCTTTCTTTTGATCTTTTTGATCCATTTATCGTTTCATCATTAGTTGGAATAACTCTCCTGATTGGATTTATTGCCGGACTTTATCCTTCATTTGTCCTATCAAAATTCAATCCGAGTAGTATCTTCAGCGGAGCAACCGGTGGAAGAAAAAAATCCACCTTGAGAAATGCTTTAGTGGTCTTCCAGTTTACTACTTCCATCATCCTGATCATAAGTACTTTGGTGATCACATATCAAATGGATCATATCCGAGATAAACGTCTTGGACTAAGTGATGAAACCATTGTCTCCATTTTTACCGGTCCCGGTACCGAATTCAGAGAAAATTACTCTGCTTTTAAAAATGAATTATTAAGTCATACAAGTATCCAAAGTGTTACCCATATTAATCCTAATATTCCCTCATCCTCTGAGCAGGATTTATCACTACAACCTGAAGGATTTGATTCCAGAATTAACATAAACACTTTTACAGCCGGCGAGGATTTCCTAAATACACTTGAAGTTCCCTTAATTGAAGGACTCAGTTTTAATGAATTAACAGTAAGAGAGGAAGATGAAAACACCGGTGAAACTTTCATCCCTGTATTGATAAATGAAACTGCTGCCCACGAGTGGGGATGGAAGGAACCTATAGGTAAAACATTTGAGGGATTTTCACCCCAATTTAGAGTGGTCGGAGTGGTGAAAGATTTTCATTACCGATCTTTAAAAGAACGCATTGCACCACTTATTATTCACGAAAATAATTATTCGGTTAGAAATGTTTTAATTAGAATAAATACGGAAAATCTGCGGCAAAGCATGTCATTCATAGAAAATACATGGGCTGAAATAGGGCCTGGAACACCCTTTAATTATGCCTTTTTAGATGACCAATTCGACTCCATGTATAAAGCCGAAGACCGATTAGCTGAAATTTTCAGAAGCTTTACGTTTCTGGCTATTATCATAGCTTGTTTAGGATTATTTGGCCTTGCCGCTTTCTCTGCCGAACGTCGAACCAAAGAAATCGGTATCCGAAAAGTAATGGGGGCTTCCATAGCCAATATTGTGAGCTTGCTCTCCAAAGACTTTGTGAAATTGGTGATCCTGGGATTTGTGATCGCCATCCCCATCGCATGGTACGCCATGAACCAATGGCTGGCTGATTTTGCCTACCGCATTGAAATAGGCCCCGGCATTTTTGCCCTGGCCGGGGGTGCGGCTTTGGTGATTGCTTTACTGACGGTAAGCTGGCAATCCATAAAAGCAGCGGTGGCGAATCCTGTTGACAGTTTAAGAAGTGAATGAAAAATAGCAGTCAGCTATCAGCTTTCAGCCGTCAGATTATGAGGACTGAAAGCTGACGGCTGATCGCTGATCGCTTAAAAATCCTTGTAACGTTTCTCGAAATTTAACGTCTAACTCACATCACCAATTAATCGGGTTAGGCCATGTTTAAAAATTATCTCAAAACTGCTTTTCGTAGCTTTAAGAGGCATAAAAGCTCCTTTATCATTAACGTTATCGGGCTCTCTATCGGGATGGCATGCAGTATCCTCATTTTGCTTTGGGTACTGGATGAATTGAATTACGATCGCTTCCACGCAGATTCCGATCAGATCTACCAGGTGATGGAACATCAAACCTATTCCGGCGACAAATTCACTACTCAATCTACACCGGGAATTTTATCTGAAGCCCTGAAAGAAGAAGTCCCTGAATTCCAGTATGTCTCTACCTACACCTGGAATATGAATTACTTATTCACCAAAGGGGAAAAATCACTCAAAGAAAATGGCATCTACGCTCGACCCGACTTCTTTCATATCCTGGACATCAATGTACTGCATGGGAACCGGAATGAGTTGATTACGAATCCTAATTCGGTAGTTATCGCCGAAGAGCTGGCCGTTAAATATTTCGGTTCTGAAAATGCAGTCGGAGAGTCTATCACCATCAACGGAACAGAAGTTCATGCCGTGACCGGTGTGTTTGAAAAACTTCCTGAAAATTCCAGCTTGCAATTCGATTTTGTGTTGCCATTTGAAAGCTGGCTAAAGGATAACAACTGGGCTACAAACTGGGGAAATAACGGACCGCCAACCATCGCCAAACTCTATCCCGAAGTTGACGTAGCTGCGCTCAATATCAAGATCAAAGATTTTATAAAACAAAAAACTGAAATTGATTCTAATGTAGATCTATTCGTCTATCCGTTTGCCGATCTATATTTGTACGGTCAGTTTGAAAATGGTAAAGTTGCCGGCGGAAGAATTGATTACGTACAACTTTTCACGATTGTGGCTGTTTTTATCCTGTTGATCGCCTGCATCAACTTTATGAACCTGAGTACTGCAAAAGCGACCAAACGGGCCAAAGAAGTCGGCATCCGAAAATCAATCGGGGCCAGCAAAGGCTCACTGATTGGCCAGTTTATCGGCGAATCAATGATCATAACTTTTTTCTCACTGCTTATTTCCGTGTTTTTGGTCGAATTGAGTCTGCCTGTTTTTAACGACTTGACTGACAAAGCCATCACCGTAAATTATGGGGAGCCATCTCTACTCTTCATGTTTATAGGAACGGCACTTTTTACAGGATTGGTAGCAGGGAGTTATCCGGCATTTTACCTCTCTTCGTTCGAAGCCATAAAGACTTTAAAAGGCAGCCTCAAAATTTCCGGAAGTGAAGCTTTTGCCCGAAAAGGATTGGTAGTATTTCAATTTACGCTTTCAGTCATATTAATCATTTCGACCATTGTTGTGTATCAGCAAATTCAATTTACCCAAACAAAAAACCTGGGCTACCAAAAAGAAAACCTGATCACCTTCCCTGTTGAAGGCGACATCGGGGAAAGCTGGGATACCTTCAAACAACAGCTCAGAGACATTCCCGGTGTAGTGAATGCCTCTCGCGCCGGATCCAGCTTTTTAGGCCGAAACTCCAACACATCAGGACTGGAATGGCCCGGCAAGCAAGTGGATACAAATATTTTATTTGAAAACGTAAGTGCGGATTATGATCTCATCGAAACTGTGGGATTTGAAGTGCTTGCAGGGAGAACTCACTCCGAAGAATTTGGAGCAGACACATCCAGAATCGTTATCAACGAAGCCGCTGCAAATGTTATGGGGCTGGAAAATCCGGTGGGACAATTTATCACCCTCTGGGGAGACGAAACCGAAATCATCGGACTTGTAAAAGACTTCAATTTCCAGAATTTACGTCATAAAGTGGAACCATTATTCTTTCGCCTTGACGATTTTGGGTGGAATGCCTTTGTTCGGGTTGAATCAGAAAATATTCAGGAAACACTCGCCCAAATTGAAGCAAAATACAAAGAATTCAATCCGACTTATCCATTTGCTTTCGAGTTTATGGACGAGCAATATGCAGCCCTTTACAGAAGCGAACAACGCGTTGGAGATCTGGCTAAATACTTCGCGATTTTTGCTATCATCATTTCCTGTTTGGGATTATTCGGACTGTCTGCCTTTACTGCCGAGCAGCGCGCCAAGGAAATTGGAGTGAGAAAAGTGCTGGGCGCTTCCGTTCAAAACCTGGTGCTTCACCTCACCAAAGATTTCACCAAGCTGGTACTCATTGCTATCCTCATTGCAATACCCGTGTCTTGGTGGATGATGGATCACTGGCTCTCCGATTTTGCCTACAATGCAGGCTTAAGCTGGTGGATCTTTGCGGCCTCCGGCTTCCTCGCCGTTGTAATAGCATGGCTGACGGTGAGCTGGCAATCTATCAAAGCTGCGTTGGTAAATCCGGTTCAAAGTTTGAAGAGTGAGTAACACATTTTAGGAAGTAAAACCGCAGACTTTAATAAAACTGAATACATGAGATTGAAAAATAAAATTGCACTGATCACAGGTGCAGCAAGGGGTATTGGTCGCGCAACCGCAGAACGATTCCATGAAGAAGGAGCAACCGTTATCGTCTCCGATATTCTTGATGAGCAAGGCAAAGAAGTAGCCGACAAACTTGGCGATCGTGCCGAATACAAACATTTGGATGTAAAGTACGAAGATCAATGGGAGTCCATTGCTGAATACATCGAACAGAAATATAACCGACTCGATATATTAGTAAACAACGCGGGTATCACCGGCTTCCTGGAAACGCAAGGCCCTTTCGATGCCGAACATGCAGATATAAATTCCTGGGAAGAAGTGCATAAAGTTAATGCAACCGGAACCATGCTGGGATGCAAGTATGCCATTAAACTTATGAAAGAGCATGGCGGCAGCATCATAAACATCTCTTCCAGAAGTGGAATGGTTGGAATTCCCGCTGCCGTAGCCTACGCATCCAGTAAGGCTTCCGTTCGGAATCACACCAAAAGCGTGGCTTTGTACTGTGCCAATAAAGGATATCGGATTCGGTGTAACAGTATTCACCCGGCCGCAATTATGACTCCCATGTGGGATGCCATGTTAGGAGAAGGAACCGACCGGGAAAACATGATCCGCTCTATAGAACGGGGAATTCCACTGGGACATTTCGGCGACCCCATGGATGTTGCCAACGGTGCACTCTATTTGGCCACCGATGAAAACAAGTATGTGACCGGAATTGAATTGACTATTGACGGAGGTATTTTAGCAGGAAGTGAAGCCTCCCCGGAATAACCACTGTTCATATTCGAACACCCGGTGTGTAAAACCGAACAGCCTCTCCCCAAAAAGCTTTGCTTAGCGTGGAATGAGTAGTCATAATGAAGTTTGGCACATTTGTTGAATACAGATATTCAGTGTACATAGATCAGTGACAGTTTACAGACTGCGCTGATCTATGTAATACTTTTCACAGACATCTGAAAAACCATGCTAAAAAACTACTTCAAAGTTGCGTTCCGAAATCTTTGGCAAAATCCGGGATACTCATTTATAAATATATTTGGATTAACGATCGGCTTAACCTGTTGCCTCATTATTTTTCAATATGTGGCATTTGAATATAGTTTTGATCGTTTTCATGAAAATGATTCCGAACTATACCGGGTGATTATGGCCAGTTCAAGAGGGGGTGGAGAAGAAGGTGCGGGTACTTATACACCTCAAGCCATGGGTTCAGCATTGGCAGAATCAATACCTGAAATACAACTATTCACAAGAATTACACCGGACGAACCCATTGTTTCCAGTTCATTGGATCCGGATCGGGTATTCGAAGAAAAGAATGTTCTGTATGTAGATGAAGAATTCATGCAAATGTTCTCTTTTCCTCTTTTGTCGGGAGATTTGCAATCAGCATTGAAACCCGGCACGGTGTTGATTTCACAGACTGCGGCTAACAAATATTTTGGTACTGAAAATGCTGTGGGTGAAGTACTGAATATAACGGGACAAGTTGAAGAGAGTTTTCGTGTAGCTGGTGTTTTTGAGGATGTACCCGCAAATTCGCATCTGCAGTTCGAACTGCTTCTCCCAATGGAAAATCTATTAAAGAGTGGCCAATATGTGGATGAACCGGAAGGCGGATGGCACTACAACAACTTTTTAACCTTCATTCAGGTTAATGAAAACTCAAGTATTACAGACGTCAACCAAAAGATGACGGACGTGTTAATGGCTCAACGCGGAGATATTCTGAAAGAACGGGGGTTTACCATGCGCTTATATGGTCAGCCGCTGCAAGACGTTTATCTAAATTCAGAGGTTCACGCATTTGGTGGTTTACAAGGAAGTTATCGAACGGTTTACTTCTTCAGTATTATAGGATTAGTAACGCTGTTAATTGCTCTTTTTAACTATATTAATTTAGCAACAGCAAGATCTTTAGACCGCTCGAGAGAGGTTGGAGTACGCAAGGTAATAGGGGCACAACGAAACCAGTTAATCTCTCAATTCTTTTTTGAATCAGCTCTTACCAATTTAATAGCTATTGTACTTGCAATAGTTTTGGCCGAACTGTTGCAGCCGCTGGCAAATAATCTTTGGGAAACAGAGGTCACTTTATCCTTTTGGACAAATCCATGGCTCCCGGTTACTATACTGGGAGTATTTG
>NZ_DASSWP010000184.1:0-7366 GCF_035704785.1 Gracilimonas sp. | reverse complement strand
TCAAAATCACGTTTTTGGGAATCAGTTAGTTCGATGAGTCTGTTTTCAGCCGTCACATAGCTGTTCTTAAGTTTGAATGCTTCAAATTCCTCATAGATCCGGTCTTTGAGATCAGGGTTGTCTAACTCACCGAGCAGCATGCCTTCATGAAGCCTGTAAAGACGGTTATCAGAAACGAAATACTCTCCGGATAAATAATCAGCCATGTTATTTTTGGTCCTCATGAAGGGGACTTTTTTATTTGAAATGAACTCCTCATTTGTGCTGAGTTTGCCTCCGAGCCAGTGTACTTGCTTAGGAATAATAATTTCACTACTAAAATTGGCAGAAAGATAAGCTGTTAAGGTTGGAGCGATATCGAGATGAGATGAAACTCCTTTGTACGTCTTGCTTTCTTTAAGCAATGGAGAGTAGATCATAAAAGGCACATAATACCGGTCAATACGATCACGATGTGGAATGGGTACCATTCGATGATCTCCGGTTATGATGAAGATAGTGTTGTCAAAATCCTCCCGCCGTTTGTAGCGGTCGATGAGCTGTCGAATGGAATCGTCGGTATAAAGCAATGCCTTGAAAAGCTCCGGATGATCCCGATACGTTTGCTTATCCTGTTCAGATACTTTAAGACTTTCAAGTTTCTGTTTATAAAGCCGGTCGTATTTTTCGGTGTTTGGAATGATGAACGGCTCGTGAAAATTAAGGGAAAAGAAGATATCGAGGCGTGGCTCATTGTTACTGAAATCATCCAGAAACGTGAAAGCAAAATCGTAGAGATCGTGATCGGAATATCCCCAGCTAAAACCGCCTTCGATCTCGTCCATTCGCTGATAGGCATTGGGAAAGCGAGATGAATTGACCAAAAGATCAATGCCTTGTTGTTCTAAGAAAATGTCCAGGTTGTCAAAGCTGGTATCGTAGCCACCAAAATAATTGGTTTGGTATCCACTCTTATCTAAAATTGAAATGAGTGAGTGATGCTCCGGCATTCGATATCCTAGATCCATAAATCCAGTATTACCATAGGGGAGGGAGCCGAAAATGGAAGGTTGTGCATTGAACGACCGTCCACTGGTTGACAGGAAATGCGTCCAGTATAAACTTTCGGAAGACAGTGAATCAAGAAAAGGTGTAAACCCTCCATAGGATGCATTTGGGTTCACAACGGTACCTCCCAAACCTTCAACAATAATAAAGACAAAATTTGGCAGCCTTTCAGGCTTGTTTAGCAATGGTCCGAGAACATCTTCCGTGTCCGGTTCCTTCATAAAGGGATATTCATCACCGGAATACTCTTCGTTAGTTAGACTGGAAAACAGGTGACCTGCTGTTTCACCGAAAAAATAGGATGCCTTATTCACTGTAAGCGCATAGGTCAACTCAAGTTCATGATCATCCTTAGATGGATAAGTCAGAAAACTCAAAAGGGTACAAACTGCTAAAACGATCAAAAAAGAATTTTGGAAAGCACGGCTGTATTGAATTTTATTTAGTCCTTTAGCAGTATAAATAAAGATAAGGGGAAAGACGATCAAAGGTGCGATCTCCTTGAGTCCAAAGCTTACCGAAGTGATGACCGTATTACCGATCTCTGTAAAATTATAAGCCCAGAGATCAACTCCCAAAAGCACCAAAACCTCTCCAAAATATTGTATCAGGGCAATGGAAGTGATAATAAGTAGAACAATGAACGCCTTGATAATTTTTGATGCATAATTTGGGGTCATCTTAGCCAGTAATGCCCAGACTGCCACCAGCATAACGGCCCAAAATGAGAATAGGCACAGATCGGAGATAAGAGCTTTAAAGTAGATCAGAAAAGACCCGTCAGGCAGGGTGAAATTCTGTGATATCAGAACGATCTCATAGATACGGATCAAAAATCCAAGGAATAGAAATGTGATCATGGTAGCGATCACATCTTTAAACTCCCGATCTGAAAATGGAAGATAGCTGAGGATGGTTTTCAAGTGCCTGCGTCTCTTTGAATTAAATATGATTCAGCAGTTAAAATACCATCGTCAACTTAAACCTAAAAGAAGCAATTATTAGCCAACAACCGGGCATTCGTCTAATTTGGTCAGATAAGCCTTTTCCAGAATGTCCAGTCCTTCATCGATCTGATCCTCTGTAATGGTGAGAGGCGGGCGGAAACGAACCGTATTCGGTCCACAAGCCAGGATCATCAATCCGTTGTTCATACACTCTTTGATGACATGATCACGAGCGTGTGTGTTTGGAAGATCAATGGCGCTGAATAATCCTTTTCCCCGAGGGTTGGTGAAATATTCGTGTTTGTCAGCCAGTGTTTCTAATCGGGTTTGAAGATAATTCCCAACTTTAGCAGCATTTTCAACTAGATTATCTTCCTCGATCACATCCAGGATTCGTCCAAAGCGCACCATATCCACCAGATTTCCGCCCCAGGTAGAATTAATTCGGGACGAAACATGAAAACAGTTTGTTTTTACTTCATCGACGCGTGTAGTAGCCAGAATTCCACAGACTTGAGCTTTTTTTCCGAATGCCAGGATATCAGGTTTCACATAATGCTCATGAGCCCAGAATTTTCCGGTCATGCCTACTCCGGTTTGCACTTCATCATAAATAAGCAATGCGTCATGCTTGTCAGCCAGATCTCGCAGAGCCTGATGAAATTCTAACCTGAAATGCCGGTCACCGCCTTCTCCCTGAATGGGCTCGATCAAAATTCCGGCAATATCATCTTTGTAGATCTCAAAGAACCGTTCAGCCTGTGCAATGGCGAGTTTTTCCTGAGCCTCGGTCTCAGCGATGTTTTCTTTGGTAGCGGGGAAGGTCATGGCAGGACTGATCACCCGCGGCCAGTCGAATTTTGGAAAATACTTTACTTTATTGGGTACCGTGTTGGTGACCGAAAGGGTGTAACCTGTACGTCCGTGAAAGGCCTTTTCAAAATGAAGGATCTTGTGTCCTTTTTCCTCCCTGTATCCTTTCTCGAAATTCATCTGAACCTTCCAGTCGAAAGCTACTTTCATGGCATTTTCAACAGCCAAAGCGCCTCCGGAGATAAAGAAAGAGTAGGGCATATAATCCGGAATTCCCACCCGGTCAAAAGACTTCATGAAGCGTGCCATGTCTTCTGTATA
The DNA here is from genome assembly GCF_035704785.1 of Gracilimonas sp. GTDB lineage: Bacteria > Bacteroidota > Rhodothermia > Balneolales > Balneolaceae > Gracilimonas. The sequence continues at coordinate 4,238 of NZ_DASSWP010000184.1, read as the reverse complement.
GATATCGGAATTGGATGGCTTATTGATAGCCACCCGGGCGAGACGCTGCACGAATTCATCATCACCGGCCAGTTTTGGGTGATTCATTCCAAGCGGATTGGATGCAAAAAACGTAAAGAAGTCGAGATATCGCTTTCCGGATTTAGAATCGTATAAATAAGCCCCTTCACTTTCCTCCAGATCAAGCACCATTTCATAGCCATCAGTAAGCATATGCTTACTTAAAACGGAACGTACATTTTCAGGGGTGATGTTCATCGTGTCTCGCATTTCTATCTCCGGTTCTTTGAATTCGTCTTTAATCAAATCTACCAAATCGCGTATTAGAGCTCAATAGCGTTTAAATTCACTAAAGTTGAAATTGCATATTTGGCAGGTATCACCGGAGCATAAAATGGAGTATATGCTGCTACTTCTTGAAATCAGTGACAGTGTTTCTGATGATCTTCACGCAATCCATAAGTTGATCTTCCGTCATCACCAAAGGAGGGGCAAAACGGATGATATTTCCATGGGTTGGTTTCGCAAGAAGTCCGTTATTCTTCAGGGCAATACAGAATTTCCAGGCTGTGTCACTTTCCGGTGAATCATTTATGATGACAGCATTCAATAATCCGCGCCCGCGAACCTTGACAAACAGATTCGTTTCATCCACCAATTTCTGCATTTCATCTCTGAAGAGCTTGCCGAGCTTTCTTGCGTTTTGAGCAAGCTTCTCATCTTTAACCACTTCAAGTGCTGCTATGGCGACTTTACAGGCGAGTGGATTTCCGCCATAGGTCGAGCCGTGCTGCCCCGGTTTGATGACTTCCATAATGTGATTGTCAGCAAGTACAGCAGAAACGGGATAAGCTCCGCCTGAAAGTGCTTTACCCAAGATCAGGATATCCGGTTTAGTGTAGGTCGACTGACGTTCACAGTGTCCCTCGCAGCTACAGTTACCACACACAGCAAGCAGACTTCCTGTACGTGCAATGCCGGTTTGAATTTCATCAGCCATGAACAGAACATTATTCTTTTTACAAAGATCGGCCATCTGGCGAATGTACTCATCATCAGGGACCACAACTCCCGCTTCTCCCTGAATAGGTTCGGCTAAAACCCCGGCAACATTAGGTTGCTTCAAGGCTTCTTTCAAAGCATCAATATCGTTATAAGGAATTTTGATGAACCCGGGTGTGTAAGGGCCGAAATTCTTTCGGGCATCCGGGTCATTCGAAAAGGAGATAACCGTAGTAGTGCGCCCATGGAAGTTATTTTCTAGCACAATGATCTGAGCTTCCTGTTCATGAACACCTTTCTTCTCGTAAGCCCACTTTCGGCAGATCTTGATGGCGGTTTCCACTCCTTCGGCCCCGGTATTCATTGGCAATACTTTATCGAAGCCAAAATACTCGGTTACGTATTTCTCATATTCACCCAGCACGTTGTTATAAAAAGCACGGGAAGTCAGACTCAACGTCTGTGCCTGATCAGTCAATGCTTTGGTTATTTTAGGATGAGAGTGTCCCTGGTTAACTGCAGAGTAAGCGGAAAGAAAATCATAATACTTATTGCCTTCCGGATCCCATACATAGACTCCTTCTCCCTTAGATAATACCACCGGTAGCGGGTGATAGTTATGGGCTCCATATTTGTTCTCTAATTCAATGGCTTGCTTACTTGTGATCATTTAAAAATACCTTATTAATTTTTCTTCAAAAATAGGAAAAGCATTGGTGAAAGATTAATAAATAAATAGAAAAATAAGCTTGATATGGAGTGATAATAAACCGTATATTAAAGTCTACAAATCGCGGGGTGGAGCAGCTGGTAGCTCGTCGGGCTCATAACCCGAAGGTCGTAGGTTCGAATCCTACCCCCGCCACTATCAAAGCCTTCTGATTAAGTTCAGAAGGCTTTTTTTATCTCTTAATTTTATCGGGGTATTTATGTTCATTGTTTATGCGCTCTACTCACCGAATTACGAGAAGATCTATGTTGGGTATACTTCTAATATGGAACAGCGGCTTCTGTCACACAACAAATTGGGTAAGAAAGGGTGGACGATAAAATTTCGCCCCTGGGAATTAGTGTTCACAGAAGAGTTTGAGGATAAAAAAGAAGCCATGAAAAGAGAAAAGCAATTAAAGTCAGCAAAGGGTAGGGAATATGTTTGGGAGCAGATTCGAAAGAAATATAAATAAGCTCGTCGGGCTCATATCCGCCGGCTGGCGGACGTTGGTTCGAATCCGACTACATCCGACAATTGGCGGACCCGCCACTATTAAAGCCTTCTGATTAAGTTCAGAAGGCTTTTTTTTATATCTAAACTATATCGGGGGAATTATGTTTACTGTTGCGCGCTGTACTCACCGGTTACTCCCATTCGGTTTGTACCTCCCTCAAGGGAGGTGTTTCCTGAATATTTTCTACTTCTAAAATTATATCGCCCAAGATTATAATTTCTATCTCAGAAAGTCTCCCCTTGAGGGGAGAGGTAAAATCAGTTTACTGATTTTACCGAGGGGTGTACGTTTTATAAATGGGCAACCAACCCTAACCCACTACCGCACAAGCGTGACGCTTGCGCTAGTACCATGTCCATCCATCAGACGGCTCTTTGCAGGATTGGAGTGCCTGCCCCTCAGGCAGCCGTCAGATGGAGATCGAGATAGTTCAAATCGGTGCTCATCCTAAAATCCGGTTAATCCGCGAATCAAAATGATGTATTCACTACGACCACTGATAGGGGCAACCAACTCTAATCATATCTGTGCAGGTTCTTCATCCCGGTAAACCGGGTTCAGAATGACTTGGTATGGAGCTTGAATCCAACACTATCCATCACCCGGCCTGGGGCCGAAAGATGGATTATTGCTAGAAAACTAACCATGGCATTCCCTTACCCTGCGGCGGTGATATTAGGACACTCAACTCATTTCAGTGTGCCGGAGGGCAAGGGACAGGGATTGGGTTTTGTTTGCAAGTCCAACCGAGCCTATTCCATCCATCAGACGGCTCTTTGTTGGATTGGAGTGCCTGACCCTCAAGCAGCCGTCAGATGGGGATCGAGATAGATCAAATCCGTGATCATCCTTTAATCCGGTTGATCCGTGGTTCCAACATTCACATTGGCGCGGTTTACGATCTAAACTCTGGCACCACTGACCCTCCCCTTAATCTCCGCAAAGCAGGGGAAGTCTTTGGTGAGTTGGTAGTTGGATGCTCAAAGAAAATTAACAAGCGAAGGTCTTTAGACCTGCTTGGATATAAGCAACCAAACCACTTCAACAACCACTGATATCTTCCATTACACAAGCGAAGGGTTTACAAATAATAACTATGCAATGTGATGCTCTCGATCAACCCTTCGCTGATATGGGCAACCAACCGTAATCATATTTGTGCAGGTTCTTCATCCCGGTAAACCGGGTTCCAGAGTGATTTGATATGGAGCTTAAATTCAACACCATCCATCACCCGGCCTGAGGCCGAAAGATGGATTATTGCCAGAGTAATCCCTTGCCACTTCTTTTAAAGGATCAAAAAATTAAAGGCATAAAAAAAGCCCCTCACATAACTGTGAGAGGCTTAAAGTATTAAGTTACTTTACTGCTAAACTACAAGAGCTTAGTCGCCGTAACCTTCGTTTTGAACCATACTTGAGTTTGCATCAATCTCGTCTTGCGGGATTGGCATTGCAAACCGGTAAGAACCTGCAGGAACTCCGCCATCGGCGATAGTTTGAGCAGGGTCCACAATTGGGATAGGACGTCCGGTTCTGATCAGATCAAAGAATCTGTGACCTTCCATGGCTAATTCAAGTCGTCGTTCATTCCAAACGTTAGCTATAGCTCCTGTTGCATAAGCCGGAGCGTTACGCTCAGAAGTGATCTTGGTTAACTCTACAAGAGCTGCAGGTTCTCCACCCGGTTGAGAGGCAAGTGCTTCTGCATAGTTAAGAATAACTTCTGCGAAACGAATAACAGCGATATTGTCATACCCCTGTTCATTCGTCCATTTGCCTACCATGCGGTAGTTTAATGGACGAGCATCGTCTGGGTCTTCATCTTCAGCTGAGTACAGACCTAAACGAATGTCTGCAGGGTCGTATGCGTTATACAGATCATTAGTAACCTCTACGTCACCGTAGTTAGTATCACGATAGATCCGTGCTAAATTATCGAAGGAAGACGCATCTGTTTCACTGTACGCTAGTTCAAACATAGAGCCTGGGGCTCCGTCACCGTTAAAGA
>NZ_DASSWP010000163.1:0-11134 GCF_035704785.1 Gracilimonas sp. | reverse complement strand
TAGACCGGCAAATATGGATAGTCTCCCTGTCCAATATTCTGTTGACCGGTAATTCCATATCCTACCCGTAATTTAAGTTCAGTCACGGCATCCGAACTACTCATAAATGATTCTTCATGTATTTTCCATGCAAGAGCAGCGGAAGGGAATAATCCCCAGCGATTATCTTCGGAAAACCTTGATGTACCATCCTGACGCAGCGTAGCAGTCAACAGATATTTGTCTTTGAAAGCATAATTCAAGCGGCCAAAGAAAGAAACTATATAGTTTTCTGTAGCATAATCAGTGTCTTGCCGAACATCTAAATTAGCCTCATCAGAACGATCAAAATTGGTAACATAGTTAAAACCTTCCTCATAATGATGTTCCCAGGAATACCCTGCGATCATATCAAAACTACTTTGCCAATCAGCTACATCTTTCTGATAGTTAAGATAAAAGTCTAAAAGTTCATTCTCTTTTCTTTGGTCATAATCTACCCGTAATCCTGAAGTTTCAAAATTACCGGTATACTCAAAAGCTGCATTTTCAGGCACTACTACTTCGCCATTCGCAACATCAGAATAATCTATACCTACATTTAATATGGCGCTCAAACCTGATACAAATGGAAGTGCATAGTCAACTTCAACATTACTAATTGTACGATATACTGTAGATACATCTTCTCTTTGCTCGATCAGTGCAACCGGATTGGATGGTGCTAGCGGGTTTGGATTACCATTCCCATCAACCCAGGTATAGTATCCGCCAAAACTGCTCCCCTCTACAGGTTGTGTAGGATCAAAAATAACAGCAGAACCGATCGCACCCTGATTTCCAAACTGGTTTTGAACCTGCATAGCTTTTACATTGAGGTTTACTTTTAGTTTATCATCAAAGAAAGAAGGATTCAATGAAACTGAACCTGTTAAGCGATCATTTCTATCGGTTCGTAAGATCCCTTCATTACCTGAAAAACCTAGCGAAACACGGTAAGGAATATTTTGATAAGCACCGGTAACACTCACATTGTGATCCTGGCCAAAAGCATTTCGATAGATCTGATCTTGCCAGTCCGTATCCGTATTACCTAATGCATCTGCAGCAGTACTTCCTAATTCATCTTGAATAACATCACGAAACTGATCAGCATCCAGCATATCTACCCTTTGCTGATTTGTTTGATAAGACAGTCTTGTACTGTAACTAATTGCCAGATCCTGCCCAACACGTCCCTTTTTAGTGTTGATAATGATCACACCGTTGGAAGCACGAGAACCGTAAATGGCCGTAGCCGATGCATCTTTAAGGATGTTGATAGATTCAATATCATTTGGGTTGATGGTATTCAATGGATTTCTCATGCCAGAAACTCCACCGCCATCTAAGGGCACACCGTCAACTACAAATAAAGGATCGTTACTCGCTGAAAGTGAAGAACCTCCCCTTATTCTGATAACTCCACCACTTCCGGGAGCACCATCACCGGATGTTACACTTACACCGGCAGCCTTACCTTGAAACAATTGTTGTGGAGATGTGATGTTACCATCATTAAAATCGGATGTACTAATAGAATTTACAGAACCGGTGTTATCACCCTGCTCCTGAGTTCCATAACCAATTACAACTACTTCTTCCCCCGATAACGTCTGGGAACGCATTTGTACATTAATTTCTGTTCTTCCATCAATTGGAACAAATAATCTCTGAAATCCAAGAAATGAAAATTGTAACGTATCTTGCAGGCTGGGAACATTAAGTTCATAATACCCATCTACGTTTGTAGGCGTACCTATATTTGTACCAACTACTATAACGTTAACTCCCGGTAATGTTTCACCGGTTTCGCCATCAGTCACGGTTCCTGATACCGTTACCCTTTCCTGAGCCAAGGCGTCAGTTTGTCCAATCCCCGAAAATAGAAGCGCTACCATCAAAGGAAAAGCCATTAGCAACTTAGATGCATATTGGTCGATCCTTTTCAAGCAGATTCCTGGTCCCGGTATCGCTGTATCTTTCATATTAGTACTCCAATGTTGGTTTTTATTGGCTGAAATTTGAAGTTTAATTCTAATCTTTTAAATAATGTATGTAAGCGCTTACATTTTATCAAGTAGATTTTAACACAAGCTTAACAACGGATCTGCATTCGTTACTTAAAGATAATGAAGTGATTCTGGAGTAAGTAACTGTTTATAGGAAAGTAATATGCTCTAATAATATCATTCTACATGCTGAAATGCTTATATGTTATTACCTCGATAAGCATATTAGAACTAAAGCTAACTAATTGATTCAACTGACAATGTAAGGGCTTACAATTATTTATTCTCAGACTTCCCGTTTCTACTGTAGTTCTCTTTAATGTAGTTGTCAAGGATCGCACGGAATTCCTCTCCTATATGGTCTCCCCTGAGCGTAGTTGAGTGCTCGCCATCTATATAAACCGGGGCTTTGGGCTCTTCAAAAGTTCCGGGTAATGAAATGCCTATATTTGCAGCTCTTGATTCTCCGGGTCCATTAACCACACAACCCATTACGGCCACGTCCATTTCTTCTACTCCGGGATAAGCTTTTCGCCAAACGGGCATGGATTCTACTATATAATCCTGGATCTCTTCAGCCAGTTCCTGAAAATAGGTACTCTTGGTTCTCCCACAACCGGGACAAGAAGTTACCTGTGGAATGAAATTTCTGATCTTCAGGGATTGCAGGATCTGTTGTGCCACCTGAACCTCAAGGGCACGGTCGGCCCCGGGTTGCGGCGTTAGTGATACCCGAATGGTATCTCCTATACCCTGCTGCAGGATCACTGACAAAGCAGAAGCACTTGCTACCATTCCTTTCATACCCATTCCTGCTTCTGTAAGTCCAACATGCAATGGATATTCTACAGCCTCAGCTATTCGTTCATACACTTTTACCACATCCTGCACGCCCGACATTTTGCAGCTGATAATAATTTTGTTTGAAGCCAGACCAACATCTTCGGCAAGTTTTGAAGATCGCTTCGCACTTTCTACCATCGTGTCCAGCATCACTTCTTTTGCTGATTTCGGGTTTGGAAGTTCATTATTTGAATCCATCTTATCGGCAAGCAACTGCTGATCGAGCGAGCCCCAGTTCACACCAATGCGTACTGGTTTATCATATTTGATAGCTTGTTCTACGATGGTAGCGAAATTCTCATCACGGGTTTTGGTTCCAGTATTTCCCGGGTTTATACGAAACTTGGCCAGAGCTTTTGCCATGTCGGGATATTGGGTAAGCAGCTTATGCCCGTTATAATGGAAATCTCCAATTATGGGAACAGTCACCCCCCTCTTCAATAATTTCTCTTTTATATGAGGAACCGCTTTTGCAGCCGCGTCATTATTGACTGTGATCCTTACCAATTCCGATCCTGCCCTGAATAAATGTTCAATTTGATCTGCCGTTTCATCAATATCAGCGGTATCAGTATTGGTCATGGATTGAACCACAATAGGAGCTCCTCCCCCCACCGGTACATTACCTACCATTACCTGAATTGATTTACGTCTTTTTATAGCAGCCATATTGCTTAATCTTTCTTACTGAGTTCAAATAGTTTTCGTTTTTCTTCTTTGGTAAGTGAATCATATCCTTCTTTAGATATCTTCTCTAAAATAGCATCCAGTTCAGTTTGCTCAACTTCCTCTACAATTTCAGCATCCTGAACGATACTCATATTTTTATTTTTCGATCGCTTACTTTTACTTTTACCTCCGGATTTCGGCTTCAGTTTACCAAACAGATATTCTATGTAGCGGATAACCAAACTTAGATCCTTTCCGTTTTGATAAGCTTTGATCATCAAATAGCCACCTAATGCACCGCCAATATGAACAAGTCGGGCTATTCCATCACCTGCTCCCACAAATAATATGTCAATCGCTATCCAACCCGCCACAAAATAACGAGCTTCAATAGGGGGAAACAAGAACAGCATGATGGGAGCTCTGGGATAGAGCATTGCAAAAGCCACCAGCATTCCGGTTACTGCTCCGGAAGCTCCAATAACCAGCGCATCACTGAATACCAATGCAAGTCCTGCATCCAGTAAAGCCCCTAATATTCCCGCTCCAAAATAAATAACGGTAAAGGTGCGCGGACCAACTGTTTCTTCCACTGCTCTTCCCATCCACCAAAGCCAGAGCATGTTAAAAAGAAAATGCAGAAAACCACCGTGCAGAAATAAGTAGGTAATCATCCGCCAGGGCTGAGTCAAAAAGGTTGGGAAGCTTGGGTCAAATCCCAAATAGTTAATTGCCCAGGTATTCAGGGTTTGTCCCCCCAACATCTGAATAATAAATACTATAAACGTGGCCAGAATAATGGTACGAATAGCTACCGGCATTCTCATGAAGGCAAATTTAATACCACCCCAAAATGAATCAAAAGGCATTTGGTTTCGCATACCACCGCCTCCTCCGCCACCGGGAAAATTATATGATCCTCTAGCCATACTGCTCCGGTTTTTTGAGTCCCCAGTATTTAATGAGTACAAATCCAACAACTAATCCACCTAAGTGAGCAAAATGAGCGATCCCACTGTTAGGCATTGCCAATCCATTGAACAGTTCAAACAAGCCGTAAAACAGCACAAAGTATTTAGCCTTAATAGGAATTGGAGGGATCAGCAACATTATATACCGGTCGGGGAACATCATCCCGAAAGCTAAAAGAATTCCAAATACAGCGCCGGAAGCACCTAATGTATAGGTAAAATATCCGCCAATGAACATATGGATAACAGCAGCTCCGATACCGCACAACATATAATAGATCAGGAATCGTTTTGATCCCCACAGGTTTTCAATGGCCTGACCGAATATCCAAAGTGCAAACAAATTGAAAAAGATATGACCAAGGTCAGCGTGAAGAAACATATAAGTAACCAGCTGCCAGGGCATAAAACCTTCGCCCAAAGGACTCAGAACCAGATATGGAGCAATTGCCGAACCGATCGGAGTCCATCCTGAGCCAAATAGTTGCTTGGTAAGTAAAAATGCCAACCCATTGATGATCAACAGATTTTTTATAACGGGGGGAAATAAAGTAAAACTGGTGTTCGGTGAAAAATTATTCAAAAATCTCTGCTTTAATGATGATTCTTTTTGATACGTGAATATACGTTGATTCCGCTCAAAGTTACGCCCGGAATTCCTTGTCCCGGATAAGTCGTATCTCCACAAAGATACAAACCTTTGAACGGAGTTTCGCTAGGAGTCCACTTGAGCAAGCTTCGTGCCATACTTTGGGGAATTCCGCCCACCCTGCCTTTTTTGCGGTACACCCAGTTCTCCCAAGTGACCGGCGTAGCAGTATGAATGACCTCGATCTGTGCGTCTGCAAAACCGGGGAGTTTATCCCTAAGCACTTTCACAATGAAATCTTCCGCCTGTTGTTTAGCGGCATCATAAGTTCCATTCATAGAATACCAACATTCCGGAGAAGCATGGGTTGAGATATTGAGCGTACGCATCCCCTCTTTTGCCCGCACTGAATCTCCCGGCTTTGACATGGATACAAAGATGGAATCCGAATCTGTAAATGGAACAGTATCTCCTTCTTCTAGATGGATCTGATGATGAAGCGGGAGTTCCTTCGGATAGATATCATCAGTGGCGATTCCGAGCGTGATGGCTCCCCACGCTTCATCAAAATCATTGGCTTTGCGATTGAAATACGCACTCATTTCACCCGCCGTAATATCCTTCATATTCCAAACCGGTACATTCGATATCACGATCGGAGCTCGGTAAGCGAATTTTTCCTTCCTTGTTGTTTGGGTGTGAACCGTGAACTGATCTCCTTCTTTGGCTATCATCTGCACCCCTTCTTTGGTGTGAAGTGCTCCACCTTTCTCCTGAATAAATACTCTAATTGCATTGATCATCTCAAGGAGTCCACCCGGTACGTAAAAATTGGAGTAGTTGGTGTAAGTTAGCCCGGCCGCACCAAACAGGAAAGGTGTTTCGTATGATCTGGCCTGAGCGGTAATCATCAACTGCTCATCCACGAAGCGACGGAATTTAGGAGTATCAACCCCATACTTTTTCATCACATCACCTACCGACTGAAACGCATATTTCAGCACCCATGCATCCAGCGGATTATTGTTCGTGAAAAGCTCTCCCCATTCGGAGATCTTTTGGGGCGGAAAGTGTGGATTCTTTAGAGACACTTTCCAAACCAAGTCGGATACTTTGAACGCTTCCTCCCAAAAAGCCCGTTGGGCATCTTCATTCCCAAAAACACGGGCGCATTCCTGTATCCATTGCTCACGATCTTTGTAGCGGGTGACCTGCTCCCCGTCTATCCATACCGACATACTTGGGGTAATCTCCTCCCTGGGGATCCGAATGCCGGTTTCCTGTTCAAGCTTCCATAGCGGCTGATCCTCATCAAAACCAATGAGCGTGGTCGCCCCCGATTCAAACACATACCCTTTCCTTAAATAGGACGAAGAACACCCACCGGGAGCATGAGCTTTTTCGATTATAAGTACTTTATAGCCATCTTTGGCGAGCATGGCACCGGCACTCATTCCACCCATCCCGGAGCCTACAATAATAGCGTCGTAGTCTTGATTTATTTTCATGTGGGTGTAACATGAAATGGAGGCTTAAATGTTCCAATGAATTGGAACGCAGATGATCACAGATTTTATTAGGGAACCAAAACCTCGTTCCGGTGCTCCGCTCCGGAATGCCACATTGAGGCTCAGCCTCATCCTACTACTGGCAGGAAGCAGAGCTTTCATCATACATTCCGCAGCAGAGCGGCGGAACGAGGACAAATGGGACGCGGTTGATAGGATTGGGCGGATGTTCCCAGATTTAATTAGGATATCAAAACCTCATTCCGGTAATACATACTCGTTCCTAAGCTCCGGCTTGGGAACGCAGTCCCGGAAGCTCCAGCTTCCCATCATTGAACCATGATTTGTAGGATCTTTTTGATGATCGGGATTTTCTTCTCCCATATCCTACAGTTTCAACCATGAGATTGGTAAGAGAAAATAAAAAAGCCACATCACTGTGGCTTTAAGCTATTATTAAATTGAAAAATTTTTAATTTGAAACAGTAAATGTTCTTAGCATGCCTTTATCGGCAGGGTCAGGAACTTCAGCAATCCAGGCGTAATCACCCGGTTCAAGATCTAAATGCATATACCCGCTTTGTCCTTCAGTCATTTCCATAACTCCTCCCATAAATTTAGCGCCGTTTGGTGCATTTGCTGTCAAACCAAAAGGAGTCGTCCAGTTCATCCAGTCTCCAAGAGATTGAAGTAACGAATCGTCTTCTGCATCTTCCAGTTTTACAAGCTGTACATTATGCCCAAGCAGATGGCTATAGGATGTTTGATCTGCAAAATGAACTTCAACAATTTGTTCCCCGGCACCGAAAGGTTCTGTAAACTCTATTCCGTTCCCTGATGAGATAGTTACTATTTTATTTGCCTGAGGTTCTTCAGCTTCGTTCTTCTCTGCGGTTACCGTCAAATGCTCTAACATTCCGATATATGAATGAAATACCTGTTCCTCATCCTTCACATAACATTCCACAATATATTCTCCCGGCTCAAGGTAAACGGTTGTTGCAGAACTGCTTCCTGCTGCAGTAATACCTGGGCCTCCCATAGTCGGTGCTCCGGGATCAAAGAACCATGGACCTTTGACAGATATCTCTGCAACCAGGCTGTCTACAAATTCACCAAACTCAATCTCTCCGTTTATGTACGGGTTGAAGTTTTCTTGAAATGGAGCCGTGACCGCACCATACCAATGCTGTAAAATTGGCTCGCCGACTTCTTCTGCAGCCTGAATTGCAGCTTCTGGAACTTTATACAACATGAAAAAATGATCCGAGGGAGATGCATTATTAAAATTAAAGGTAACCCAGCCGGATTTCGTCTCTTTGGTACTCATTTCAAAGATGTGCTGATTGTTTTCAGCATCATGTATGGCTGATACCTCTACGTTGTTTAAATCCTCTTTTTGTTCGGTGCATGAAGTCAAAGAAAAACCGAAAAAGAGTATTACTATCAAAACCTGCGAAAAAATTCCCGATAGTTTAGAATATTTCATAGTGCCCATGTTTAGTTATTTGTTTATTGCACCTTAAGTAAGCAACTCCCCTATAGTATCTACTCTCTACTTCTTTTTGAGAATAATCTGATTTGATATAAAATATTTTTAATTATGAATCAACTTTACAGTTGTATTCTAATTCCATCCCTTATCCTCTATCCGGTACACCGTTACGAAATGTACTAAAAAATCATTTGAATTTACCGCCCTAAGCTTTACGTTTACCGAGGTGATAAAGGGTATTTAACTTATCACATCATAGGTAATTGGAAATTGAGGGCCGTCATGAAGAATTCAATCAATAGCATAATTACCGGAACGGGCAGTTATATACCAACCCGGTGTATCAAAAATGAAGCTTTTCTCAAAAATGAGTTTTTTGATGAAACCGGAAATCCGCTCGAGAAAGCTAATGAAGAGATCATTCAAAAATTTTCCGAGATCACGGAAATTGAAGAAAGGCGCTATGTGACCGACGACCTGGCTACTTCTGATATCGCCCATCTTGCTGCCGAAGAGGCCATCAAATCGGCCGGTATTGATAAGGAAGAACTGGATCATATTATCGTGGCACATAATTTTGGAGATGTAAAGCACGGCAGTAATCGCAGCGATATGGTTCCCAGCCTGGCAGCCCGGGTAAAGCACAAACTGGGAATTGAAAACCCAGGCACCATTGCCTATGATTTGCCTTTCGGATGTCCGGGATGGCTGCAAGCAGTCATTCAGGCTGATTATTATATTAGATCCGGAGACGCCAAAAAAGTAATGGTAATTGGAGCCGAAACTTTATCAAGAGTTTCAGACCCACACGACCGGGACAGTATGATCTATGCAGATGGAGCCGGTGCAACCATCCTGGAAGCCCAGGAAAGTGAAAATCCTATCGGCATCCTTTCTCATAATACCCGCTCTGATACCAAAGTGTATGCCAAGATGTTGTATATGGATAAATCCTACAATCCCGCACTAAAAGACAAAGGGGATATTTTCCTGAAGATGCAAGGACGTAAACTTTACCAATATGCCATCACTCATGTGCCCATGGCTATAAAAGGCTGTCTTGATAAAAGCGGGCTTTCTATCGATGACGTGAATCACATTCTCATTCATCAGGCCAACGGGAAAATGGATGATGCCATTATACAACGGCTTTATGCCCTTTATGATAAAGATGAAGTCCCCAAAGATGTAATGCCTATGACCATCTCCAAGCTGGGAAATTCATCTGTGGCTACCATCCCTACTCTGCTGGACCTGATCTGGAAAGATAAACTGGAGGGCTATGATATCAATAAAGATAAAGATGGCATTCTGGTTTTTGCTTCCGTGGGAGCAGGAATGAATATCAATGCTCTTGCTTATAGAATATAGCTGAGCTCGTAGTCTAGGTGTATATCCATGCTTATATTCCTTCCCATTTTTAGCCATATTACAGTATGACCAAAGCATATTTTTTCGAAGAAACCTACACCGGAATAGACTTCAACGGAGAAAAATTTAAAACCGGTGATTATGAAAACTGCCGGTTCATCAATTGTCAGTTTCCAAAATTAGATCTCTCAGAATGCAGCTTTATTGAGTGCGAGTTTGAAGGTTGTGATCTATCGATGGCAAAGCTTTACGGCACCTCTGTCCGGGATACCGGTTTCAATGAATGTAAGATGGTTGGGCTCCAGTTTGATTCCTGCAGTAATTTTGCCTTCTCTCCCCAATTCGAATCCTGCAACCTAAACCTCTCCTCTTTTTTTGGGGTGAAATTGAATAACAGTCTTTTCAAAGATTGCAGCCTGCAGGAAGTGGACTTTACACAAGCAGAACTGAAAGATTCTACTTTCGAAAACTGCGACTTAGCCAAAGCCACCTTCTCTGCCACCCTCTTGGAAAAAGCTAACTTCTCTACTTCCTACAACTTTTCCATCGATCCAGAACTGAATAAAATTGAGGGCGCCAAGTTTTCACTTCAGGGGTTGTCCGGTTTGCTGAACAAGTACGGAATTGTAGTTGAGTAAATCCTGAATCAGATTATCGGCACTGTTTAAGAATCAGTCCCCATTTTCCTGGAACCATTTTTTCTTTCCCTGAATCAAAGGTATTTCCATCCAAAAGATCAGTGAAGCATCCATTTTCCAGTTCAGGAATATTAACAATCTGTTCGGTTTCGCTGTTGTTGATCACTACAAAAATGCTTTCACCTTCATGGACTCTTTCAAAAACGAATATGCCATTTTCATCATTAGTAAACACTGTTTTATAGGAACCCACCTGCAGCGCCTTGTTTTCATTCCTGATAGAAATGAGTTTTTTATAATGATTGTATAAATCTGTATTCACTTCCACCTTATCTGGCGCATGGGTCGAGCCATCAGCGTTGTATACTTCATCATCGTAGTTAATGTCCTCCCAGATCATGGGCTTTCGGCTGTCGGGATCGTTCCCTCCCCACATGCCCACTTCATCCCCATAATAGATCATAGGTGCACCTACATAAGTCATTTGCATGATCACGAACAGTTTTTGCAGCTCAATGTCATCTTCCTGGGGCTTTCGGGTGGAATAATTCGGGTTTTCACCTTTTGATGCACCAAAGTAATTCCCCCAATCCCTGAAATTACCAATCCCATTATTCCGGTTTACAATATGGGAGCCAATCCGGTTTGAATCATGACTGCCAAACAGGTTTTGTGAAACGTAGGCTACCCCCTCTGGATATATTTCTCTGAGTTCTCTCAATTTTTGGTCGTACTCACTTGCAGTTATGCTGGTAGGCTCCGGATTAAAGAAGAATTCTGCAGAAGTAAAGGCAAAGTTGTAGTTCATCTCACCGTCAAATTCATCGCCCTGCAAATAGGGTTTTACGTTCTCAGGTTCATCAACGATCTCTGCGGTAAGGTAAGCCTCCGGGTTAATAGAGCGAACATGCTTTCGCCAGTCTTTCCAAAACGGATGTGCTACTTCATAAGCCACATCCAGCCTCCAGCCATCAATTCCGTGCTCAATTCCCTTTCCTTTTGGATTCATCCACCGGTTGG
>NZ_DASSWP010000015.1:0-8804 GCF_035704785.1 Gracilimonas sp. | reverse complement strand
GCACTTATGGATGCATCGGGAGCCTTTGAAAGCCGAAGGGCAGTAAAGTTAACGGCCGGAATTGCATACGTATATGTAGGAGTGGTTCAATAATGGTATATTCATCGCTCTAACAAACAATACAATAGTTCAATGAACATAGAAGAAATTAAAAAAGTACTTCCTCATCGCTATCCGTTTTTATTGGTGGATCGTGTGCTGGAAGTAGACGAAACAAGTATCAAGGCCTACAAGAATGTTACGGTGAACGAAGAATTCTTTAACGGACATTTTCCGGGACAGCCTATCATGCCGGGAGTGTTGCAGGTTGAGGCATTGGCCCAGGCCGGCGCCATTATGCTGATGACACAGCAGGTGGATGATCCACAGGAGACCCTGATGGTGTTCACAGGTATCAACAAGTGTAAATTCAGAAAACAGGTGGTACCCGGAGATCAGCTGATGCTGGAAGTTGAGCTGGGAAGTAAAAAGCGCAACTTTGTGACCATGAAAGGTATTGCCACTGTTGATGGTAAAGTAGCCTGTGAACTGGAAGCATCTGCTGCACTCGTGCCACGGGAGAGTGTATGAGTACCCAAAAATCCTCCGGTAAACCTGCAAAGATCACTACACAAACCGTAGTGGATATGAAGTCGAAAGGAGAGAAGATCTCCATGCTTACGGCGTATGATTATACGATGGCACAGATCATAGATCAGGCCGGAATTGAAATTATTTTAGTGGGTGATTCTGCGAGTAACGTAATGGCCGGATATGAGACTACGGTTCCGATGACACTCGACCATATGATCTATCACACTTCTTGCGTAGTCAGAGGAGTGGATCGTGCTTTGGTGATCGCAGATCTTCCTTTTATGAGCTATCAGGTTACCACCAAAGAAGCACTGATCAGCTCAGGACGTATGATGAAAGAAGCCGGAGCTCACGCCGTTAAAATGGAAGGTGGCAAATATATTGTGGATACCGTGAAGCGTATTGTGGATGCCGGAATTCCGGTGATGGGGCATTTGGGACTCACCCCACAAAGCATTTATAAATTCGGCACCTATAAAGTACGGGCTACGGAAGAGGATGAAGCGGATGAGCTGATCCGGGATGCGAAATTACTTGAGGAAGCCGGATGTTTTTCTCTGGTGCTTGAAAAGATTCCCGCTAATCTTGCTGAAAAAGTAACTGCAGAATTGTCTATTCCTACCATTGGGATTGGTGCAGGTCCCTCATGTGACGGACAGGTTCTGGTGCTCCATGATATGCTGGGTCTTAATAAAGAATTCAATCCACGATTTTTACGGCGTTATGCAGACTTAAATTCAGTGATGACTGAAGCGGTTCAGAATTATATCAAAGACGTTAAGAACAAAGATTTTCCAAATAAAGACGAGCAGTACGGCGAATGAGCGATTCCAAACGACCATTTATTTTAGTAAGTAATGACGACGGTATTTTTTCACCCGGTATAAAAGCACTCGCAGAAGTGGCGTCTGAATTCGGAGATGTCTATATCGTAGCCCCGGATAAAGAACAAAGTGCTGTGGGACATTCCATAACCATTCAGGTACCGCTGCGGGCAAGTAAATTTACCGTTGCCGATAAATTCCAGGGAGAAGCCGTAAACGGAACACCGGCTGATTGTGTGAAATTGGCTCATGGACAGCTTTTAGATCGTAAACCTGATCTTGTGGTGAGTGGGATCAATCATGGCAGTAATGCCGGTATTAACATTATGTATTCCGGGACGGTGAGCGCAGCTACGGAAGGCACCATATTGGGATATCCTTCCATTGCAGTTAGTTGTACGGATTTCAATGAGGATGCGAATCTGAACGGGTGTCAGGAAGCTGCGCGACGTGTGATCGGTTTTGTGCTTAAGAATGGATTGCCCCGGGGAATTACGCTGAATGTAAATGCTCCGGCGGGAGAATTCACAGGGATTAAGTGGACTCGTCAGGCTGATAGTCGTTATGTGGAAGAATATGAAAGCCGGACAGATCCCTTCGATCGTGCTTACTACTGGCTCACCGGTAAGTTTGAGTTACTGGATGAAGGAAAAGATTCAGACATCCACGTTTTGAATGATGGAAAAGCTTCAGTCACGCCTATCCAATATGACCTGACCGCCTATAATCTGCTCGAGAATGTAGATGATGAGAGCTTGAATGAGTGATCAGTTTCTAATGGCCGTTTTCAGCTAACCGTTTGATCACATTCATCCAAAATTGTTCGTAGATCTTCTTGCTTTCTTTATTCATTTGAAGATGCATTTGGGCTAAATGAGACAATGGCACGCTTTCCTGGTGGGTACCCCATTTCGCACTTTCTATGGACACAAAAGCGTCGTTTCCGCCTTCCTTTTCAAAGATCTGGCTATTTTGAAATTTGAGTACGGGGTTAATGGAATATTCGGTGCCTTTCCCAACGGCCGCGCTGTACGAATAATAGGCTACGTCTTCAACATTGGGGTGACCGGGATTGAAAACCTCTTTTACATAAGAACAGGATAGCTGCTCCAGTGATCCCAAGGCATCACTTTTTGTTTTTGGAAATACATTATTACCAAACCAATCGAAGACCAAACTCAGCTTCTCAGTAAGCAGCTCAGGGGCTTTTAACACAAGGTCAGCAAGGCTTGAGCCATGGTGTGGAGTGGCTATTGTGGTCAGGCTTTCAACTTTGTGGGCGACATCCATTTTTGAAAGGGCGCATCTTATATCGAGTCCACCCATGCTGTGTGCAACCACATTTACTTTTTCATAATTGTGATCTTCACAAAAATCATGGATCAACTTTACCCAGTTTTCGGCACGTGTTTCAATTCGTGCATAGGGCACAATATTTGGAGCAATGGCAACCACTCCGTGCTCCCGAATTTTCATGCAAGGGTCATGTAAAGGCCCTGATTTTATGACCGACCCAATAGCTCCATAGCCGTGACAGAGAAATACAGGGTATTTTAGTTTTAGTAATTCAGGCTGAGGATATTCCTTGAGTTCAAATCTTTTTAATATGTTGGAGCGGTCCGCCATGGTTAATTTAATTCTGATTCAGTGGGTTCAACAAGCAGCGTATCAAGGCTTGGATCGGTGGTTAAATGAATTGTGCGTAATACTGTTCCTTCGTTATAAACATAAATGTGCATGTCTCGGGAGGGGAAATTGATCTTTGCGGGTGCTTCGATATCATATTTGATCAGGTCTTTATGTAAGCCTATATGAAACATTGTTTTTGAAAACCTCGAAGGTACCCGAAGCCGGTATATTTTTCGGGCAAACGAAGAATCGATATTAATTGTAGAAACACTGATTTGTTCGGAGGTTACTAATGAATTATAAATATGGACATTAAGTAAGGAGTCCAGCTGTTGGGTATTCTGAAGGCTGTAATTTTTATAAGATGGTGATGACACTAGTATAATAACACTGACGATGCAAGACAGTATTAACAACACAGTAATGATTCTTTTGCCCTTTTTTCTGTTAATCATGAACGCGGATTGGTAACTTAATTTCATTGATTTACCTTCAGTCCAAATCTATAAACTTCTGCAGTAAAAAGGATATGTCATTTAAGGTCCAAAAAGTTGAATCACAAAAACATATAGAAGCTTTTCATAAGCTTCCGGAGCGTTTATATCAAAATAATCGATGGTATCGTCCTCCGTTCCGGTTTGAAGTGGAAAATATATTTGACCGGAAGAAAAATGAGAGATTTCAAAAAGGCGGTGAGTGCGAGCGATTTTTGATCTACTATAAAGACCACGTTGTTGGAAGATTTGCCCTTTTTATTGATCCCCAAAAAGATGAGCGATACGATCCCAAGCTGGGTGGCATTGGGTTTATTGAGATGGAGAACCGCATCGGTATCACAGAACACATGATCGGTTTTGCAAAAGAGTGGCATAAAGAAAGAGGATACGCCGGATTTAGAGGCCCTATTAACTTCGGAGAAAATGACACCTTTTGGGGAGTTCTGATCAATGGTTTTCAGGATCATAATGTGTATGGAATGCTTTATCACCTCGAATACTATGAGAAGCTGATTGAAGCCACCTCTCCGGAAAAATTCGATGACCTGTACATGTATCAACTGGATCTGAGCCGGCCAATGCCCGAGCGACTGGTTAAAATTACGGAGCGATTAAAATCTCGGGATTCGATCGAGATCCGTCCCATTGATAAGAAAAACCTGGAGCGGGATGGAGAGCTTATTCGGCAGATCTACAACCGGGCATTCAGCGACCAGGTGATACAGGAAAGGGAGGAGGAGTTCATTGGTATCACCAGGGAAACTATCCGTCAGATGATCAAAAAATTAAAACCGGTTCTTATGCCGGGAACCTCACCGATCGCGTTTGTGGATGGTGAACCGGCCTCCTTTTTGGTGAGTGTTCCGGATCTGCATGAGATTTCAGCCCAAACCAATGGACAGTTAAAATGGTGGCAGCTGCCAAAACTGGCAGGCTTCAAAAAGAGAGCGTCTAAATTCCGGCCGCTTGCTTTCGGTACTGATCCAAGATTTCGTGGAAGGGGGTTGGAGGCGCTGGTCTTTATCGAAGGATTCCGGTGGACAAGGCAAAACTATCCCAATCTGAAAGTACTTGAAGGTGGCTTTGTAAGCGAAAAGAACTGGATCATGCGTCGCAGCCTGGAGGCTTTGGGTTGCAAGATAGCCAAGACGTACCGGGTGTATAAGTGGATGGTTGATTGAAAGTTGAGAGTTGATAAAGTGATGGAGGTGAAATCCAACACTTTGAGCTATATCAAAATGATGTGAAAGGCTGTATTGCAGGAACTAAATCTATCACCCTATCAACTCTCAACTTTCAACATCCAAAACCTATCTAAAAATCGTATTCAAGATCTCGATGGCAATGTCTTTCTTCGTGCCCTGGAATTTTTGATCAGATTTGATCCCTAAAAGGTGAACGGTGTTGGAATCAGACTCAAAGCCGGCATCTTTATCGTTCAGTGAATTTGCGATGATCCAGTCGGCATTCTTCTTTTTAAGCTTGGAAGTGGCGTTCTCAATGAGGTTCTCTGTTTCCATGGCAAAGCCGATCAGTACTTGCCCGTCTTTTTTATGTTCTCCGAGCCAGGCTAAAATATCCTGTGTTCTTTTCAATTCGATCGAATTTTCGCCCTCTGTTTTCTTTACTTTTTGCTGGTGAATTTCAGTTGGGGTGAAGTCGGATACAGCCGCCGCCATAATGATCACGTCGGCATCCGCATATTCTTTGACTGCTTCAAAAAGCTCAGCCGTACTTGTGATACTGACGGAGTGTATTCCTTCCGGTCTTGAGACAGAAAGCGGTCCATGTATCAGAGTGACATCCGCACCCAAACTTTGAGCAGCTTCTGCCATGGCAATGCCCATCTTACCGGAACTGGGATTGGAGATAAACCGCACCGGGTCGATATGTTCGCGGGTTGGACCGGCAGTGACTACTACTTTCTTTCCCTCCAAAGGACCTTTTACAGATCCCATGATCTCAGAAGCTTTTTCTAATATATCTTCGATCTCGGGAAGCCGGCCTTTTCCTTCCAGGCCGCTGGCCAGATATCCCGTTTCCGGTTCAAGAATGTGATATCCAAACTCTTGTACTTTGTTGAGGTTTCTGGAAACGCCGGGTGATTCATACATCTCACCATCCATGGTAGGGCAGATCAGCACCGGACAGCGGGCAGCGAGCACGGTACTGGTAAGCATGTTGTCAGAAATACCTGTCGTGATCTTAGCAAGTGTATTTGCCGTACAGGGAGCGATCACAAAAAGGTCAGCCCACTCGCCCCAGTTAATGTGGCGGGTCCAGTCACTTGAACCGGGATCATCAGGGAAGATATCAACAGCCACTTCATGGCCGGAAAGGGAAGCGAAAGTCTCTAAACCAACAAAGCGGGTGGCCGAGGGCGTCATGGTGACGCGAACTTCAGCTCCCGCTTTTTGAAATTCTCTAAGTAAAAAAGCAGCTTTATACACTGCAATTCCCCCGGTAACACCTAAAATAATGCGTTTACCGGAGAGCATAATTAATCTTCTTTGTCAGGATGACGGTAGTAGATCTGGTCTTCCTGCATTTCCACAATAGCGCGTTGAGTAGCATGTGGAAGCTTTTCGAAGGCTTTGGAGATATTTTCCTGCTCTTCGTTGAATGAAAACTCATCTTCTTCTTCAAATCCTTCGAAGTACTGAAGTTTTTCATCCAGTTCTAATTTTTCCTGAGCGGCAATTTGTCGGGCTCTTTTGGAAAGGATCACAAGTAACTCATATTTGTTACCTGTTTTGAATTTAAGTTTCTCAATGTCTAATGTTTGGACAGCCATGTATGGTCTCAGTTTTGATTCATGAATTCGAGTACGGCTTCTTTAACCTGTGCATAAGCCGCATCTAAATCGTCATTAATAATAACCTGATCAAATCGATCAGCATATGTAAGTTCTTTTTTGGCGCGTTCAAGCCGCAGAGCGAGAGTTTCGTCATCTTCCGTTCCGCGATCCAGCAGGCGCTGCTTCAATATATCAATAGATGGCGGCTGGATAAACAAACTGAGGCTTTCATCCCCATAAATATCCTTGATATTAACCGCACCTTTTACTTCGATGTCAAGCAAAATAAAATAGCCTGATTTTAGCTTTTTATCAACTTCTGAACGCAGTGTTCCGTATTTCTTTCCGCCATAGAATTCTTCCCATTCCAGAAATTCCCCGGTCTTAATTTTTTGGTCAAAATCTGCATCAGTAAGGAAGTAGTAGTGCTTTCCGTCTTCCTCGCCTTCTCTTGGCGGACGTGTAGTAGCCGAAACGGAGAACTTTAATTGTTCAAAATCTTTAAAAAGCCTGCGCGCCAGCGTTGTTTTTCCACCGCCGCTGGGTGCCACTAAGATAATTACTTTGCCTTTTTTCATAGTAAGTAGTAAGACATAAGATGTAAGATGTAAGATATTTTTTCAAATATCTTACATCTTATGTCTTAAATCTAATTTATTCGACGTTTTGTACTTGTTCGCGGATCTGCTCCAGGGCTTCCTTGCACTTAACCACGTATTGGGCAATTTCGGAATTATTGGCTTTGGAGCCGATGGTATTCAGTTCGCGGTTGATCTCCTGGGTCAAAAAGTTCAATCTTCTTCCGGCCGGCTCGGGTTGTTCTACCGCTTCGATGAAGAATTTAAGGTGTGATTTAAGTCGTACAATTTCTTCGGTAACATCCATCTTATCAACCAATATGGCTACTTCCAGTTCCAGGCGTTCCGGGTCTATCTTATCTTCATTGATCAGATTCTGAATTCTCTCCAGCAACTTATCGCGGGTTTCCTCGGCTCTGCCGTTTGTTTCGTTGGTGATGATCTCAAGATTTGATTCAATGAACTTGATACGGTCAATTAAGTCGTTCTTAAGCTGGTCGCCTTCCTGGGTACGCATTTTCAGCAGAGAGGACACGGCTTCTTCAAGTGCTTTTTCCGCAACTTCCCATTTTTGCTCAATGATCTCCTCGTCTTCTTCTTTGTTGATGAAAACGTCATTGAATTGTGTCAAATCCCTTATCGAGATGGGATCTTCAATTCCCGCGGTGGCACGTAATTCTTCAAGGATTTTGGTGTAACCCTTTACTTTGGCCTCATCAACAGAAATAGAAGGTCCGGCAGAATCAGCTTCAGAAACATATACGGTGATATTAAGCTTGCCGCGATTTATAGTTTTTTGAACCAGTTCCTTTACTTCCAGCTCTTTATCCTGAAGCCGTTGCGGAAGCCGGGTGCTAACATCGAGGTACCGACTGTTCAGAGATTTAATTTCGACGGTCGCTGTGATGCCATTAGAAGAGGCTTCTCCACGCCCAAAGCCGGTCATTGATATAATCATGTGAGATCTTCAAGATGAAAATTGAGCGAGAAAATACAAAAGTATAAGCCCTTAAAAAATTCAGGTATCCTATTTTACTCAAATAAAGATCCTATTAACAGATAAGAGGTATATCTTTCAAGCAGATGATTTATCGGTTTCGTTTTGGAAAATGGGAAAGGTTTAAAATTTGCAAAACTGTTAAACATAATATTCAAAAACACTATCTTATTAGTAAGTAAACGTAGAAAAATTCTATTAGTAATGTTCAGCATTAAGGAAGATCTAAGTTAATTTTTGATCTGCTGATATGGAGAGCATGCAAAAACTATTCATCAAATTATTTATGCGAACAAGTTTCAGTATTTATTTTTCAGTTTTAGTTATACTATTATTTTTCACTTCTTGTGTAAACACAAATAAAACAATAACTGCTACCGCAACTTACCCGCCGGCAACTGTACAGGGATCTGTAATTGACGAGGAGAACGAGACTCCTGTATCAGGCGCTACCGTTTGGGTTGAAGGCACTACCATAAAAACTGAAACGGATTCAGAGGGAAAGTACACCATGAAGGTGCCAAGAGGGGTTTACGAAGTACAAGTTCAAAGGTCAGGCTATGAAGAAAAAGAAGAAAGCGTAGAAATAGAAAATAGATCAGGAAGAGTAAGTGACTTTAATTTCGTACTTACACCAAAGCCACAAAGAAGCCTTGGAGCATATAATGCCGGAGGGGGAAATTCCGGTAACGCTTCCGCTTTAAGTGAAAAGCATAAAGATTTTATTTCCTTTTACATAAATAATGATCTGAATTGTGAACTCAAGAATCCGGAAGATGTGCGTTTTGCTGATTCAGATGATGATGTTTTGTGGATAAATAATCCGGTAGAATTAGAAGTGATGAATTATGAAATGGGTTATAAGGTTATCGTGGACCTCGAAGAATTTGTATCTAAGGAGTATAGTCA
>NZ_DASSWP010000024.1:0-15115 GCF_035704785.1 Gracilimonas sp. | reverse complement strand
AAACGGCAGGCTTGGCCCTGGCAGCACCATCCAGTTATGGGGAGTCTCGGAGAAGGGGCAGCACAGATTCTCCCCGACACGCGGGCCGGGAAGAAACTCATCCACATCCATTGCATCGAAATATCCTAAAATGAGGGAGCGGGTGCGGCGTCCAATCAAAGCGTGCGAGCTATTGGGGGCGCTGACGTGCCGTTGGTTTCCAAGGTTGCTTGTTTTGAAATTTTAGCCGTTTATTAACCCATAATCTCCACGCCCGTTATGCGCTGGGACGTTATGCTATCTTATCTTAAGACTTGACAATATGTACGTAATGGCGTACGTTGTTCTTGTAAATCAATTTTAGTTCCCAAAACCATGAAAACACTAACAGCTACTCAAGCTCGCAAAGATATTTATCGATTATTGGACGAGGCATCTGATACTCACAAGCCCATTCAAATTACCGGAAAGCGGTCGAATGCCGTATTGATCAGTGAAGATGATTGGCGGTCTATTCAAGAAACACTTTATCTAACTTCCATTCCTGGAATGCAAGAGTCTATCATTAAAGGAATGGAAACGCCACTTGAAGAAACTGATGAAGAACTTGACTGGTGAGTAACTACAAGCTCGTTTATACAAAACAGGCAAAGGAGGATGCCAAGAAAGCAGCTTCATCAGGTTTAAAATCGAAGATCGAAGACTTATTGGAGATCATTAAGGAAAATCCTTTCGAAGAATATCCTCCCTATGAAAAATTGGTTGGTAATTTGGAGGGAGCTTATTCTCGAAGAATCAATATCCAGCATCGTTTGGTTTATCAAGTGTACGAAAAGGAAAAAATAGTCAAAGTGATAAGAATGTGGACTCATTACGACTAATCCGGTAGCATAACAAGGCGTTAGTACGCTTTCTATGTAACATTAATTTTTAAACCTCATGGCAGATAAACTTGTAACTGGAATCCTTTGGTGGAAGCCTAAACAGTGGGAAAGGGCAAAACAGATGAGTTCCGACAGTCATGTTTTTGATGACACTTATCAGGATTGGGAAAAAGGTGCTGAAAAAGCTCTTAAAAATTTCCATGACCTTGGAATAAAGGCTTATAAAATTGAAATAGAACTGGATGAATTGGTTAAATGGTGTAAGGATAAAAATATGCCATTTGATTCAAAAGCTCGTTCAAAGTTTGTTTCATTGAAGGTTAAAAAACATCATGAGTCACAATCAAAATAGTAGCAGTATAACACCATTAAAAAGGACTTTGTCAAGTAGATAGTCTTTTTCCATCTGCGATTATGCACTTCTTTAAAAACTAGATTTTATGTTCCTCATTGATACTTTAACCGGGTATTTAAACCTGCTTCTTTCAATCTAAGGGATGGTCTGGGTATTAAACCGGCCATCCAACACCATTTCGGGCTTGTCTATTCCATTTCAGAGTAGCTGTAACCCGCCGGCTGGCAGATTATCCATCCCGGATCTTACATCGATTACCCATTCGGAGTCCCACGTCGGACTGTGACGGGACTGCTCTGTCACGCCCTCTTATGCTGTGCGGGCTTACCGAATGAGGCCAGTTTAAATAGGTGTCTTTGGGTGTTTCCTTTCCTTTAAAGCCTTTGTAAGGCTCATTTCTGGAAAGCATAAAATACACAATGCGAGCCAGTTCTTTGGCGACAACCGTCCGGGCCACATGCTTGCCACTCCTCCGGCAGATCTTGTTGTAAAACTGCCGTACCGGTGGGTAAAAACTCACCGCTCCGATCCCCGCCTGACTAAAGGCAATCTTCAGATATTTATTACCATCTTTGTTGCGTGATTTGTGGCGACGTTTACCGCCACTATCAGCGGCTCCCGGAACCAGCCGGCAGTAACTGACAAAATTCTTATCGCTTTTGAAGCGTGAAATATCACCGATCTCTGCCAGGATGCTCCAGCTCCTCACTTTGCCGATGCCCGAAGCAATTTCCGAAGTTCCCGCAGGGTCAACGCAATCGAGTTCATCGGTCTGGTTAGTGAGTTTCCACTCACCGATTTTCTTCCCGTTGGATGAAACCGCACAAATTGTCATATTACGTGTATGAAGGTCTATTCCTAAATAGGTCATGATGTCCTCCGTAGGTTTTATTATTGAGGAATAACTAATCTACGTGAGCACGTCCTTTTTGGAAAGATCAAGGCGTTTAAAGCGGGCGTATTTGTATTAGTTACTTGATTTCAAGGACTTATCCACGCTGCTTATTTACCAAACCGTTGTAGGGCTAAAAACTAATTTCAATCAATCCTAAGGAACATCATGAGAAAATTAGGTTTATTATTACTTCCATTTATTATCTTATCATCTGCGTATGGACAAAGTACAGAGTTTTCAGTCCATTTTAATTCCGGACTATTTTCTTTTGGTGGAGAATCTGCCACAGGAAGCTCTATTATAATAGCCAGTGATGTATCTTCAGAGGGCAATTATACTAATAATCCTTACGGCACTAAGAAAAAGTTATCTTATGGTCTCACTGCACAATTTCAGCGTATCACCAATTATAAGTTAATTTTTGGACTCCAATCTGGATATGAGTTATTACGGACTCAGGTTAGAATAGATGATGTAGCTGGTGATTTTCCTACCCCTCCATCTTCTGCATCCGGACAAACTACATTTAAGAATGGATTTATAATCTTATATCCAAATGTTGGTCGAAGATTCATTTTTAACGATCTAAATATTGACCTAACCGTAGGTCCAGAATTAGGATTCAATGTAGTTAGCAGAGAGAAAGGAGAAGCAACAACAAATAATAATATTGTTATAAAAACAGATCGTGAAAGAAGTCATGCCAATACGGATTTTAGACTTCGATCATCTTTAACAGTCTATTATAAAAACTGGGGCATATCGACGGGGTATTCTTACGGATTGCGCAACTATTCCGGTGATTTAATTGGTGGTAATAGAGAAAGGTTTTCTAGATTTATCAGATTTGGCGTAACCTATAGATTAAAATAGTCAGTAAGTCCAACAAATCTATAACCCGCGCAATGAGTGGATAGGTCTCGCGTATTCTTGCCAACTTCACTTTTTATAATTAACCTTTCACTAGTGAACAATATAAGCATTTTGACGTATGCAACTTATGAGCTATGTCGTTAGGGGTACTTTGTGGGATACTTTATTTACTTAATTAAAAGTTACGAGCTATGAAAATACTAGTGAAATTTTTCGTGTTAATGATGTTAGCTATTAATGCGTAT
Organism: Gracilimonas sp.; assembly: GCF_035704785.1. Classification (GTDB taxonomy): domain Bacteria; phylum Bacteroidota; class Rhodothermia; order Balneolales; family Balneolaceae; genus Gracilimonas. Next base: position 11,884 of record NZ_DASSWP010000024.1, on the reverse strand, counting down.
GCACAAAATGTTACCAGTACTTTCGACTACCAAAAGAAAACGAATTATTCTGACCAGGTTGTTAGCACTAAAGAAGTAGATTCTTTGGTGATCCTTCAAAAAATAGTAATCGATGGTTTTGATTCTAAAATTCCTTTCTATCATTTTCAAAATAAGAGAAATATAGAGGGTCAGTATATCATCCTTCTTCACGGTTTAGGAGGTTCTAAAGAAGATTGGATCTATCCCTCTATGCCTTATTTACAATGGAGTAGAGATTTAGCCGCAATAAAGGATTCTTTGCTCACACTGGGATATAATATTCTTATTCCCGATGCAAAATATCATGGGGAAAGAAGTTATGAACTCAATTTTCGTCCGGCTGAACAGTTGCCCCCCATACGCTCAAGAAATCAAGAGGATGGAAAAATCTTCAACATCATGATGTCGAATAATGTCAAGGATATTCGAATTATCATGGATTTTATTGAACGAGAAAACAAAGAGAAAAAGCCTGTATTCAGCCTCGTAGGTTATAGCATGGGAGGTGCTACTGCTATCCTTTTAAATGCATCTGATAACCGAATTGTATCGGTTGTTGCATGTGTTCCCCCATTGAACCATCCGGAGAAGGAAGTAGCTAACTTTAAATGGCCCAGAGAAATTGTACGCAAGCTTGCAAAGGTAACTCCCAAAAATTATTCGCGACTTCAGCAATCACCCATACTATTATTAATGGGAGAACAGGATTTTTTCTATACCAAAGAAGAAGTGAATTCCTTTTATGAAGGTGTTTCCATTAAGGAAAAAAAAGTCAAATATTTTGAATCCGGTCATATATTACCCGAAGCTTATGTAAACGAAGTTATTACGTGGGTAACCAAATACAATAATTAATAACCAATTTTAAAATGTCGTTTATTTAAAGCGTAACTGTGATAAAAGTGCTCTAAAACCCGCTAAATCTCAGAAATGGCTAAGCTCTTTTGGGAAATTCTTATTGGGGTTATTCTTGTCGGAATAATTGGGTTTGCCGTTTGGATTTACATGATTACTTCAGCCTTCAATTCGCTAACGACGATGTTTGGCAAGTTGAAAAGCAGATTATTTTAAAAGAATCATTTTCACCAGATTCCTTAAATAGAATCGGTCTCTACAATTATGACTTTGGTGCTTTGGGTTAACTGCCATTCAATTATCAGTTGTTGATAATTCAGAAGGCTATCCACTGACTGGGAATATCCTGATGGTTAATCGAATACCTCCAAGAATAGACTGGGTTGCTAAAGACTCAGTTTCAGTTCTTCTTAATACCTCAAATACGTCAGGTTTTAGAATTGAGCCTTCGAAAAATGTCAATGGAATTGAATTCAGACCAATAGCCGCAGGTACAAAAAGCACATTAAAGGATCTCGGGGGTGCCTTTGGTTTGCATAGTTGCTTTTTTTGTAATTTTCTCCGTTTATTAATCTGTAATTCCCGCACACGTTATATGCTGGGCCGTTATACCAATTTATTTATATAGCTTTCTGTAGGAAAAAAGGAAATCGGGAGAAACTTCCCCATTATTAGGGTTCCTACATATGACGATCTATTAAATTTTAGTGGGGCTAATTGGATACAATTTGCTTCACTTACAGCAACCCTATCCAATACTATTATATGATGGGTATAAAAAATAATCGGGTGAGATCTCTACTCTTTTCATTAATACTTGCCATATTGATTTTCACTCCTCATTACTTGTTTTCACAATCCGGGAGTAAAGATGAAAAAACTCCGGAAAGTGTTGATAAACTACTCGAACTGGTAGATGAGTGGATCTTCAATGACCCGGCACTGGCCAAGAATTATGCGGAGCAGGCTTTGGAATTGAGCAGGGAAACAGGCATGCCGGCAGACGACATCAAGTCGCTTTATGTAAATGGCGAACTGCTGATGCGGGCTTCAAACCGAAACGAAGCACTCCCCTTTTTTAAAGAAGGCATTGAAAAGGCGGAAGCTTCAAATATTCAAACACTCATAGCCAAAGGACATTATCATCTGAGTCGCTACTACGAAAGTGATGCCAATTTTTCAGAAGCCATTAGCTACGCGCAGAGTGCGCTAACTTTATTTAAAGAACTCGGACTGGAACCGAATGTTGCAAATACCAACAATTCACTGGGCCGCATTTACCAGGAATTAGGAGATTTCACCACATCCCTTACCTATCTGTTTGAGGCCCTCAGAATCAATGAAAAACTTGGCCGTAAGACGAGTACTGCAGTATCCCACACGATCATTGGCAATTTATATTTAAAAAACAGGAATTATGATGATGCCACCCGCCACTTCCATCTGGCTCTTAAAATAGACGAAGAAATGGAAGACAAAACCGGGATCATGATCAGCAAACTAAATCTCGGGGCTGCCTACCAAAGAAGCGAAGATTATGATACGGCCATGAGGTACCATGAGGAAGCTCTTGAACTGGCGAGGGAACTGGAGTACAAAAGTGACCAAGCCGTTATACTGGGTAATATCGGCACTACTTACCTACAACTGGGATTAGCTGAAGAGAGCCTTCACTATATGTTTGAGGGCCTTGCCATTAAGCGCGAAACCGGATCTAACATCACTCCCACACTGAATGGTATCACAGAGGCTTACCTTGCACTGGAAGATTACGATCAGGCGTTGACGTATGCAATCGAGGCCGAACAATCAGGTAATGATAGAAGTGATTTAGATCGCCTTCGCTATACCTATCTGAACATGGCTTCGGTTTATGAAGGGCTTCTGGATTTTGAATCTGCTAACCGTGCTTTACGAAAGTATAATGAGATCAGAGACAGTCTGTTTACCATAGAAAGGGAGAAACAGATAAATGAACTGGAGATACTCTATGAAACAGATAAACAAGAACAAACTATCTCTATGCTCACACTTGAAGCTGAAAATGCTTCATTTCGCCGGAATACTTACCTGGCATCCGGTATCCTGATTTCTATGATCCTGTTGCTACTCTATTCCGGCCAAAGATATAAGGCTAGAAAAAACAGGCAGCTTCTTGATAAAAGTGAAGAGGTTGCCCAAATGAAATCCAATTTCTTCTCCAATATTTCGCATGAATTCAGAACCCCTCTCACCCTGATCTCTGGCCCCATTGAGCAGATCAAAGCTTCGACAGATGATCCGAAAATTCACAAGAAACTTAGCATCATTCAGAAAAACAGCAACCGGCTTTTATCTCTGATCAACCAGATGCTGGATCTGTCGCGACTTGAATCAGGCAGCCTGACTTTAAGTGTAGACAGATCGGATATTATTTCACTGATCAGGGGTGTAACCATGTCTTTTCAGTCTTTGGCTGATATGCGACAGATCAGGCTTACAACCGAAACCGAAGCAGAATTTCCGGAAGCATGGATTGACCGGGATAAGATGGAAACCATTCTGATCAATCTTCTTAGTAATGCCATCAAATTCTCCCCCGATGGCGGAGAGGTGGCTGTAAAAATTTCACACCCTGAAAAATCCGATGGTATTACATGGTGCCAACTTGAAGTGACTAACAGCGGTGAAGGAATTTCTGAACAAGATATTGAACATATATTCGACCGCTTTTACCGTGGATCGGAAACAGAACATACCGACATCATCGGTTCGGGTATAGGCCTGGCACTCACAAAAGAGCTGGTTCAACTTCACCGTGGTGAGATCCGAGCCCAAAGTACGCCGGGTCAAGGCACAGTGTTTATTATAGAAATCCCCATTTCTGAACGGCACTACAGTGATACTGAAAAAGTGACGGCTTCATCGAGCGAGCTCAAACGGAAGCCGGTTACTAACAATACAGGAGATAAACAGCCTATTGCCGAAACACTTCCTGAATCTATAGCCGATGCTGAGTCCCCACTCCTGCTGCTGATTGAAGACAACGAGGATGTAAAAAACTACCTTACGGATATATTAAATGAAAAGTATCGCCTCATCACTGCATCTGATGGTGAAGCCGGTGTAGGCCTTGCAATCAGAGAAATTCCGGATTTAATTGTCAGTGATGTAATGATGCCCAAGATGGATGGATATAAGATGGCAGAAACCCTGAAACAGGATGAAAAAACCAGCCATATTCCATTGATCATTCTTACCGCTAAAGCATCACATGATGATAAAATACAGGGGCTTAAAACCCATGCCGATGATTATGTTACAAAACCCTTCCGTCCTGATGAGCTTCTGCTTCGAGTCGAAAACCTGATCACCTCCCGTAAAAAACTAAGGGAGAAGTACAACCGGAAGATCGAGATCAAACCGGAAGCACTTTCCACACAATCCATGGAAGAAGCATTTTTATTACGGGTAGTGAATAGCATTAAAAAGCATATGGTTGATGAAGATTTTTCTGTAGATCATCTTGCCCGGGAAGTAGGCATGAGCCGATCGCAGCTTCACCGAAAACTGGTTGTCCTCACCGACCTTTCAGCCACAGATTTCATCCGATCCTACCGCCTAAACCTAGCCAGAGAAAAAATCGAAAACAATACGGGAACCATCTCCGAAATAGCATATGAGGTTGGTTTCAACAGCCCCTCCTATTTCAGTAAAGCTTTCAAAGAGACGTTTGGCGTAAGCCCGAGTGAGTTTAAGAGCGATGATGGAAATAAGATTGATAAAAGTTAAGGATACAAAAGCCCCAATCCAGAAGAGTCTTTTTTGTCTATTCCCTATACCACAATTCTTTTGTGACTTAGTATTTTCATAGCCTCATCTCCCATTTTTGCAACGTTCGTACTACACTTTACAACGTGGGTTACAGCGATAAATGACTCCGAAAATTAGTTTGCCATTGCAGAACCGGGTATTCAATCCGGAACTGATAAATCAATGGTAACTAATAAATCCGGGTATTATGAAAAAACTAAACTATTCCTACCTTTTATTTCTTGCAGGCTTTTTAGCCGTACTGTTAACATTCGGTTCATGTGGGGATAACTCCACCGGACCTGAAAATATCGATCAGCCCGATAAACCAATAGAACCCGTTGAACAGATAGATCCTCCACCATCTGATAATTTCAAAATAATTTCAGATGATGTGACCGAAACCGATGATGGATTCAGGTTTAACGGTACACTGGTTGGTAAAAATGGAAATGACACTGAATTTTCAATTGGCGAAGGTGAATTCGAAGTGGAACTCGATGCAGATGGTGTTATCATTTCTATTTCAGGTACCGGCTTACCCGAATTCCCTGACATTGGTATTTATAAGGAGATTCTTGAAGATTTCGCATGGGAAAAAATCGAATCGCACATTCTTTACAAAAAGGGAAGCGAATTCCTGGAAGAATTCGATACAAAGGTTCCGCTTAATCCCGACCGATACTACATCACATACAGAGTATTTGACGAAAGCAATGACGGCGACTTCGAGCTGAGAGGTAAAGCGAACAATGTCATTCACAAATTCAATGAGATCTATATTGATCTAGAAGATCCTGCCATTTTCCTAAAATTTCAGTTATGGAAACCATCAGGCAAGGATGCCACAAAAGTAGCTGAAAAATTCTGGCAGAAAGCGATGCAAAATGCCCAAGCACTCGGCCAGAATGTGGCCGGTTATGCGGGTGCGCCCAATATGATTCTTGGATTATCAAATGAGGGGACTTTCCTAACTCCGGAATATGAACCCGGCATCCAAGATTCTGAAGTGTTTGAAAGCCTGTATGGTTTTAAAGGCATAGAAAGTAAAGAAGCCAATATGTATCTGGGTTTAACCGGAGTTCCAATCCCGGGTACCTATGTTCTGAGACTGTATGGTGAAGTCTATGTCCATTCACCACTGATAGAATCCGTAGACGGATCCGGAAATATCAACAGCGCGCTCGACTGGTTTAATGAGATTGAACAGGCACCTGCAAGACAATCGTACGCCGGTTCAATGGATTTTGGAGGTAAGGGAATCGGCCTCATTCTGACAGGCCTTCTTCCTACTGTAAATGATGTCGTTGGAAGAGACATTTTCAGTGAAGACATCAACATAAATCTTATCGATGGATTCTATCAGGAAGAGTTCCTGCCTGAGCAACCCGGCAGTTTCAAACTTGGAGGTGGTATCCAAAAACCGATAATCTTCGATATCTTCGGTCCTGATATTCAACAGTATCTTGTTTCGCAACCCGATGTGAATGGATATATCTATCTTGATGTACCCGAAAACCTCGATGAAGCGTCACTTTTCATCGAGCAGGCACAGCAGATCATCGTCCCAGCCTATGGTGAAGTGGATTTGAATGAGAGCCATTTTAAAATCTCTAAAGATGGATTTAATTTCTATGCAAAAACCGGATTTGATGTAGGGCCGATCCACCTTGAAAATGAACTTGAAGGCATGTTTTCGGGTGATGGATACTCATTATCTACATTCGTCGAGCGGGATATCACATTGGCGAACGATGTCACCCTTATTAATAGGGAATTGTTCATGAGTATATCCAGCGATTCCGGGGCTACGGTGTATGGTCAGATCATTCTTCCTTTCAGTATCGGGGAAGCTCGTGTAAACGGCCAAGTATCAAATGCAGGGCTAACGATGAGTGGAATGGTAAGCCAGGGATCTCAGCTCGCCCTTAACACCGGCTTAGATCTGCCCACACGCGATTTTGAGATGACCGTATCTACAGATCCAAATCGAATGCTGGAACTGCATGGTGAGACTCAGATCCCGTTTGTAGGATACAATCAGATGACAGGCATCATCAATCAGAATCAATTCCTGTTTGAAGGTGAAATCGACAGGACCCTGATATTCGGTTCCGTGGATATTCCGGTTTCAAACGGCAGTCTTCTTATTGACAGTAATTCGGGAGTATTCATGGATGCATCCTATGAAATCCCATTCCTGGCATCACGCACGGTTGAGGGTGAAATCACAAATGAGCATGTTTATCTTGCCGGTGCTGTAAATGAAGATCTCACATTCAGTGCAGTACCTCTGCCGATGTCGAACGGAAATATTACCCTGAAAGAAGATGGTGTATTTCTTAATGGTACGCTCACATTACCCTACAATCTCAAAACGGCGAACGTCAGCGGTTCTATTACTTCAAGTCAAATGAGTGTAACAGGTAGCATGGCCAGTGCACTAACTTTTTACGGTGTAAACTTCCCGGTAACAAATTCAACCCTTACAGCGAATACCAATTCAGGTGTATCTGCAGCTTTTAATATTAGGCTTAACAATAGTCTGAATGCTCGGGTCACAGGTATAGTTAATCAAAGCGGTTATGTTTTTACCGGTTCCAATAACTTTGTCAGAAGTGCTTCCTATTTAGGAGTTTCGGCGACTGTTAGTGGAAGTATTGCGTCCAGGCTAACCCAAAACGGTATATCGTTAACAGCAAATGGTTCACTCACTTATAAAGGTGTTTTGGGTAATACAATTACCGTTCACAGTGGTAGCCTTAGCGTACAAACTGATTGGCAGAACCGATCGATCAGGGTCTGTGTACCAGGCACCGACGTTTGTGTAACTATATAAAACTAAGTTTTATAATATCAATGAGGGTAATTAATACCCGAAAGCCGGCCGGCTGATCGCCACCGGCTTTCTTTTCTTCCGTAAAAAACAATTGGAGTCTAGTTAGCATGCAGAAACGGAAAAGTGGTTTCCCAATTTATCCCGTTAATAAACTTATAATCTCAGTGTCCATTATACGCTAACTCTTTATATCCCTTTATTAATATTTTAGTTGTTCCCTCGATAAAGTTGTGTTACATTATAATACAGTTAATTCTTTATTCCAATGGATACGACAATATCAATTCGCATTGACAAAGATCTGGAATCATTGCTTAATCAAGCGGCAAAACGAACAGGCCGCCCTTAAAAGTGAATTGGTTCGGGAAGCCTTACGCCGCCAACTATCGATTGAATCTTTCAGGCAAATACGAAATCGTATCTTGCCCTTTGCTGAAACACAAGGATTGTTAACAGATGAAGATGTTTGGCGTGAAATTTCATGAAAATAATTCTTTGAATAATATTGTGTCTCAGTGCCCCTCTTTTTCAGGTTTACCATTTAATTAAAATTCTAGCTGGAAGTGTATCATGAAGGTTTTTACAGATACCAATTTCTTAGTTAGTGCTTTATCTACACGAGGTTTAAGTGCAGATATTTATCAAGTAATTCTTACTGAACATGAAATAATGACCGGTGAGTTTGTTTTAACCGAATTGCAGTATGTATTAACAACCAAATTAAAAGTACCTGCAAAAATAGCACATGAAGCTGAGCAACTACCCCGGAAACATTATGTAGAACCTACTCCTGATCACCTGTCAGAAATACACATTCGTGACGAAAATGACAGATGGGTACTTGAATCGGCTTTAAGAGCCTGAACTGAAATTATTATTACAGAAGATAAGGATCTCCTTGATCTTTCAGATCAGGTATCAGAAATAAACATTGTTACCCCCAGAGAGTTCTGGGAATTAATACAAAAGTAGATCAAGCTTTAGCAGAGAAATTGGGAACCGATTTATATAAAACTTGTACAACTGCCATTTAAAAATCCCAAAGCCAAGAAATCCCTACTGATCCCGACCTGATAGAGTATGGGCCATTCAATACTGCCAAAAAATTAGATTATAAAATCGAGCAAATTAAAACCCCGATGGCCCCGTTATGTTGCTTGAATTTAACATTCACTTGGTAATTACCATTTAAAGACTGTTTTACATGAAAAAAATCCGATTACTTATAATTGAAGATAATCGCCTGCTCCGTGACGGACTTGCGGAAGTTCTAAAGAAAGAATCTGATTTTGAGGTCATTGCTGTTCTTCAAACAGATGAAAAAATACTGTCTGAAATTAAAACTTCAGATATTGATGTCGTTCTGCTTGATCTTGGCCTACAAAGTTATGACAGCTTAGATGTGGTAAAACGGATCACAAAAGATGATCATGAGGTAAACATTGTTCTGATGGGGCTGTTTGCAATGCATTCCGAAGTTTTAGACTTTGTGGAATGTGGCGTAAAGGGATTTATTCTAAAAGATGCCACCGTTAGTGATTTTTTGTGTACTATTCGTTCCGTTGCTAAAGGCGAAAGAGTGCTGCCTGCATATCTTACCGAATCACTGTTCACCCAGATAGTAGAACAATCAATAAACACCCCCGGCGCAGAGAAAAGAATCAACGAAGCTGTACAAATGACGCAAAGAGAAAAACAGGTCATTGAGTTAATTGCTGAGGGTCTTACGAATAAAGAAATAGCTCAAAAATTATTTATCTCTCCTTACACAGTAAAAAGCCATGTCCATAATATTCTCGAAAAACTAACACTCCAAAGTCGGCTTCAGATCGCAAAGTATGCCCATGACAGAGCATCTTCATCTACCAATGGCAGGAACTCCGGCTGACCAACACCTTACGGGTCTTAAAATTTAATATCTATTCAAACTGAGGTCGAGTACAAAGTTGTTCGAATTGGCGTTCGGATAGACTAGATGGCTCCCATTCTATCTGATATATGATTGTACTCGAACTCCCTAGTCTTATTCAGTTGCAAATTTCACTTTCGAGTTCTAACTCATCGATCAGACCGGCAATCGCTTAGGTCGAGTACGAGACTGTGTGACTCTTTTTTATGCAGCTTATCAACTAAATTTTGGGGAATCAAGTTGAATAAATCTAGTCCTTTTTTCATCCTTCTGTAGACTAGTCTTTCAAGGAAAAAATAACTAAGCTGTTTACGTCCTGAAGTAAAAAATACAAATCAGGTGTTAGTGTAATTATTTAGAGAGGAATAAGTGATTGACAAGATCAGACTACTAATCATTGAAGACAACTATCTGTTACGAGAAGGCTTTGTTGACATGTTTAAAAGTCAGCATAAACTGGAAGTGGTAGTCGGTTCCGGGGATGAAGATAAATTTGAACAGGAGATCAGCGGATTTAACCCCCACGTAATTCTTTTGAATTCAGGTTTACAGCACCTGCAAAGTTTACAGGTTGTACAACGTGTTACCAAGAGATCCCCCGATATAAAAATAGTTGTAATGAGCCTCATTCTATCCAAGGATGAGATCATTCAATTTATGGATGCCGGAGCTGTCGGCTTTATCTTTAAAGAAGCAGCAGTGCTCGAATTCATTAAAACAATAACAGATGTAGCCAAAGGTGAAATTGTTTTCCCTTTACATTATACCAATTTATTACTGTCTCGAATTGTAAGCAATGCGTTAGTAAAAGGAAAAATTAGCCACCGGGAATCAGTTCAAATAACTGAATTTGAATTGCAGTTGCTAAAACTTCTAAGTGAAGGACTAAGCGACAGTGATATTGGAGAAAAGCTGGCAATAACACCGGAAAGCGTAAAGTTCCACCTTCATAGCATTAAACAAAATCTCTATCTTTTTTCTCTTTTGGACTTTCCTTCTAGTTGAAGATTCTCTCAAAGAAATTTCCAGAAAAATGATCACTCCACATCTCTATACCTAAAGGATTAGTCCACTTATCAATCTTGCAGGCTATTACAAGTAACGCAAACTAAGGGTAAGCTTAGGTAACAATTAAAAAGGATTACCTATGAAAAAATGTTACCTATTACTTATCGCATTTGCCCTGTTGTTGTCGGCTCAGCAAGCTACCGCACAGGAAAAAAACTTCGGGCTTGGCGTGATGGTTGGAGAACCAACCGGAATAAGTGCCAAACTATGGACCTCCAATGATAATGCCCTCGCATTTGGACTCGGCTGGTCAACTTATCATCCACGTTATGATGACAGCGGAAGCCGCGTTCACTTCCACATGGATTACCTGTGGCATTCATTTGATACCATCAGATCGGAAGAACGATTCGCATTCCATTATGGAATTGGCGGACGATTTAAAGACCGTGGCGGAGATAACGGCTCATTAGCTGTGCGCGGTGTGGGTGGTTTAAACTGGTTCCCAAGAAATTCGCCTATCGATGTATTTTTTGAAGTAGCTCCCTCTCTCGAATTAACACCTTCTACAGGTTTTGCAGTAGATGGCGCCCTAGGTGCAAGATTTTACTTCTGATAAAGAATCATATACAAACATATTTACAGTACAATAATTTTTCAAATCACAACCAAAAATATCATGACAAAGTCATTTAATACCACAATAAATACATTCAAACAATCAAGATTAATGATCGCCTTTACTTTCGTTGTAATGGCCGGAGTTTTCATAACAAGCTGCTCAAAGAACGACAACCCAACGGGTGGAAACGACATTGAAATACCCATCCAAACTGTCTCTCAAGAAAAGGTAAACCTTAATTCAGCCGAAAATTATGTGATCCTGGCCGGATCTGAGATCTCCAATATTCCTACTTCTTCCATTACCGGAAATATAGGGATCAGTCCTGCTTCAGCTTCATTTATCACTGGATTCTCAATGGTTTATACAGCCGGAGATGCTCAGGCAACTTCTGCTCAAGTAACCGGCAATCTATATGCTTCAGATTTTGCTGCTCCTACCCCGGCTACTTTGACTACTGCTCAGGGAGACCTTACCACCGCCTACAATGATGCTGCAGGCAGAACTTCTACTGATATTGTAATTGTTTCAGGTAATCTTGGTGGCTTGACCCTTACTCCGGGTCTTTATAAATCAAGCGGTTCACTTGAAATTTCATCAGGCGATCTTACTTTTGATGCTAAAGGAGATGCCAATGCGGTTTTTATCATTCAAATTGCATCTACTCTTACTACAACTTCAGGACGTGAAGTGATCTTAGCCGGTGGCGCACAAGCTGAGAATATTTTCTGGCAAGTTGGAACATCTGCAACTCTTGGAACCACATCCGTTTTCAAAGGAATCATCATGGCAGACCAATCTATTTCACTGAATACAGGTGCAAGTGTTGAAGGCCGTT
>NZ_DASSWP010000212.1:0-10661 GCF_035704785.1 Gracilimonas sp. | reverse complement strand
GGAGATGGTAATGCCGGGCGACAATGTGAAGTTAGAAGTAGAACTTATCCAGCCGGTAGCGATGGAAGAAGGGTTACGCTTTGCGATACGCGAAGGTGGCCGTACTGTGGGCGCCGGAGTGGTAACTAAAATCTTAGATTAGTAAATACCTGAAATAAAGGCCAGTGCAAAGAGCAGTTGGTTAGCCGGCTGCTCTTGTGCGCTTTACACGGGTGTAGCTCAGTTGGCAGAGCACTGGTCTCCAAAACCAGGTGTCGGGAGTTCGAGTCTCTCCACCCGTGCAGAATTAATTAAAAATATGAGTAAGATTAATAATTTTTTTGATGGTGTTGTAAAGGAGTTTAAGAAAGTTTCCTGGCCGACCCAAAAAGAGCTGATTGATAACACGATAATAGTAGTTGTATTCACAATTATTGTTTCGTTGTTCATTTTTGGTGTAGACCAAATGTACAGCACAATTTTAGAAGCTATTTATAATTAATAATGAGCAAAGAACTAACACATGATTGGTATGTGGTCCGCTGCTTTTCCAGTCATGAAAAAAAGGTTAAAGAGTTTCTTGAGCGCGAAATTGAAGAGCAGGGTTTAGAGGATAAGATCCACGAGATCTTGATTCCTACTGAAACAGTGATTGAGGTTCGTGCCGGCAAGAAGCGTACCAGGGAGAAAAATTTCTTTCCCGGTTACATCCTTTTAAAAACTCATTATGATGAAGAAGTAAACAATTTAATACAAAGTGCACCATCTTGCCTTGGTTTTTTAAAGGTAGGAAAGAATGTAACGGTGCCAACTCCATTAAAAGAGCACGAAGTCAAGCGCATCATTGGACGAGTGCAAGATAGTGGAGATGATTTACGGAACATTGAAATTCCGTATAGCGAGGGAGACCTGGTTAAAGTGATATCCGGTCCGTTCAAAGATTTTGACGGAACCGTTCAGGAAGTGAATCCTGAAAAACTAAAACTGCGAGTTATGGTAAGTATTTTTGGCCGTAAAACTCCTGTTGAAGTGGATGTTAACCAAGTTGAATCCGCAACCTAAAGAACCTAGTTGATGCACACTAGCTATTACGCAAAATAAACAGAAGTTATTAATTATAGGATCCTGAGAATCCATGGCTAAAAAAGTTGAGAAAATCCTGAAGCTTCAGATTGTTGGGGGGCAGGCAAACCCTGCGCCACCTGTAGGACCGGCACTCGGTCAGGCAGGAATCAATATTATGGAGTTTTGTAAAGCCTTTAATGCTAAGACTCAGGACAAGGCCGGAACTGTTGTTCCTGTTGAGATCACGGTTTATGCTGATAAGTCTTTTTCATTTAAAACAAAGACTCCACCAGCACCTGTTCTTCTCAAGAAAGCAGCGAAAATCAAGTCCGGATCTGGTGAGCCAAACCGAATTAAAGTAGGTATGGTCACTTGGAGCCAATGCAAAGAAATTGCACAAGAAAAGATGGAAGACTTAAATGCGTTTGACATTGAAGCTGGTGCAGAAATGGTTGCAGGAACGGCTCGCAGTATGGGTCTTAGAGTAAATCGCGAAAAGTAAGGAAATTGTGATCATGGCAAAAAGAGGAAAAAAATATCAACAGGCTGTGGCACTCGTGAATCCCGAGGTGGAATACACTTTGGAAGAAGCGTGCGATCTGGTTAAAAAAACATCAAACAGAAACTTCGATGCCTCAGTGGATATTGATATCCGTTTGGGTGTTGATCCGCGTCACGCAGACCAAATGGTCCGTGGCACCGTGAGCTTGCCTCATGGTACAGGAAAAGAAGTTCGTGTGCTTGCACTCGTAAATGAGAGTAAGCAAGATGAAGCTAGAGAAGCTGGTGCCGACCATGTTGGTCTTGATGATTACATCACGAAAATTGAAGAAGGGTGGACCGATATCGACGTGATTATCGCAACCCCTGACGTAATGGGTAAACTCGGTAAGCTGGGGCGCTTTTTAGGGCCCCGCGGACTGATGCCTAACCCTAAAAGTGGAACCGTAACAATGGATGTGGCCGATGCTGTGAAAACAGTAAAAGCCGGACAGATTGATTTCCGAGTTGATAAAGCCGGAATCCTGCATACATCTGTTGGTAAAATAAGTTTTAGCGCAAGCGATCTGAAAGAAAATACAGAAGCATTCTTTAAGACCGTAATGAGCTTAAGACCGGCTTCCGCAAAAGGACTGTACGTGAGAAGTGTTTTCATGAGCAGTACAATGGGACCAAGCATCCCGTTAAGCAGAACCGCAGTAACATCCCTATAATAGGAGGAATTAAATTATGCCTACTGCAGAAAAGCAAGCAGTTTTAGACGAAATTACCGAAAAGCTGGAAAGCTCTAGTGCTCTTTATATCACTAATTATTCCGGTATGTCGGTACCTGAAGTTAATGAACTGCGTGGTGCATTTCGTAAGGGAGATATTCGCTTCAAAGTATATAAGAACAAGCTCGTGAAGCTCGCAATGGAAAAGGTTGGTGGATATGATGATGTCATCCCATCTCTTGTGGAGCAGAACGCTTTTGCTTTTGTAGAAGAAGAATTATCTGCACCTGCCAAGGTATTGAAAGATTTTATCAAGGATAAAAATAAGCCACAGTTTAAAGCTGCGATCGTAGACGGAGACTTCTACGGAGCAGATAAACTGGACGTTCTGGCAGCTATGAAGTCTAAGAACGAAATTATTGGCGATATCCTTGGTCTGTTAATGGCCCCGCTATCAAATGTAGTTGGAGCACTTAACTCACAAGGATCTAACCTTGTTGGTGCCGTTAAAACCATCGCTGAAAAAGGCGAAGAATAACCCTTATTACACAACTAGAATTTTTTATATCAAAACAACTGGAGAATAAAAATGGCTGACGTTAAAGATTTAGCTGAACAGCTTGTCAACCTGACAATTAAAGAAGCAAACGAACTTGCCAAAGTTCTTGAAGAAGAATACGATATCAAACCTGCTCAAGCTGCTGTTGCAGTAGCTGGACCTGCCGGTGGCGGAGACGCTGCGGGTGGTGGTGAAGAGCAAACTGAGTTTGACGTAGTTCTGAAAAGTGCTGGTGCGAAGAAAATCGCGGTTATCAAAGAAGTACGCGGAATCACCGGTCTTGGGCTGAAAGAAGCCAAAGAATTGGTTGACGGAGCTCCTGGAACTGTGAAAGAAGCTGTGTCGAAAGATGAAGCTGAGCAGATTAAAGGCAAGCTTGAAGAAGCTGGCGCCGAAGTAGAGCTTAAGTAACTTATACTTACAAATTCGTTGGTAGCCAATGCCGTGAAAACGGTATTGGCTATTGGCGTCTATATAATTTAACCCCAATTGCCTTGGGGTTTACCCGTATTATTTACCTTCAATCTAAGAGGAGAGGTTCCTTTTGAGCAAGAAGATGCAAACTATTCCGAACACGGAACGCTTATCGTTTGGTAAAACCAAACATGTACTGGATTACCCGGATTTTCTGGATATCCAATTAGAGTCATTTGAAAACTTTGTACAACTTGATATTGCTCCTAATGAGAGACAAAATCAAGGTCTGCAACGAATATTTAATGAAAACTTTCCTATACAGGATACCAGGGAGACACACATCCTCGAATTTCTGTATTTCAATGTGGATGTACCAAGATACACTGAAGCAGAATGTCAGGATCGCGGATTAACTTATTCGGTTCCACTTAAAGCAAAATTGAGACTATCATCTGTTGATGATAGCGATGAAGCCAGTGAAACCATTGAGCAGGAAGTATTTTTGGGAGACCTGCCCTGGATGACAAACCGAGGAACGTTTATTGTAAACGGAGCTGAGCGAGTTATTGTAAGTCAGCTTCACCGCTCACCCGGTGTTTTCTTTGGACAAAATGTCCATCCAAACGGCACTCAATTATATTCTGCCAGAGTTATTCCATTCAAGGGATCATGGATCGAGTTTACCACAGATATTCGTGACGTACTTTGGGCCTATATCGACCGTAAGAAGAAAGTTCCGGCCACTACTCTTTTAAGAGCACTTGGATTCTCCTCAGATATTGAATTACTTAGTCTTTTTGAGATCTCTGAAGAAATTAAGTTTGGTAAAAAAGCTGATTACAATAAAAAATTAGTAGGCAAAAGGCTTGCTGAAAATATTGTTGTAGAAAGCATGGAAGAAGTTGTGGATGATGAGACGGGTGAAGTAACCGAAGCTCTGAATCGACAGATCATTTTTGAAAGGGATCATGAATTAACGGAAGATGATTTCGGATCACTCAAAGACGCTGAAGTAGAAAAAGTTCTGGTTCAGAAGATCAGCGCAGAGGAATCTGAGAGATCTGTTATAATGAATACTCTTCGTAAAGATCCTACTTATGATGAGTCTTCTGCTCTTGGAGAAATTTATCAGCAGATCAGATCGGGTGAAATGCCGGATCCTGAAACTGCACGCTCTATATTAGAACGATTGTTCTTCAGTGACAAGAAATATGATCTTGGTGAAGTTGGAAGATACCGACTGAACAAGCGACTGAAGATGGATCAGGAGAATACACTTCAATATCTGACTAAAGAAGATATTGTAGCTATTGTTAAGGAAGTGATCCGATTGAAGAACATGAAATCTCAGGTTGATGATATTGATCACTTGAGTAACCGACGTGTACGTACTGTAGGCGAACAGCTGGGACAGCAATTTGCGATTGGTTTAGCCCGAATGGCACGAACTATTCGTGAGAGAATGAACTCTCGTGATGCTGAGCAGCTTACACCTCAAGATCTTGTGAATGCCCGTACCATCTCAAGTGTGATCAACACTTTCTTTGGTACCAATCAGCTTTCTCAGTTTATGGATCAAACGAATCCAATTGCTGAGTTGACTCACAAGCGACGTATGTCTGCTTTAGGTCCTGGTGGTTTGACACGTGAACGAGCCGGATTTGAGGTTCGTGATGTTCACTATACTCACTATGGCCGACTTTGTCCGATTGAAACACCTGAGGGCCCAAACATTGGTTTGATCTCCTCCTTGTGTGTGCACGCAAAAGTAAATGACTTTGGATTCATTGAAACACCTTACCGAAAAGTGAAAGACGGTAAGGTTTCAAAAGATGTTGAATACTTAGCGGCTGAACAGGAAGATGAGACCGTTATTGCTCAGGCGAATGCCGAGATCGATGATAAGGGCATGTTCCAGACGGAAGCTATCTTCTCAAGAACACGTGAAGGTAACTATCTGCGTGTGAAGCCGGAAGAAATTGAATATATGGATGTTGCGACAAACCAGATCACATCTCTGGCCGCAGCATTAATTCCATTTATTGAACATGATGATGCTAACCGTGCCTTGATGGGCTCGAACATGCAGCGTCAGGCTGTTCCGCTTTTAAGACCGGAAGCACCTGTTGTAGGTACCGGGCTTGAGCAAAGAGCAGCACGTGATTCAAGAGCTATCATAACTGCGGACTCCGATGGTGAAGTTGTATATGTAAGTGCAAATGAGATAAGAGTTAAGTACAACCGTACCGAAGATGAGCAAAACTGCTATTTCGACGGCGGGGTTAAATCGTACAATCTTACAAAATTTGTTCGAACTAACCAGGACACAACCATTAACCAGCGTCCTGTAGTTAAGATCGGTGACAAGGTTAAAGCGGGACAAGCTCTTGCTGACGGTTGCTCTACCGATAAAGGTGAGCTCGCTCTTGGCCGTAACCTGCTTGTAGCATTTATGCCATGGCGCGGTTACAACTTTGAGGATGCGATCGTAGTAAGTGAGCGTATTGTTCAGGAAGATATTTACACTTCCATTCACGTAACGGAATTCGAGCAACAAGTTCGAGATACAAAACGTGGCGAAGAAGAATTGACTCGTGAAATTCCCAATGTAAGTGAGGAAGCAACTTCTGACCTTGACGAGCGTGGAATTATCCGAATAGGTGCCAAGATCCAGCATGGTGATATCCTGGTTGGTAAGATCACTCCGAAAGGAGAAACAGATCCTACTCCGGAAGAGAAATTACTCCGTGCGATCTTTGGTGATAAAGCCGGTGATGTGAAAGATGCATCATTGAAAGTACCGCCAAGTGTTGAAGGAACGGTAATTGATACCAAGCTTTTCAGCCGTAAGCGTGATGAGCTTATTTCCCGTAAAGAGGAGAAAAAACGCGTTGAGCAGGAAGAAGAACGTCATGCACAAAAAGTTGCTGAATTGAATCAGCAATGGGCAGACAAAATGTATTCTCTGCTTCGCGATAAAACTTCTCCCGGTGTTCTGAACTACAGCAACGTAGAGCTGATCCCTAAAGGCGAGAAATACAAGAAATCAGTATTTGAAGAAATTGACCCGGTAAACATCAACGAAAACATTGACTGGGCCACCGATGGTGAGCTTGTGAAGATGGTGAAGAAGTTGTTTGCCAATTACCGTGAGCTTCGTCGTGAAATCGATACCGAAGCCAAACGTCGTAAATTTGCCATCCAGGTTGGAGATGAACTTCCGCCCGGCATCATCCAGAAAGCTAAAGTTTATGTTGCGAAAAAACGTAAGCTGAAAGTGGGTGATAAGATGGCCGGCCGTCACGGTAATAAAGGTGTGGTTGCTAAGATCGTACCAGCCGAAGACATGCCGTTCATGGAAGATGGCACCCCGGTAGACATTTGTCTTAACCCGTTGGGTGTACCTTCTCGTATGAACCTTGGACAGATTTACGAAACCATCCTCGGATGGGCAGCTAAGAAAATGGGCGTTACTTTTGCATCCCCTATTTTCGACGGTGCTTCCATGGATGAAGTAAGAGAAAAATTAAGAGAAGCCGGGTTACCTGAAGACGGTCGTGTAAATCTTTATGACGGTCGCACAGGTGAGCCATTTGCACAGAAAACAACGGTAGGTTACATCTACATGTTGAAACTGAATCACTTGATTCAGGACAAAATGCATGCTCGCTCTATTGGACCATACTCACTCATTACGCAGCAGCCATTGGGCGGTAAAGCTCAGTTTGGTGGTCAGCGTCTTGGAGAGATGGAGGTTTGGGCACTGTATGCTTATGGTGCTTCCAGCATCCTGAAAGAAATGCTCACTGTAAAAAGTGATGACGTAAAAGGGCGCTCTAAAGTGTATGAGGCCATCGTTAAAGGTGAGAACCTGCCCGATGGAGACGTGCCTGAATCATTCAAGGTATTACTACGAGAGCTTATGGGTCTCGGCCTTGAAATGCACATTGAATAATTTCACTGTTAATAATTTGGAGGAACATCCTTGCCAGTAACTAAGACATTAACAGTCACCAAAGACTTCGATAGCATTGGGGTATCCCTTGCTTCCGCAGAGACGATTTTATCTCGTTCTCACGGTGAGGTCTTGACGCCTGAAACAATAAATTATAGAACCTTTAAGCCGGAAATGGACGGTCTTTTCTGTGAAAAGATCTTCGGTCCGGTTAAAGATTACGAATGCCATTGTGGTAAATACAAGCGTATCCGCTATAAAGGTATCATCTGCGACCGTTGCGGTGTGGAAGTTACCCGGAAAGCTGTACGCCGTGAGCGAATGGGGCATATTACCCTTACCGTTCCTGTAGTACACATTTGGTACTTCAAATCACTTCCAAACAAGATCGCTTACCTGCTTGGGACTTCTTCCAAGAACCTGGATAAGATTGTGTATTACGAGACTTTCGTGATCATAAATCCTGGTGTTGCGCGTGACCTCGGTTATGCTCAGGGTGATCAGATTTCTGAAGAAGAGAAGTGGGACATTTTAGAACAACTGCCCGAAGACAATCAGGAATTGGACAACGATGATGATGATAAATTCATCGTTAAAGAAGGAGCGGATGCGTTACAAGCACTTCTTGCTGACCTTGACCTGGATGAATTAGCTTATCAGTTGCGCTATGAAGTGAAGCACGAAACTTCACAAATGCGTAAGAAGAAAAAGCTTAAGCGCCTTCAGGTAATTGAATCATTCCGTGCCGCGAACAAGCACACTGAAAACCGTCCTGAATGGATGGTCCAGGGTGTAATTCCAGTGATTCCACCGGAATTGCGACCATTGGTACCTTTGGAAGGTGGCCGATTTGCGACTTCGGATCTGAATGATCTTTATCGACGTGTGATCATCCGTAACAATCGTCTGAAACGATTGATCGATATCAAAGCTCCTGATGTGATTCTCCGTAACGAGAAACGTATGTTGCAGGAAGCGGTTGATTCACTCTACGATAACTCAAGAAAATCAAACGCAGTACGAAACAACAACCGTCCGCTTAAATCACTTTCAGATATGCTGAAAGGTAAGAGTGGCCGTTTCCGTCAAAACCTTCTTGGTAAGCGTGTTGACTATTCCGGCCGTTCTGTAATTGTGGTAGGCCCCGAGCTGAAAATGCACGAATGTGGTCTTCCAAAAGAAATGGCGGTTGAGCTCTACAAACCTTTCATTATTCGTCGCTTGATAGAGCGTGGATATGTGAAAACGGTCAAGAGCGCCAAGAAAGTAGTTGACCGACGTGATGCCGTTGTATGGGAAGTGCTTGAAAATGTAATTGACGGCCACCCCGTACTTCTTAACCGTGCCCCAACATTGCACAGGTTAGGTATTCAGGCATTCCAGCCGGTACTTATTGAAGAGAAAGCCATCCGGCTTCACCCACTCGCATGTACAGCGTTTAACGCTGACTTTGACGGTGATCAGATGGCCGTTCACCTTCCATTGAGCCACGATGCTGTTGTTGAAGCATCCGTGCTGATGTTAGGTTCTCACAACATTTTAGCTCCTGCCAACGGTGGCCCGATCGCGGTTCCATCGCAGGATATGATTTTGGGTCTGTATTATCTCACCAAGCCTGATGATGGACGTAAAGGCGAAGGCAAAACATTCTCTTCTCCGGAAGAGGTATTGATCGCCTTCGATCAGGGACAAATTGATAGTCATGCCAAGATCAATGTTCGAATTCCTGTTATAAATGAGGAAGGGGAGGCAGAATACGAAGTTGTAAAAACTTCAACCGGACGAGTGATATTCAATGAGATCACCCCTAAGGAAATTCCATTCATCAATAAGACCCTTGGTAAAAAAGAACTGAGAAATCTTATCGGTGAAATTCATGGCATAGTAGGAACGGCTAAAACAGCCAAGTTCCTTGATGATATGAAGAGGTTAGGATATGAAGAAGCCACTATTGGTGGACTTTCATTCAGCCTTGATGATATCATCATACCTGATGCCAAAGGAGAATTGATCAATAAAGCCAAAGACGAAGTAACGGATGTGCAAGGCCGTTACGAGATGGGCTTTATTACAGATAATGAACGTTATAACCAGGTAATTGATAAGTGGACAAGTACCACTAACCGTGTATCTGAAACGCTTTTCACAGCACTTCAAAACGACCGTAACGGATTCAATCCCGTTTATATGATGGCCGATTCCGGTGCCCGTGGTTCTAAAGAGCAGATCCGACAGTTGGGTGGTATGCGTGGACTGATGGCTAAGCCTCAGAAAAGCTCCATGCAGCAGGGTAATGAAGTTATTGAAAACCCGATCCTTTCTTCTTTCAAAGAGGGACTGACGGTTCTTGAGTACTTTATTTCTACTCACGGTGCGCGTAAAGGACTTGCCGATACCGCTCTGAAAACCGCCGATGCCGGTTACCTGACTCGCCGTTTAGTTGATGTGTCACAGGATGTGATCATTAACGAAAGAGATTGCGGTACCCTTCGAGGTATTAAGATGACGGCTCTGAAAGACAATGAGGATATCATTGAAAGTCTTGAAGATCGTATTCTTGGTCGTGTATCATTGCATGCTATTTATGATCCGATCTCGGATGATCAGATCTGCGAAGAAAATCAGATCATTGATGAAACAGTAGCGCAGAAGATCGCTGAAACTTCCATTGATGAAGTTGAGATCCGTTCCGTATTGACTTGTGAAACTCCACGCGGAGTATGTGCCAAGTGTTATGGAAGAGATCTTGCCCGTGGTACTCTTGTTGAGAAAGGTGAAGCGGTAGGTGTTATCGCAGCTCAATCAATTGGAGAGCCGGGTACACAGCTTACGCTTCGTACCTTCCACGTTGGTGGTACTGCTTCTCGTTTAGAGGCTGAATCTCAGCATAAGACCAAGTTTGAAGGTAAAGTAGAATTTGAAAACGTCCGCGTTGTGGTTTACAACGATGGCGAAGAAGACCACAACGTTGTTCTGTCACGTGCCGGTGAAGTTAAGATCGTGAACGATGAAGGAACAATATTGATCACCTACAACATCCCTTATGGTTCTGAGATGTTGGTTGAAGATGGCGATATGGTACCAAAAGGAGCAGTGCTCTGTAAGTGGGATCCATACAATGCCCTGATCTTCTCTGAAATTGACGGTAAGGTTGAATTCAAAGATATCATCGACGGAGTTACTTCTTCTGATGATACCGATGCTCAAACCGGTCACCGTGAAAAAGTAATTACAGATTCCAAAGATCGCTCGCTGGTACCAACCATCATGATCAAAGGAACTAAAGACCGAATCCGCGAAAGTACACTTCCTGTTGATACCCATATTGTGGTAGAAGACGGCGATAAAGTGGAAGCCGGTCAGGTAATCGCCAAGATCCCGCGTGTTGCTTCTAAATCGAAGGATATCACCGCCGGTCTGCCGCGTATTACTGAACTGTTTGAAGCACGTTCGCCAAGTGAACCTGCCGTTG
>NZ_DASSWP010000231.1:0-8962 GCF_035704785.1 Gracilimonas sp. | reverse complement strand
TCCCGGTTTTCTTTAAGCTTCTGTATATCAAAGAAACGTGTCATGGCATAATTTCCACCGGAAACCCTTGCCAGATAAGCAGCTTCATCAGCTTGTAAACCATCCACTTCAATCAACCCTTGTTCTACTTCTTTGTCTTTTAGGGTGCCGAGGGGAATATGCTGGCAGCGCGAAGTGATGGTAGGGAGCAGGCTCTCATAATTTTCGGTGGTAAGAATAAACATAAGCCGATCTGATGGCTCTTCCAGTAATTTCAGGAAAGCATTTGCGGTCTCCTTGCGCATCGTTTCCACCTGAGTAAGAATAACAATGATCCTGTTTCCTTCATTAGGTTTCAGCTTTGCAATAGGGCGAATATCTTCCCGAAAATAGTCGATGGGATAGAAGGCTTGCAGATTCTTTGAGGATTCATCATCCAGGGAAGGCCTTTGAGAAAAGCTGACGATCTCATAGGGGTCTTTAGTAAGAAGTTCCAAACGGTCTCTAAGTTCTTCAGTTTTAGCTGATGTAGGCTTCGGGATAAAAACATGAATATCGGGATGGGTAAACCACGACGATTTTTTAGAAGTTTTGTATTCTCCCAGATCACTTAAATGCTCTATGCCGTTGATGGCTTCAGCTAAAGCTAATGCAAAAGCCGTTTTTCCTACTCCTGCCGGACCTGAAAGTAAATAAGCATGGCTGATCCGGTCGGAAGAGAGCATGCGTTCTACTTGTTCCTTTGCCCGGTTTTGTCCTATAATTCTCCGATTACCAAATTTAATATCCAATTGTAGCTATTCCTCCCAAATGTAGTCAAATAATAAAATTCCTGCGGAAATGGTAACACCTGCAAACCCGATCAAAGCTGTTACATTGTTCATTGAACTGTCTCCGCCACTGATGAATGCCGTTTTACTGATGTCAGCAAGCAATAGTATTAAAGGCATAAACAAGGGGATGCTGAGTACTGAAAAAATAGCACCTTTTCGGTCTGCCTGAGAGACAACCGCGGCGGTCATAGTTGCAACTCCTGATAGCCCGGCTGTCCCCACAATTAACATTACCAGAAATGCAATCCAGGACTGAATTTGCAAGTTCATAAGAAAAATATAGCCTGCAAAGGTAGCTATGTTAATGAGAAGGGTAAATAAAAAGTTGTACAACAATTTTCCGGTGTAAACGGTAGTTCCCTCTGCATAAATCCTTAGCAGATCAAAAGTTTTCTTATCAGTTTCGGAAATAAAACTCCGGCTTAAAGCAGATAATGCAGCAAAAAGAATGATGATCCAAACTAATCCTGACTTTGGCCCAGGTTCAAGCTGATCTGCCCGAAGAGTAAAAAGAACGAGCAGCATGGCTGCTGCAACAAAAGCCAATACCATATTGAAGGCAAAGCGGGTCCGCAGTTCGATCTGAAGATCTTTCTTTAAAATTGTGATGGTACTTCGAATCCATTGCATGCCGAAGTTTAAGCATTTTAGCAGGTTATTGCAGTATTTATTGCGCGTTAATGGAATGCCATAAAGAAGCTTGAAAGTTTATTTAGGTTATGATAATTACTGATCTCTTAATTCTTCCATTATCAGCTCAATGGCTTTGGTAAGCTGTGGATCATTGTCTGTTAGCCGGTCTTTAAAGGTATTATGGACTTCAACATCAGGTTTAACCCCGGTGCGCTCCAAATTTCGTTCATCTCCGAGAGTATACACTCCCCATGCAGGAAGCCGGTAAAATGAACCGTCAACCAACCCTTTACCTGAAGTAAAAATGATCCAGCGATAAGTTTCTGTCCCAACAATGGTTCCCAGGTCCAAGGCCTTGAAACCTGCAGATGTTACTTCAGCATCACTTAAAGACTGCTCATTCTGTAGAAGAACAATAGGCTTGGCCGCCGGAGTAAAGTTGGGCTGGGATGCAAAATCACCGTTCCGGTATTTCCACTTTAAATACGGTCGTTGTGAGAGAAACTGAAGCACAGCATTATGGACATTACCGCCGGTATTATATCTCAAATCCAAGATTAAAGCATCACGATTATAAGCTTCTGATGTCATTTCAATAAGAAAGTTTTCCAGCTCCCCGCCACCCATGTTCTTCATATGTACATAAGCTATGCGTTTTTCTGATTCTTCGTCAACAATATCCTGATTTTGGTCTACCCATTCATCATATAAATTATTCCGGGTAGCAAAATAAGAGTCAGGATGGATCTTGGTGGTGAATGTAGAATTCCCTCTTTCAAATGTAAGGGCAAGTTCTTCTTGCATAGAAGGGCGGCTGAAGTAGGCTTCCCGATTCGTATCTTGATCTACTTCTTTCCCGTCAACGGCGATCAAAACGTCACCGGGACGTATATCCTTCCCACTAACATCTGCCGGACCTCGTTCAACAACAGAAGCCACGGTGTAAGGGGCTTCATTCCGGAAGAGCAATCCTGTAGAAAGAGAAACCGTTTCATAATATTCTTGTTCTTCCTCACCAAAAGTATTGAAACCCAGGTGTGAAGAATTTAACTCCCCAAGCATGTCATTCATCATTCTGCTGAAGTCGTTTCTATTGTTTACGAAAGGCAGATAGGTTTTGTATTGATCTCTGATCTCTCTCCAATTGATACCATGAAAGGTTTCATTGTAGAAATTTTCCTCAATATTAGCCCAAAGCTCTTCAAACATCTGGTCGAATTCAGAACGCAAATTTCGTTTGAAATTGTAGCTCGTTTCTATCTTAGTTGTTTTAGCCGCATCAGCATCCACTTCATAAACGGATCCATTGGAAAGCGCGTATAGAGCTCCGTCAACTTCAATCATATTACTTACGTAATTGACCCCCTCAATTTTCTTGGTTTCTGAGTTCTCGAAAGGCTCAAGAGTAGTAAAATATAACCCTGTATTACCTTCCTGATGATTACTGAGGTAGAAAACCGTTGTTTTTTCATTCTCCTTTATTACGAAAGGAGCAAATTGTGACCCAAAATTCTCACCGATATCCTCTAATCGCTGCATGAGACCTTCAGTATTTATGGTGATCTCGATCTCAGGTTCCTCTTTTTCAGAATCGCTATCATCGCTTTTTTCTTCTGTTTCTTCGAAAAGTTTGTCAAAACGATCAGATTTATAAGGGTCTTCATAATTATCCAAAGCCATTTGATACAGGTCTGTATCTCCACTGCCGCCGGGATAGGAAGGCTGAGTTCTGGAGGAAGAGAAATAGATATACTTACCATCCGGCGACCAGAAAGGATCTGATTCTGAAACTCCTGTCTTTGTAAGATTTATGATCTCCTGCGATTCGATATGATATGTAAATATATCGTGCTCAAAATCTCTTCGGGCAGTATATAATACATATTCATCGTTGGGAGAGAAGCGGGGTTGTTGGTTTTGGAATCCCCAAAATTCATCCTCAACGATCGTCTCGCTTTCAAAGGACTCAAGATTCATTATCCTAAGTTCAGACCGCCCGCTGAGATACAGTGCTTTACTGCGATCGGAAGTTAATTCCAAGGCTCGGTTGTTCCCTCTGTCATTCGTTATTTGATCTTCCTGTCCTGAGCCATCTGCGGCAATTGTAAACCAGTTTTGGTAACCATCAACAGTTTGGTTAAAAATAAGGGTTTTATTGTCTTTCAGCCATTTCACTTCAAGCACTCTGCCCAAGGCATTGGTCTCAATTTGGCGGATGAATTTCCCTTTGATGTCTGAGACGAAAAGCTCACCACGAGAGGTAAAAGCAAGTTTCTTTTTATCAGGAGAGATATCAAAATAAAATACCTCGTTTTCTACATCAAAGCTTTGCTCTTTTGCAAGAGTATTATTTTGGAATATTGAGATAGGGACTTTCGAACTTTCCCCGCTAGAGACATCATAAGTATAGATCTGATATTCTTTTTCAAATACAATGGTTTCTCCATTCGCACTTACTTTTGGGGTGATCACAGAGGTGTCAAAAGAAGTGAGTTGCTCTTCAGTGTTCTCGCTTAGCTTAAAAAGATTGTATTCGCCATTATCCCTGTCAGAAACAAAGTAAAGGGTACCGGCCTGGTCAATAGTAGGCCACATATCTTTTCCTTCCCAGTCAGTCTGTTTAACAAATTCCCGGGTTTCTGAATTGAAAGATTTTATATCCGGATTGAAAGGGCCTTTATATTTTTTCCTTTGCGGAAAGATGAAGCTCTCCCAGGATTCATTAAAATAGTAGATGTCTTCAGTGGGGTGGGCTACTAAATTGTGAACAGTATTATGATAGTGTCCAAATAAACGCTCAGGAGTTCCACCTTCAATATTTACGGTATACACACTTGTTCGGTTATATCTGTCGGAGCGAAAATGTATTTCCTTAGAATCCCAACTCCATGACTCAACCTGATCTGATGCCTGGTGGAAGGTTAATTGTTTAATGGGACCTCCTTCAAGAGGCATAATGTAGATGTCGTCATTTCCGTACTGATTGGAGGTAAAAGCCACCCATTTCCCATCCGGCGATATCGATGAACCTGACTCTTCTCCATCCATGCCGGTAAGCCTTACGGCTGTGCCACCTTCAGCCGAAACTTTCCAAAGATCACTTTCATAAGAAAAAACAATTGTTGAAGCATCCGGTGAAATAGCAGGTTGAGTCGCAAAACGAATATCATTTTGCGCAAGGCAATTGATTGTTGATAGTATTGCTAAACCAGCAATTGTGAGAAACTGGAAAGTTTTTCTATACACAGTGGAATCCCATTTGTTATGAATTTGCTCAAGGTTAATTAAACGAAAACTAAAAGCCAAAGTTTATACGTTATATACTTTAAAATCCTTTTTAATTAATCTTTGATTGATTGTCTCTTCGGTGCCTATATTCGAGTGCTATCGAATCATCATTTTTTCTTTAACCAAATTGCATGAATTTATTTTCACTGTTAGATAACGTCACTGTATTACCCAACTTTGTTGTTGACTCAAAAGAAGACCTTATTAATGCTTTGGTAGATGCATTAAAAGAAAAAATGGAAACTGAAGAGCAAATTGAACAAGTTCGTAAAGCAGTTTTTGAACGTGAAGAGATCATGTCTACCGGGGTAGGGAAAGGCCTCGCAATTCCTCACGCAAAAACACAGGCTGTAAGTGAAAATTTTGCCGCTTTCGCGCTACTGAAAGAACCCCTGGATTTTGATTCGATAGATAATGATCCAGTGCGGCTAGTGTTTTTATTGGTTGGGCCGGAATCAAATAACAGCCAGCACATAAAGCTATTGAGTCGGATATCACGTTTAATGAATAGCGGTTCGTTTCGTGAAAAAATATTAGGATGTACTTCTACCGAAGAGATCCTTTCAGCATTTCAAGAAGAAGAAGAAAAATATTTTGTGAGCTAAATGAGGCTGCTCTTGACCAACATTCTTGTCCTGTTGTTCGCGCTTGTTGCGGAAAGTCTCTTTGCTCAAAACATCTCTTCCATTATTGAACAAGCTCCTAATCAGGAAGCATTTTGGTCAGTGACCGTACGAGAGGAACAAGGCCGCATTTTGGAAAGCCTGAATGCAGAAAAAGTTATTATACCGGCCTCGAATCAAAAACTTCTTACCACCGCAGCTATTCTGGATCATTTTGGATCTGACTTTCACTATGAGACTTCTATTTACGGTGAAGGGAATTTATCAGGTCAGGTATGGGATGGAGATCTTATCATAAAAGGCAGCGGAGACCCATCTATAAGCGGTGATCTTTATAATGAAGATCGCTATCACGTTTTCAGTATATTTTTAGAACAGCTTCAGGATCTTGGTATTGACAGGATCGAAGGAAACCTGATCGCAGATGTATCCCTGTTTGATAAACAGATCTATCCAAAAGGGTGGGACTGGTATGATTTTTCATTCTACTATGGTGTTCAGATAAGTCCACTGTCATTCAACAACAATGCCGTTGATCTGGAAGTATTTGCGGATGGTGCCATTGGAGATACTCCACGAATTACCTGGTTTCCGGATAGTACCAACTACGTGGAACTTGTGAACGAGCAGGTGATTACGCATCCTAGCATTGATTATGATGAGTATTATCGGCGGGAGCTGGGGGAGAACCGTATTGTACTTGGAAGCACATTGCCTCAGGCTTATTACGAAGATGAGTCACTTTCAATTAACAATCCTCCTTTGTTCTTTTTGGATTCATTCAAAAAATACCTGATCAAGAATGGTATTGAAGTAGATGGATTTTTAGTGGTTTCCAACGAACAGCAGCAATTAGAATCTTTGCGAGTGTTAGCAAGGCACAGGTCTAAGTCAATGTCCGAACTCATAAAATGGGCGAATAAAGAAAGTGACAACTTTTATACTGAAATGATGCTCAAAACACTCTCAGCAGACTTGAGTGATCAACCGGGATCTTTTGAGCATGGAATAGAGCAGGTTCGAAGTTTCCTGTATGGCATGGGCATTGATACGGCTTATGTTCAGATGAATGATGGCTCAGGAATGGCAGGTGGGAATTTCAACAAGACCAGTTATATCTCGGATTTGTTAGTGAAAATGAAGGATCACCCTGAGTTTGATGCTTATTTCAACAGTATGTCGGTGGCAGGAATAGATGGAACCTTGCAGCACCGAATGAAAGGCACTCCACTTTATAATAATTTCAAAGGAAAATCCGGTTTTGTAACAGGGGTTCGTACACTAAGCGGTTACTTTGAGACAAGTTCAGGTAAGCAGCTTATTGTAAGTATGGCTACTAATAATTACATCTCAGAAAAGGTCCGTCCGATAGATTCAATACACGAGCAAATATTGATGTATCTGTATGATAAATATTGATTAGCTTCCTGCATGGCTGAAAAGAAGGCACATATTTTAATAACGGATGATGAAAAAGCTATCCGAAATACACTTGAGGAGATTCTTGTTTTTGAGAACTATGAGGTTTCAACGGTAGATAGCGGACAGGCGGCATTGGATTTTGTTACCTCTGAATCGATCGACCTTATGTTTCTGGATATTAAGATGCAGGGGATGGATGGGCTGGAAACCCTGAAAAATATAAGGCAGGCCGGCCATGAATTTCCTGTGATCATGATATCAGGGCATGGTACCATTGAAATTGCAGTTGAGGCTACGAAAATAGGTGCTTATGATTTTCTTGAAAAACCCCCTGACTTAAATCGTTTATTGATCGCCGTTAGAAACGCCTTGTCTCAACAAAATCTTGAAAAAGAGTACAAGCAGATCAAAAAGAAGCTCCCTAAAATTCAGAAGATCATAGGGAAAAGCAAAGCTATTTCAGACATTAAATCCTTAATTGATAAAGTAGCACCGACACAATCTCGTGTACTGATAACCGGAGACAACGGAACGGGAAAAGAGTTAGTGGCAAAATGGATCCATGAGAAAAGCCCAAGGAGGTTTGGCCCTTTTGTTGAAGTTAATTGTGCAGCTATACCAACTGATCTATTGGAAAGCGAATTATTCGGGCATGAGAAAGGTGCGTTTACGGGCGCCTCAGAACAACGTGTAGGAAAATTTGAACAAGCTGATGGCGGGACTTTGTTTTTAGATGAGATAGGGGATATGAGTATTGATGCACAAGCTAAAGTACTACGTGCTCTTCAGGATAATAAAATTACCCGTATAGGTGGTAATAAATCTATAATTGTGGATGTGCGCATTATAGCAGCTACCAATAAAGACTTGGAAAAAGAAATTCAGGAAGGAAATTTCAGAGAAGATCTGTTTCATCGTATCAGTGTGATCCCCATAAAAGTACCTCCGCTTCGTGATAGAAAAGAAGACATTCCCGCCATTGCTAAAGCTTGCTTAAATAATCTAAAGGAACGTGATATAAGCTTTTCAGCGATTTCATTTACAGATGATGCATTGAAAGCTCTTCAACAAAAAGAATGGAGCGGTAATGTACGTGAGTTACAAAATGCGGTGGAGCGATTAGGTATTTTAACTGAGGATAGCATAATTGATAAGGAAACAGTAGAAGAGGTGCTACAGTCCAGAGATTTAAATTCAAATGATTTAAAAAGCCTGGCTGATGGAACAAATGATTTTCAGGATTTTAAAGAATCAGCAGAACGTTTATTTTTAATAAAGCAGCTTGAAAAGAATGACTGGAACATCTCACAGACGGCTGAAACAATTGGGATACAACGGAGCCACATGTACAATAAAATTAAAAAATATAATATAGAACGATAGTATGAGTGCAGAAATAATTGACGGGAAAAAAGTAGCAAGTTTAGTACGTGATCGGGTTCGTGAAGATGTAAACGACTGGAAAGCTAAAGGCAACAGGGCACCGTTTCTGCAAGTGATTTTGGTAGGTGATGACCCTGCTTCCAAAGTATATACCGGGGCTAAAACCCGTGCTTGTGAAGATGTTGGCATAGAAACTCATACTGATATTCTTCAAGACACGATCTCTGCAAAAGAATTAAAATCCATTATCAAAAAATATAATACAGACGATTCTGTAGATGGGATTTTGGTTCAATTGCCGCTTCCGAATCATCTTTCTTCGCACGATGTGATCGAAAGCATAGACCATCGGAAGGATGTAGATGGATTCCACCCCATGAATGTTGGAAGGTTGACCGTAGATGAGCCTTGTTTCAGGAGCTGTACACCGGCCGGAATTATGGAGCTTTTCAAACATTATAGCATCCAGGTAAAAGCAAAACACGCTGTGGTGGTGGGGGCAAGTAATATAGTGGGTTCACCCATGGCGATCATGCTTTCTCGTGAGAATTCATCGGGTAAAGCAACCACAACTATTTGCCATAAATACACTAAAGACCTTACTCAACATACTATTTCAGCTGATGTACTGATCGCAGCCGCAGGCCAGCCGCATCTTATCAAAGCTGAAATGATCAAAGAAGGGGCGGTTATTATTGATGTTGGGATAAATCGAATTGCAGATGAAAATTCTGAAAAAGGTTATAAGTTGGTTGGGGATGTAGATTTTGAATCTGTACAGAAGAAAGCCAGCTGGATCAC
>NZ_DASSWP010000162.1:0-8772 GCF_035704785.1 Gracilimonas sp. | reverse complement strand
GAGAGAGTTAGTTTAATTTAAAATACTATCAATCGGATTTTGATTTTTTCACCATCAATTACGAACCATATTTAAATGGAAAACCAAGAGGCGGATCTGTTGCCAATGAGGCTTTCAATAGCTTCAATTTTTATCTGCTATCCAATTGAGGACGCTATCAAATTGCAGGTAATATAATATTAAACAGCTTGATTTAGCGCAACAAAATAAATCTGAACTATGGAGTGGTAGAAATGGAGGGAAACAAAAAAATTCTTTTTTATTCGGTATCTATAATTACCGGCATCTTCTTTTTGGTTTGGGGGATATTGGAAGCCCAGAGCGTTCTTGCACCGCTGATAACCGCCATAATTTTGGCATTGGTGATATTACCCATGGCCTTGTGGATGGAGAAACGATTGAAAAGGGGAATTTCTTCTCTGATCAGCACCTTTACGCTCTTCATCATTTCACTGGGATTTGTTGCGCTGCTTTCATACCAGATGAAAGTATTTATCGATAGCTGGCCGGAAATCAAAAAAACGATGGAGCCAAAAATTGAACAGTGGAAGACATTTGTTACGAGTAATACCTTTTTAAATGAAAGTGATCTCCCGACGGGCGATAGTTTTGCGCTTATGGAAGGCGAGTCGGGCGAAGGCGAGAGCGCGGGCAAGGCCACACAAATAGTCAGCATGTTTGGGCGAGGTACCGGGTATCTGGGTACCTATCTGCTGACTTTTATCTACGTATTTTTCATCCTCAATTACAGGCATCGGTTCCGGACGTTTCTATTACGGCTATTCGATGATGAAAAGAGTGATGACGTCAATCAGATTGTTCATGAGTCGGCAAATGTCGTACAAAATTACCTGGTGGGTAAGTTGATACTCATAGGCATGCTGGCAGCAACGTATTCGATTGGCCTTGGAATTACCGGCGTCAGCAATTTTATTCTTATCAGCATCGTGGCTGCGCTTTTCTCTCTAATTCCCTATGTAGGTAATATTATAGGGTTCGGTTTAGCCATGGCGTTTGGTTACCTAACCTCCGGTGAAATTGGAGTGCTTATAGGAATTGTAATTACCTTTGCAGTTGCCCAGTTTTTGGAAAGTTATGTACTACAACCATATGTAGTAGGCAGCAAAGTAGACGTGCATCCCTTTTTTGTAATCTTCGCCGTGATTGTGGGTAGCGCTTTATGGGGTATCATCGGCATGATCCTGGCCATTCCCGTTATGGGAATTATAACAATCTTATTTCTGCATGTCCCGGCTCTGGAACCCTTCGGCTATCTCTTCAGCAATAAAAAGGAGGATAACTAAATGAAAATTTTCAAATCAACCTCGATCTTCGTTCTGGTAACACTGCTTGCACTAGGTATTTGGGCCTTCATTGTTGAACCGCGTTTTCTTCTGGATGTGCAGATTCATGATGCAGAGGTGCCAAATTTAGGTTCAGACTGGGAAGGAAAAAAGGTGGCGCTGTTGGCAGACTTACAAGTGGGTATGTGGTGGGGCAATACCGGGATGATCAAAAAGGCGGTGGAAAAAGCTGTGGAAGTTGAGCCTGCATTGGTTTTAATTGCCGGTGATTTTATTTATAAAGCTGATTCATCTGTTGTAGAATGAGCTGTTTCATTACTTCAACCGTTAGTGGACGCAGAAATACCCGTAGTGGCGGTACTTGGCAACCATGATTATTCTCTTGCACACGAAACCGATAAGATTAATAATGTGATTGCAACTTATCTAACTGTCTTTCTGCAAGATCTTGGCGTAGTCGTACTTGAAAATGAATCTTATTCTTTGACCAATGACAGCGGCTCCTCTTTTCATGTTATTGGCTTAGGTTCGATGTGGGCAGTCCGAAGTGATATAAAAAAGGCCTTTAGTAAAATACCTGCCAATGAACCAAGAGCGGTACTCATGCACAATCCCGTTGTTTATAAAGATATACCGGCGGATCAGGGAGCTTTTACCTTAGCTGCCCATACCCACGGCGGTCAGATACACCTTCCGCTGATGCCTGAATCTAAAACCTGGCTTGATATTGCTTTACCAAGGGAGGTTGTAGCTGAGGGATGGGCGGCTGACAGCATTGGCAAGGGGAGTAACCGACTCTACGTAAACCGTGGAATCAGGTTCAGTATGCTTCCGATCCGGTTTTTTTGCAGGCCAGAACTAACCATTTTTAATCTATCTCAAAAAAATGATACCCTAGTTAAGTCAGATTCAGAATGATAATACCAGCAGATATGAAGTTTGGCTTTTGTGGAGCCTCAATCCCAATTACAAAACAACTTTTTATATCCTCAAACGTTTTAGAAACTCATTTGGGTTGGTGTCAGCTAGTCCTAACTTTAGTTCAAGAAATCAAGAGAGAGACTTCATGAAGATCTATGTTAAAAATATGGCTTGTAATAGCTGCGTAATTTTTGTTAAAGATTGCTTAGAAGAACTGAACATACCAATAGTAAAAGTCGAATTAGGGGAAATAGATACTAAGGAAGATGTTACTGACGATAAAAAAAAGGATCTGGATAATAATATCCATAAAGCAGGAATGGAGCTGATAGATAAAAAACAAGGGGTGCTAATTGAAAAGATCAAAAAAGCCATGATTGATTATGTTAACAATTCAGATGGAAAGCCAAATATTAAGTTCTCTGTTCTGTTAAGCCAAAAATTAAATCATAGTTATACTTACTTATCAAATCTCTTTTCAGAAGTTGAAGCCTC
Source organism: Gracilimonas sp. (assembly GCF_035704785.1). GTDB lineage: Bacteria > Bacteroidota > Rhodothermia > Balneolales > Balneolaceae > Gracilimonas. The sequence goes on along the minus strand of NZ_DASSWP010000162.1, from coordinate 6,052 downwards.
TACCATTGAACAATATATTATTGCATTAAAAATTGAGCGGATAAAGGAGTTAATTATTTTTGGAGAAGATACCTTTTCCGAAATTGCACATAAATTAAATTACAGCAGCTCTGCACACTTGTCATCGCAGTTTAAAAAAGCAACAGGGTTAACTCCATCACATTTTAAAGCATTGAAAGAAAAAAGAAGAATAACCATTCAAAGCATTTAGCTACTTAAGAACCGGCCCATAATGATAATAGAGCCATCTTCAAGCATTTAAACACCCTGTTTTAAAAAAGGAGTTTGATCTTTATTGGGACCGGGAAGTCCTAAATAGTATTCCCAACGGGGATTTTGGTAACGAGAATAAGCTTGTCATTGATCAGGACCATCGGTCATCCGTCCGCGGTCGTCCGTCCTTCCCTAAAAAGAAATAAATCGATCTAAAAACACCGCGATCCAAACAAGAGGAAGGTAAGCGATAGAAGCAAACATGAGCTGTTTGGCATTAGCTTTTGTTCGGTCAAGCCCGAATTTTATAGTGTAAGCCAAAAACCCGAGAGCAAAAATAGTTCCGAGTACCAGAAAGATCATCCCGGAAATATTAAGCTGGTATATAGCGAAGGTTACCGGGAATAAGGAAAGCGTACAGATCACTGACCAAAATACAGTTTTATATCCCATCTCATCTTTGCGGGGAAGCATTTTTAGTCCGGCGCTTGAATAATCGTCTTTGCATAACCACGCGATAGAGAGCACGTGAGGAATTTGCCAAAAAAACATGATACCAAACAACAGCCACATGCCCGGCTCTGCTATATTACCGGTAGCAGCGGCCCAACCGCCAACGGGAGGAAGTGCTCCCGGAACAGCCCCAATTGCGATGTTGATCGGGGAAACTTTTTTCATGGGAGTATAAACCCCGAGATAAATAAGGGCTGTCACAAATGAAACGACTCCTGCTACCGGGTTTACCATAAGAATAAGGTAAAACAACCCGGAAAAGATCATGGTCAATGAAAAGATCATTCCATTTTTAGAGCCAATGCGTTGATCAGGAAGAGGGCGTTTGGAAGTTCTTCTCATCAAGCGGTCAGAAACGCGTTCCATAAATTGATTGTGAGCTCCGGTTCCTGCTGCAATAAGATATGTTCCTATCAGGGCATGAATGAGAACGAGAAAATCAATGTTAGCACCACTGCCAAGGATAAACCCCACCAGCATACTCACCAATACCGACATAGTGATGCCCGGTTTGGTTAGTTGGTAATAGTCAGTAATCACATCCGTAAAAGATCTCTTGATGAGGATGTTATCTTCGGCTGAATTCATGTAAATTTGATAGGTAAAAATAATACTTTGTACAGCACCAAATTTAAATATTATTCCTCTTACTTGACAGTCTTTTGATGATGAAATTAAACGTATTCCAAAAAACAGCTATCATAACCGTATTTGCTACTTTATTTTTGATATTAGTAGGAGGTTTGGTTCGGGCAGCCGGAGCCGGATTGGGGTGTCCCGATTGGCCTACATGCTTCGGTATGTGGATACCACCCACCAGTTTAGCTGATTTACCCGCCGGTTTTGATGCAAGTCAATTTAACGTATATAATACCTGGATAGAGTATGTAAATCGGTTGGTTGGAGTGCTGATCGGGCTACTGATTACCATCACTTTTGTACTTTCCTTCAGGTATAGAAAAACAAAGCCAACAGTTTTTTACAGTTCGTTTGCGGCATTTGTGCTCGTACTATTTCAGGGATGGCTTGGGGGAGTGGTGGTAAAAACAGGCTTGCATGCGGGAATGATAACGGCGCACATGCTGGTGGCGATGGTTATTATAACAACGTTGTTATATGCTGCTTTTGAGGCCACAAGCGACCTGCTGAAAGTCAGAATAGAAGAACATTTCAGAAAAAAGCTGCTTTGGACGTTGTGGATATTATTTGGCTTATCGATGATACAGCTTGTACTTGGAACACAAGTTCGTGAAGCGGTAGATGTGATCAAGAATGCAGCTGAAGTTTTACCGAGAGGCATCTGGTTGGAAAGTGTGGGAAGTGTGTTTCCAATACACCGCAGTTTTTCGTGGCTGGTTATTTTTGCGGGAGCTTTCTTGTATTATATCCTGAACAAGAATAAAGCAGAAGGATTGGTTCTCACTTTAGGTAGATTGAACGTACTTCTTGTTTTTGCTCAGGTCCTCATAGGTGTTGGATTGTATTACCTTGATATGCCACGAGTGCTTCAGGTGCTTCATCTTGTGGGAATGGCTGTAATGGTGTGTACACAGTTTCTGATGATCCTGGTGGTGAGCGCTGGAAAGAGTAACACAGAAGACAATAAGCAGTAAACAGTTGGTGTTGCTTTACCTTCTGATTATTACCTATTCGCCTACAGTCGTTCAAGCAGATCGTTCAAAAATACCTTGATCTCGTTCAGGTCTTTGCGGGCTTCGGCACTAATGTCAGGTTTTACTCTTTGTTGACCATCTCTCAATATTTCCTGTACACCTTCCGTACTGTATTTTTTATCATGCAGTAATTCTTTTATCCTGAAGATGAGCGCTAATTCCTGTTCTTTATAGACCCGGTTTCCGGCACTGTTTTTTTTAGGCTTTAGCTCTGTGTATGTTTTTTCCCAGTTACGCAAAACATGAGGCTCTAACCCTGTTAATTTGCTGACTTCACCCATTGAGTAATACAATTTTTTCATAGCAGGCAGAAAGTGTATTTTAGAACGTTTTTAGTGCCGTGAAAGTAAACTAATTCTGAACTTATATAAAAGAATACATTTTGCAAGAATCACAATTACTTAAAAATATGGATGTAAGTATTGTCATCCCCGTTTTCAATGAAGAGGAATCTTTACCGGAATTGGAACAAGCTATTGCTGATGCTTTGATTCCTACCTTTAGCTATGAGATCATTTTTGTAGACGATGGTTCCTCGGATAATTCCTGGAGTGTGATCAGATCTTTGAGTGAGCAAAAAGAGTTTGTACATGGAATTTGTTTTCATCACAATTACGGGAAGAGTGTGGCACTTCAGGCCGGCTTTGATGCTGCAAAAGGCAAATATGTGGTGACCATGGATGCAGACCTGCAGGATGATCCTGCTGAGGTCCCGGAAATGATACAGATGCTTAAAGATGGATACGATCTGGTGAGTGGATGGAAGAAAGAACGGCATGATCCGATCTCAAAAACCATTCCTTCTAAGTTTTTCAATTTTGTAACCAGGAAGGTTGCGGGTATTGATCTCCATGATTTTAATTGTGGGCTGAAGGCTTATCGTGCTGAAGTGGTAAAGAATATTTACCTGTATGGAGAGCTGCATCGTTATATTCCCATGTTAGCTAAAAGAGAAGGGTATTTCCGAATTACAGAAAAGGTAGTTAAACACCATCCCCGAAAATATGGCAAGACCAAGTTTGGTTTTTCACGATTTATGAATGGCTTTCTTGATCTGGTAACCATCACTTTTGTACAAAAGTATTTACAAAAGCCGATGCATTTTTTTGGGACCATAGGGGTGTTGTTGTTATTGATAGGCGGGGGAATAAATCTCTACCTTGCGTTCATAAAAATTGCATATGGAGCAGGTATTGGAGACCGCCCCTTGCTATTTCTGGGTATTCTATTGATGGTTGTAGGGGTACAATTTTTCTCAACAGGTTTGCTTGGAGAGCTGATCAATAAAAACCATGTGGAAAAGCAGAAACCCAGAATTCGGGAAAGAGTTTAAGCGATAGCTCTTAAGAATTTCATCCCATAAAAAAGCCCCACACATAAGTTATGTATGGGGCTTTTTGGCATGTACCGCGTACGGGATTTGAACCCGTGCTACCGCCGTGAAAGGGCGGCGTCCTGGACCCCTAGACGAACGCGGCATCAAGTTTTTTTCAATAAAAAAACTGTGGATGTTTTATCCACAGTTTAAAATAAATGGGAGCCCGATGGGAATTGAACCCACGGCCTCTAGGGCCACAACCTAGCGCTCTAACCGACTGAGCTACGAGCTCCATTTAGTACCGCGTACGGGATTTGAACCCGTGCTACCGCCGTGAAAGGGCGGCGTCCTGGACCCCTAGACGAACGCGGCATTAAGAAAAAAATCAATATGTCAAAAAGAACAAGGTGCCAATGAGGCGACAGGCGGGTTCGAACCGCCGTACGAGGTTTTGCAGACCTCTGCCTAACCACTCGGCCATGTCGCCTTTTGTTATTAGCAAAAAGCTAGTACGCCCGACAGGAGTCGAACCTGTAACCTACGCCTTAGAAGGGCGTTGCTCTATCCAGTTGAGCTACGGGCGCTCAACTTACAATATGTCAAAAAAAACAAGATTTCCCGGGAATAAGCCGAAAAATCTTTCTTTAGTCGGGGAGACAAGATTTGAACTTGCGACCCTTCGCTCCCAAAGCGAATGCGCTACCGGACTGCGCCACTCCCCGTTTCCGTTTTCGGAACAGATTCCAAAAATACGAACCATTAATTTCGCAGGCAAATACTTTTCCATATTTTCTTAGGTTATTTCTACTGGTTCGAGATCACGAAGTTCAGAAAAAGAAGAGCTCGTTTTGGAACAATGGTATGTAAAATCAGCGCTAAGGATGCAGGATACTACCTAAGATCTCTTGAAAATGAGTTAGTCCCTGTATGGTGTAAAATTCATTCATGTTTTTTGGTTCCTCTGTTACCATTATTGGGATCATATTTGTGCGCCTGCCAAACTCCATATCGGTTGGGGAATCTCCCACAATAATGGACTTGGAGAAGTCTATCTCCGGAAAGTCTTTCTTGGCCTTCAGCGCCATCCCGATATCAGGCTTTCGCATTGCAGAGTTTTCAGATTTTAATTGCGGAGCAAAATAAACGGCATCTACAGTGCCTCCCTCATTTTCGATTTGATTTAGAATCACTTCATGGATCCTGTGAAGATCTTGCTCAGTCATAAGCTCTTTCCCAATTCCCTGCTGATTTGTAACAATGACAACTTTGCCAAAGATTGAAGACAAATTTGCTACAGCGGCGGGAACTCCGGGCAGGATTTCAAGTTCACGGAGGTTCTTTACATAGTCATTTTCGCGTTTTTTATTTATAACTCCATCCCGGTCTAAAAATAGCGTCCAGTTCTTATCAATCTCCGGAAATATTCCGATCTCCAGCTGGGCTTTTTTAAAATCTTCTGGAATTCCAATATCCAGAAAATAACCGGAAGAAGGAAAGCCCATAAATGTGAGTTCATTTACTTTTGGCTCAAAAAAATCATGTTCGATAGAAAACTTATTGGGAAGTTCACATTTCATAAAAGATTCAACATTAAAAACATACATACCAACATTGATCAGCCCGCTATCTTTTGGCTGTTTCTCATAAAACTGGAGAATCTTTCTATCCGAATTTAACTCAACTGTGCCGTAGCGTTTAATATTTTCCATAGGCTTTAGTGCAAAGGTAACGTCTGCACCCGATTTTTTATGAAAACTGAACAAAGCTTTTATATCTCCATAAAACATTGAGTCTCCATTCAAGACTAACACATCTTTACTATGAGCGAACTGCAAGGCGTTCTTTATGGCTCCACCGGTTCCCAATTGTTCTTCTTCTACGGCATAAACAATTTCACAATTCTTGTAGGCAGAGGAAAAGTGGTCTTTTATATAATCAGATTTATAGCCTACAGAAAATATAATCCGGTTCACCCCGGCATCAACTATTCGATCTACCAGGTGTTCTAAAAATGGTTTGGACTGAATGGGAGCCATTGGTTTTGGAATATCCTGAACTTCAGAGCGAAGTCGTGTTCCTAATCCGCCAGCTAAAATAATTGCTTCCATATTATTGTTTTGGGAAGAGCGTTTGTTCTACGAGTTCACAAATAGTATGTCCGATCAACATGTGGCATTCCTGAATCCGGGGGGTATCTGTTGAAGGTATTTCAATCAACAGGTCGCAAAATTTTTTCATTTCACCACCGGTTTCTCCGGTAAACCCAACGGTATGGCATCCTTTCTTTTTTGCCTGAATTAAAGCATTTACGATATTTTTGGAATTTCCTGATGTT
>NZ_DASSWP010000165.1:0-17048 GCF_035704785.1 Gracilimonas sp. | reverse complement strand
ATGAAAGATCAGGTTGATCAGCTCACGGCTTATGGAATTTCAGCTTCCTATTTAAACAGCTCACTCTCGCCCCAGGACTATGAAGCGACCCTTGATCTGATCCGCAGAAATAAACTGGATCTGCTGTATCTTGCGCCGGAGACATTATTAAAAGGCAACGTACTGAATTTACTCTCCGGACTGAATGTGGAATGCGTGGCCATTGATGAAGCGCACTGCATCTCGGAATGGGGACATGATTTTCGTCCCGAGTATCGGCAGCTTTCTGAGGTAACCAAACGTTTTGATAATGCTGTTTCTCTAGGGCTCACCGCCACCGCTACTCCCCGTGTCCAAAAAGACATTGCAAATTCACTTGGCCTTGCTGATGCCAATACTTTTGTAGCGAGCTTTAACCGAAAGAATTTATATCTGGATGTAGTCAGCAAAAGCAGTCCCTTGCATCAGACCATCAATTTTTTGAGACGACATGAAGGTAAGTCGGGCATTATTTATTGCTTTTCACGCAAGCAGGTGGATCAGCTAACACAGGATCTGAATGCAAATGGTTTTAATGCCCTTCCCTATCATGCAGGTCTTGGGGAAGCTGACCGCACGCAAAACCAGAATGCGTTTATTCGGGATGAAGTGGACATCATTGTGGCGACAATTGCCTTTGGGATGGGCATCGACAAGCCGGATGTAAGGTTTGTGGTGCATCACGATATGCCGAAAAATATTGAATCGTATTATCAGCAAATTGGTCGCGCCGGGCGTGATGGACTACAGGCCGATTGCTTGTTTCTGTTCAGTTATGGGGATGCCGCCAAGATCCGCTATTTCATCGATCAGAAAGAGGAGGAAGAACAGCGCGTTGCCGAGCAGCATTTGCAAAAGTTGATGGGGTATGTTGAGGCGCATCAGTGCCGTCGGATCAAACTTTTGGAGTATTTTGGCGAGCACTTCAATGAACAAAACTGCGGCATGTGTGATTTCTGCACCGGCGATACACCCGAACGGGAAAATATCACAGTTCCGGTTCAAAAATTCCTATCCACGATGGCCCGAACAGAGCAACGATTCGGATATAATCATATCCTGAACATCCTTCTCGGTTCACGCCGGAAAGAAGTGCTGAAATTCAATCACAATAAACTTTCAACCTATGGAATCGGGAAGGAATTTAGTCGACCGGAGTGGAAACAGGTGTACCGTGAGCTTATGAAACAAGATATAATTGTCCGGGAATTTGAGCACAAGAGTTTAAAGCTCACTCCAAAGGCCATGGAGATACTGAAAGGAGATCAGGAAGTATTTGGCGTAGTCGAGGAGCCGGTTCAGAAAGAGAGAAGTAAATCCTCCGCTAAGTCTGATATAGAATCGCTGGATTTCAACCGGGAATTATTTGTACTACTGAAAGAAAAGCGGATGGATCTGGCACGTAAGCAAGGCATTCCACCATTCATAATTTTTGGGGATACCACGCTGATTGAGATGGCGTATTATTACCCTCAATCCAAAGAGAGATTACTTAATATTCATGGAGTGGGCCGAGCCAAAGCAAAGAAATATGGAGAGGATTTTCTTGGAGTGATCAAAAGTTTTTGCGATAAAAAAGATCTAAATGAGAGATCTAAGTCCGATACAAATAAAAAAACTAAATCAGTAAAGAAAACGCTGAGCAAAGATAGCCGGCCATTTCAAGTCGGACAAATGTTTAGGGATGGGAAAACGGTGGCTGAAATTGCTTCAGAGATCGGGGTTAAAGAAGGAACCGTGGTTGGCTATATCAGCAAGTTTGTGAAAGCGGGACATTCGATTCCTGCTGATAATATTCTTGAGGCTTCGGGTTTGAGTGAAGAGAAAATGGATAACGTCATCAAAGCTTTTGATAAGCATGGCCACGAGCTATTACGCCCCGTTTTTGATGCGCTGAATGAGGAGGTTTTGTACGATGAGCTGAGGGTGGTGCAGTTGTATTTGATGGTGCAGAATGATGCTCAATAGTTGCGTTCCAACACAGAACGCTGGAATGAGGGTAAATTAATTATCGATCCCCTATTGTAGAGACACAAGATTTTGTGTCTCTACAATAGGGAAAAAATAATCATGTTTTGTTGGTGGATCTTTTTTGCCAGCAGATTTCAAAAACGACCATCCCGCCCGACCACATCACTGAAATAAGTATCGTTTCAACCCAGCCAATTCCAGTCTCTGAGAAAAAGTACATTCCGCTTGCATAGATCGGGATGAACAAAATAATACCGACAATAAACCGGGCAAATTTTTCTTTTCGAGTCATGAACTTAAAGTGTCTTAAACAAAAAAAGCACGAGATCAACACTCGTGCTTTTAAAGATACGATTAAGACTTAATTATCCTAATCAATCTGATTCAAGTATTGAAAGAAATCGCTATCTGTTGAAAGTATGATATTGGTTTCTTTATCCATCGTTTTGGTATAAGCATCCATCGAGCGTATGAATGAATAGAACTCACGAGCTTGATTATTTTGGTTATATGCAGCGTTGTAAATAGCCGCTGCCCGGGCATCAGCCTCACCTCTGATAATTTCTGCTTCGCGATAGGCTTCTGATTGAATTCGAGCTAAATCTCTCTCTTTTTCACCATTAATACGGGATGCTTCACCTTGACCTTCAGATCTAAATTCATCGGCAATTCGATTACGTTCTGAGATCATGCGATCGTACACCGTTTGGCGCACTTCTTCCACATAACTCACCCGTTTGATTCTAAAGTCTAATATGGCGATTCCAAGTTCTTCAGCTCTTTCATTAGCCAGTCTTTGAATATCTTCCTGAATTTGCTGCCGCCCCGTTTCAATGTCTTGTAGAGAATCCTCGACCACTTCCAGCATTAAGGAACCGGTGGTGTCGGGTTCTCGATTACTCGATCTAACAATTTCCAATAGATCGTGAGACGCAATAGCATTTCGGGTTTCCCCATCCAGGATGTCATCCAAACGTGATTGTGCACCACGTTCATTTCCTAATCTTTGATAAAACTGCAATGGGTCGGTTATTTGCCAGCGGGCATAAGAATCCACAAATATGAATTTCTTATCTTTCGTTGGTATTTGATTTCTGTCACCATCCCATTCCAGATATCGCTTATCAAAGTAATTAACGTCTTGAATAAATGGGATCTTAAACTTAAGACCCGGTGCTGTTACTTCTCCTCCAACGGGATCCCCAAACTGAGTAATAATGGCCTGTTCTGTTTCATGTAAAATATAAAGGCCATCGAGTACCGTTAAAAATACTGCAATTCCAATAACGGCCGCGATTATTTTTTTTGACTTACTCATTAGTTGCCTCCATTATTATTTTGAGATGAAGATGAACCTGTTCCGTCTATCTGCATTTGCAGCAGCGGAAGCACATTACTTCCACTTTCATCCGTAATTATTTTCTTGCCCATTTTGGGGATTATCTCTTCCATAGTTTCTAAGAATATTCGTTGCTTCGTCACTTCAGGTGCTTTAATGTATTCCGCATACAGATCATTGAATCGGGAAACTTCACCCTGCGCATTGTTGACTCTTTCTGAGGCATAACCTTCGGCTTTTTGAATAGTTGCCTCTGCCTGACCACGGGCTCTTGGAATTACCCGGTTATAATCCGCTTTTGCTTGGTTGATGAGAGTCTCACGCTCTTGCTGAGCCTCATTAACGGCGTTGAAGGATGGCTTAACTGGATTTGGCGGGTTAATATCCTGCAACACTACCTGCTCGATAGTAATACCCAGCTCATATTCTGAAACCAGTGATTGCATCAGATTTCGCGCCTCGATAGCTACTTCAGCACGGCCAACAGTCAATACCTCATTTACCGTTCGGTCGCCTACAATTTGCCGCATGGCTGCTTCAGAAATATCAGAAAGTGTAGATTCGGCATTTCTTACTTTGAACAAATAAGAATATGGATCGTTAATTCGATATTGAACCACCCATTCCACATCGGCAAGGTTCAGGTCACCTGTTAGCATTAATGATTCGTCTTCATATCCTGCTTTTTGATATTGGGTTTGCACTCCGGTACTTACGGTACGATACCCAAATTCCTGCTTTAGTTGTCGTTCAACTGGTACTTTTTCTACCTGATCTATCAAAGGGATCTTATAGTTCAGCCCTGGTTCTACGGTTTTTACATATTTACCAAGCCGCACTACAATTCCCACTTCTTCCGGATCTACGGTAAAAAATGTTGTAAAGCCGAGAAATAAAACGATCAATCCAATTATAATTATGCGGATGTTTTTCGTGACTTTCTCAAACTGTGGCGGAACATTAAATTCGAAATCTTGTTCTTGAGCCATGTTTTATTAGTTTGATTTACTTTTTTGAGAGAAATATACTTTAACACTGTAACACAATCTTGTTTTTGGTGGTACAGTTTTAAAGTGCTTTTTGTTTTTTAAATCCTAAGATACATTGTTAAATCTTCAGGCATATGATAGTGGTATCATCAGCCAATTGATAGTTGCTAAACTTTTGAACAGTACGTTTTATCTCTTGTGCAATTTCGTATGCAGAAAGAGAATCTGTGGCAATAGATTCGAGTAACCGAGGCACCTCTTCAAACCCAAAGCGCTCACCTTTTTCGTTCACTGCCTCTGGAAGACCATCTGAATAAAGCAGGAAGAAATCTCCTTTTTTCATCGCAATAGTTTCAGCTTTGTAAGTGACATTCTTTTTTATTCCCAGTGGATAAGCAGGAGCAGGGGTATGAATGTATTCCGCTATCCCATTCCGTTTCAGGATCGGCCTGCAATGTCCCGCATTTGCTATGCTCATTTTCATAGTATCGAACTCGTAGCGGGCAAGAGCACAGGTAATAAAAGTTCGTTTATCCGTTCGGTGAAAAATGGGTTCTGTAATGCGAGATAAAATTTCAGCAGGCATGTCATCCTTCATCCTTGAAAGAAGCAATCCACTGGTGAAAACCGCAGGCATTGCAGCTCTCATGGCTTTACCTGAAACATCCACAACAGCCATATTCAGAGCGGTTGGATTCCCGGATGTATCTTCACTCGTTACATAGTCGAAATAATCGCCACCTACCTCAAAAGAAGGAAGGAAAAAACCATAGACATCAATACCATCTACTTGTGGAGCTTTTAATGGCATTAACTTATACTGGCTTTCGCGAGCGATCTCAATTTCCTTTTCAACCCGCAGATGCTGTGCTATTCGTTCCTCATATTCAGGGATATAACCCCCTACTTCTGTAACAGAGACCCCGTATCGGTAAGCAATAAAGCCATAGATCAATGGGCCGGCCATAACAAATGCTTGCACCCAGGCTACATATGCAACTTGAATTGAATCAGATCCTATGTAAGGTTGAATCATAAAGAATACCGAGAAGAACCACCATCCCGTACAAACGGTTAACAAACCAAACTCTTGGATCGCATAAATGAATATGACCGCTATTCCCATATAAATAACCATATCATGAAAAACCGTACCGCTTGTACCGATCAGTCTGCCCAATACACTTATGCAAATACCGGAGATAAAAATTGCCAAAATTCCTGACAGCCAATTTCTGCTTATCCAATGCCTTAATATTGAATAAACAAATCCAATTTGTGCAATACCTACCAGCCAGGTAGTAGTCCAAGAACTCATATTTATGGTAAGTAAATTTGGAGTGATGCTTGCTTCTGCAAATCCAAACTGACTGTCTGCCTGTATCAAAAATTCGCCTGAAAAATATAAGATCGAGGATATCACCCCAATTGCTATGCCACCAAAAGCATAACCATGAACCAAGGCGGCACCGGTTTCACTAACAAAGAACTTGCGCTGCCATAGAGCATCTATAATATCAACCTGACGTTGGTTCTGAGATCGTGCCAGTGCTTCCCAACTGATGTAAGCCAGTGCGGCATATAAGCCCACGACCAAACCAAATATCAAACTGTTTATTGTACCGCCAAATATCCCGGCATTATTTAGAAAAGGATTAAAACTGTACATGTAATAGATAGCTCGCCAACCATAAACCCCTGCAGACATAGCAATAAAAATTATTAAAGCCCTACGCCATTCTACTTTTCCTTTAAAGATATTTTTTATTCCTATAGAAAAAATAAATATGACAAGTACAAATAAGGCACTGAATAATAGATAAGAAAACAACAGGTCATCGTCTCCATTACCTGCTGAAACGGCCTTTAAGTCCTCAGGCTCAAATTCATTAAGTGCTGCAAATGAATCTATGCTATACCCAAACTCTGTTTTAAAGCCTTGTTCATCATTGCTCTCTCTGACTACAGGTTGTAATCTTAAGATTAGTTTTTCGGGTAACCCAACTGTATCATTTTTACTTTTCCAGGTGATTTCTAGTGATTCAGATTCAAGACCATTATTTATGAGTCTATCAGGGTTTTGCCCCTCACCCTCCATTGATTCTTCAAAGTTATTCTGAATCAGTTCATATGATTCCAAATCATATTCTAAAACACCCTCCACTAAATACTTAGCTATCGTGAATATTGAATCTCCTTGTATAAAAGTGGGATTTGGCTTATCCGGATTACTTTTTATCCTGATTATCTTTCCTGAGTTTGAGACATTTAATTTTAACCTCCCTACTTCATCAAATAACTGATCAAGTGTTGTAAACACCCCATTACTCTTTTTGGGAACTCCTATTATAGTTTCCCAACTTTGAATATGAATTCCCTTTTCATTTAGAATTGCTGGAGAAACATCACTACCAAGGGTATCTTTAAGAGATTTAAAGTAGGAAAGATGTTGTCTGCGAACAGACATCATTGATAAGCTATCCGTTGAAAAACCTGTTAACAGAGCTATTTTTGAGATGTTATTTTCAGTCTCTGCTTTACTTTGCTCTATAGAACCTGATGCATAGAATTCAACATCCGGACGAACAAAAAAGTAGCTGATCACCCCAACTAAACCGCATAGTAATAATATATAGGAACGTTTATTTAACAACCTTTAATTGCCCTAATTATATGCTTCATATTTGAATTAAATGGAGTTTATTAACTCCAAGACGAAGCTACGATTTTTTAGAAGCTTTGTTACCTATTTTTTTAGATGTGATTTATAGCTTATTAAGTTTTTTACTGAACCGGATCCTAAATGCACTCCCTGAAAACCCGGGGCTTTTTAAAATTTCAAAATCACCATTTAACTGCATACTCAGTGTTTTAATTAAAGTAGCACCCAGAGAGTCGGAATCGGTAAATTTCTCGATATCAAATCCACTCCCATTATCAGAAATAGTCATTATTATCTTTCCATCCTGATCAATCGCTCCTACTTTGATCTCCCCTTCTTTACTATTATTAAAAGCATGTTTAAAGGCATTTACGACAAGTTCATTTATTAAAAGGGAACAGGGAATGGCTTGATTTACACTTAATGAAATTGACTCATCTACTTCAGCGACCAGCTTTATATGCTTACCATCATTCATATGCATGCTGCTAATAGCCTGAAGCAGATCATTTATATATTTGTCATATTTGATATAGGCAAGGGATTCACTTTTATACAACATTTCATGAACCAATGCAATGGACTGTATTCGCATCTGGCTGTCGCCAAGTGCTTTTTCAACATCTGTATTGTTAGCTTTAAAACTTTGCAGTTGAAGCAGGCCTGAAATCACCGCCAAATTATTTTTCACCCTATGGTGAATTTCAGCTAACATCACTTCTTTTTCTTTAAGCGAGTCTCGAATTTTTTTCTCTGCTTTTTTTCTTTCAGAAATATCACTTGCCACTGCAACACTACCAACTTTATTTCCTTGATTATCTAATAGCTCGGCTTCAGAAAATAAAACCGGGATACTATGACTGTTCTTATGAACTAAAGAAAACTCAAATGAATGATCAGTACTATGTTTTTCACTATACACCTCACCCATTTCCGAAAAGTTATAAACCATAGACAATGGCTTATTCATCATTTCATCTATTCCATAACCTACAAGCTTTGCTGCTGCAGAGTTAGCCTTTAATAATACTCCATCATTATCTGCTACAAATAAGGCTTCTTGAATAGATTCAATAATATTATCCAGATAAGCTTTAGAAACCGTAGACTTTTGAAGGCCTGCGGCCATTGTATTGAAGGCTTTTGCAAGTTCCCCTATTTCATCATTTGAAGTAACTTTGATCCGCTCATCCAATTTACCCTCCCCGATCATCTTAGCCGAGTTACTCACTCTTGATAATGGGTTTGCAATAGACCTATAAATATATACAGCCAATACAATTGCCAGAAAGACCGAAAATGCTGTGGCAAAATAGTTTACACTTGCCGCTTGTTTTAACGACTCATCTAATAACTGATTCCTATCTTGCTGAATTTCAAGAACATAGTTCCTTAACTGAGTGATTTCAGGAATAATATTATTCCTGAAATATGGTTCAATAGAGTTTATAAACATCAGATTAGCTTGAGTGGAATTTTCCTCTCCCAAACTCAACCACTCCCTTGAAATAGACTTGTAAACTTCATAGCTCATAAGAAGCTCGTTTACATCTTCAGGCAAACTCTCATTATTCCCCAATAACAATTCTAATTCTCCTAAGGCAGACTCAAATTGTTCCAGCTCTGTATCAAATTGTGAGGTAAGGTTGGTTACAGCAGGTAATTTCTGAATTGTGTTGTAATCTTTTTCAACAATTAGAGCTTCACGAATGCTATTTAAAAAGATCAGGCTTTGAAACAGACTTCGCTCCATATCTCCGGTATAGATTACAACCTGAGATGCTTCATTTACAGAGCGCAACTGTTCTTGCCTGATTTCAGAAGTGAATTTATCAGATATAAATCCAATAAAAACCAACAGCAGGCTAATACAGATAAAGCCAATGATAATTTTAGTACCGAGTCTCAAAGCTCTTTTTTTATTTTGAATGCCCCTTAAAGTAGAGATTACTCATAGAAAACTCTATCAGCTCAAAATTAAAAAAGCCTCATGTAACAAATTTCAATGAGCTTAGAAAGAGAGAAGATCTTGAATTTTATCTGCTATTTTTTGAGTAGTTGGTAACACCGACTCCATAAGCCCAACATTATAAGGAACAGGAATATCGGGCATCGTGATGCGCTCTACCGGGGCATCCAGATAGGTGAAAGCATCACGCACAAGTACCGCTGCTATCTCGGCTCCAAAACCTGCAGTTTTGTTATCTTCATGAACGATCAAACATCGGCTTGTTCGACGAATTGATTCTAAAACGGCTTCTTTATCCCACGGCATAAGTGTTCGCAAATCTAATACATCGGCTGAAATTCCAAGATTTTCAACAGCCTCTTCACTTCGTTCACACATCGCTCCCCAGGTTACTATTGTAATATCATCACCCTCTTTCAGCTTTTTAGCTTTTCCAAAAGGTACGATAAACTCATCTCCGGGATAAGGTTTTCGGGAATATTTTGCGTCCAATAGATTTCGGTGTTCAAAGAAGATAGTAGGGTTATTGCTACGCATAGCCGAACGCAAAAGTCCTACTGCGTCTTCAGCATTACTGGGCATGGCCAGCTGCCAACCAATGGCATGGGTGAAAAATACCTCGTTACTCATACTATGCCATGGATCTCCACATTTAGCAAATCCACCGGGCATACGAACTACAATTGGAGCAGCAAAGCGATTAGCTGTTCTCCACCGGATTGTTCCACAATTATTGAGTTGCTCTGTGGCAGGATCAGCATATTTTCTAAATTGAATTTCAGCAACCGGCATTAGTCCCGAATAAGCTAAACCAACCGCACGGCCAATAATTCCTTCCTCAGAAAGACTGGTATCAAAAACACGTTCCTCTCCAAATTGAGACTGAAGATCCATTGTTGCGGCATGAACTCCTCCTTTCATCCCAACATCTTCCCCAAAAACCATAAGCTTTGGATTAGTTTCCAATTCATATTTCAATGTTCGTCGGATGGCTTCAACAATATTGATCCGCTGCTTTTCCGGGTTTGGCTCTTCTGTTGATTTAGGGAATTCATGCCCTTCTACAACAAGTCCGCCAATGGTCTGCACTTCTTCTTCTGCAAACGCATATTTTTCAGTTTGAGAAGTGTCGGGCTCCGGTCGGTTTAAAGCTGCTTCTGCCGATTTTTCTATGGCTCCTTTGGCTTTCTTTTCCCAGCTCTTCCAGGTCTTTTCTGTGATCTGACCAGGAACCATAAAGTCTTTCAACTTTTTCAGTGGATCATTTTTTTGCTCTTTTTTCAGCAACTCTTCATCCTTATAGGCTTGATTATCCTGATAAGAATGCCCATTTAATCTTGGTACAGTTAGCCGAATTAAGGCAGGCCCTTTTCGGTTACGCACATAATCCACTGATTCTTCTAATAATGAAGCTGCCTCTTCAGGATCCGTTCCATCTCCATCATAAATTTTCAGGTTATTAAAAGACTGAAGATTATTACTGATCTTTCCGCCCGGAGTTTGATATTCACTTGTTACCGAAATCCCATATCCATTATCCTCTATATAAAAAAGTACGGGAAGATTTTGCGTGGTAGCAATGGTCAGGGCCGACCAAAAGCCGTTTGTTGCAACTGAACCATCTCCCCCAAGAATTACTGATATTGCTTTATCATATTCCTTTTCACCAAGTACGTTTTTACGATACTCAATACCCTGAGCCCAGCCAATTGCAGGCGTGTATTGGGAGCCCACATCTCCGGCCATTGGTAAAACTTTCGGGCCGTCTTCTTCCGGTTTGTTACAAACAACACCAATATCACGGCCATCACTGTAGCCACCTGATTTCGCCATGGGTGCAGCCATAGCATCTTCTTCGGATAGTCCCAAGGTTAATAAAAGGGGACGCGAGCGGTAATATGCACTTGCAGCATCATGCTTATTGGTTAATAAATTGCCTAGCAAGATCTGCCCAAGCTCGTGTCCCCGGGCTGAAAACTGGTAAAGCACTTTTTTATTGGGAACCAATTCGGTTTCTTCTTTTTCATCCATAGCCCTTGATGTAAGCATAAGTCGGGCTACTTCTTTCCATTCTACGTTGGATGCTGATTTCTTAGTTTTTTTGGATGCCGTTTTTTTCTTGGCCATAAATAAATAGGTGCGTACTTACTTTTTAATTACTTCTAAAAACGATTGTTCAAAGTGGTCCATTTCATCTGAAAGTCCCACAGTAATACGGATGCAATTTGGTAATCCGAATGCGTTTATCCGACGTAAAATTACGCCTTTTTCTAACATCTTTTGGGTGAAATCAATAGCCTGATTTTCATCTGGTAAAACCATCATAACAGAATTAGAAATGGACTCTACATATTCCACATCATGTTCATCGAAAAACTTATAAAGTCTTTCCTTACTCTCTTCAACCACTTTGACGCTTTTTGCTAAAAACTCATCATCATTAAATGCAGCAAGCGCAGCAGCTTGCCCAAGCGTGGTCGGCTCAAACGTAAGCTTGGTTTTCATCATGTTCTTGATTAGATCTTCATGAGCAATCGCGTATCCCACCCTAAAACCTGCCAGCCCGTAAGCCTTCGAAAAAGTTCTCAACACAATGATGTTATCATAATCGTACTCAAGTGCATGCGGATAATCTTCAATAGCCTGGGCATATTCAAAATAGGCTTCATCCATAACTACCAATACATCTTCGGGAACCTGTTTCATAAACCAAGAAAATTCATCCTTGGTCAAATAGGTCCCTGTTGGGTTATTTGGGTTAGCGATGTATACCATTTTCGTGTTTTCATCTACCGCATTAGCGATGGCTTTTACATCAAATTTATAGTCGGAAGTCACCGGAATATTTTTCATATGAATACCACGAACACCCATCTGTACAAAAAATCCTACAAAAGTGGCGTCTGCTGTAATGGCATTTTCCTTATTTAAGAAAAAGGTCTTACATAGTATTGAGATAATACTTTCGGAGCCCGAAGCCAACAGCACATTTTCCGGCTTTACCCCATTTCTGTCAGCAATAGCCGCTCTCAGTTTTCTAGCCATAGGATCCGGATAATCCTGAATTTGTTTAAAGGCTTCATCAATTGCCGGTTTTACTTTGGGGCTGCATCCCAATCTATTCTCATTGGATGCTAATTTTGCAATTTTCTTGGGTTTATAGAGATCGGCTACCTCGGCTACTGTTTTACCCGCCACATAAGGTTTTAGGGTTTCTATATTACTGGGCACTAACGATTTACCAGTTTTTATACTCATTAAGCCTTAACTTCCTTTATGGTTTATAAGTGA
Source organism: Gracilimonas sp. (assembly GCF_035704785.1). Lineage (GTDB taxonomy): Bacteria > Bacteroidota > Rhodothermia > Balneolales > Balneolaceae > Gracilimonas. Next base: position 4,809 of record NZ_DASSWP010000165.1, on the reverse strand, counting down.
GTAGAAATTTACCACTAAAAAAGCGCTTTTTCCAAGCTTCTGTAAAGTTAACCGAACTATTTATGTTTACATTTGTTTTTCCGATTAAAACTTAAAATAAAAAATTTTGAAGCATGGGAAAGACTATCCTTATCACAGGGGCAAGCAGAGGCATTGGCTATGAAACCTCATTGAAGCTAGCCTCACTCGGTCATACCGTAATCGCCACTGCAAGATCTGAAGAAAAGCTCAAAAAACTAGCGCATGAAGATAAATCAAAAAATATAATTCCGGTTGCCGGAGATCTTACTGTTGAAGACGATATTCAAAAAATTACTGAGGTAGCTTCAGAAAATAATTCCTTAGATGGACTCATCAATAACGCAGGTGCTTTTCATCGAGAAGCATTTTCAGAAACAGATCTTTCTGTTTTCAGGAAACTAATGGATGTAAATGTATTTGGAATTGTTCGACTCACTCAAGCCTTACAACCTTTACTGAAAAAAGGCAGTCATGTTGTAAACATTTCCAGTATGTCTGGTTTTCAGGGAAGTTTGAAGTTTGGAGGCTTCTCAGCTTATGCAGCTGCTAAAGCTGCTGTAGTTGGACTATCTGAAGTATTAGGTGCCGAATTTGCTAACGATGGCATTGCTGTAAACTGCTTATGTATTGGAGCAGTACAAACTGAAATGTTAGCAGAAGCTTTTCCTGGATTTGAAGCCCCTGTCTCTCCTGCACAGATGGGAGATTACCTGTCAAATTTCGTATTGACCGGGCATCAGTTCTATAACGGGAAGGTTCTTCCCGTAGCTTTAAATGATCCAAGCTAGTAAGTAATGGTATTGCCATCTATTATTTACTAACTTAGTCTAAAATTAAAATCATTGAGACCATAATGCGTATAATTTCTTACCTATTATTCTGTTTAGCGTTACTCATTTCAGGAACAAAGATTTCTAAAGCCCAAACGATCGAACTCTTAGCCGGAAACACTCTCAATGGGACTGTAAATGGAACACTTCTTGGTGGAGCTACAATGGCTTTAACCAATAATTCCGATTTTGGACCTTTAAGGGTAGGTGTTGGATTTGGCACTTTATATGGCATAGGCGTAGGTACTTATGATGTGATCAGCAGCAACGGACAGCATCTCTTGGTTTCAGGCATGTTTAATGATGGAAATAATACAAGCATCATTGCCTTATTAGACACTTTTTATGGCGCAGCAGCCGGAGCAATAGTTGGTACTTCTATTATGCTTATAGCAGAGGAACCCATAATTGATGGGCTGAAATACGGTTCTGCGACCGGTGCATGGATCGGTTTTGGTGTGGGGGTAATTGACGCATTTATACTATCTGAACGAATAACCCCTTCGGCTTCTTTCTCTGCAGCAAAGAGTAGAAATATGGCTAATGGATTAGTAGGAATTCATTTGAATGAAAAGACAAGCCTCGGCTTATTGTCTCCTTCTTTAATCAGCACGTACCAAATAGATGCTTTGAATGTAAATCAAAAAATTACACCGACTGTACAGGTCCTTAATCTCAGGCTGAATCTTTAGGTAAAGCCAGCTTTTTAATTATAGATTTTACCGTTTCCATATGTCCGGATAATGAATGATGCAAACCATCCGGCAAATAATTCCATGCCTGTGGTTCTTTTTCTCCCATTCTTTTTGAGGAAGAATCTATAATTGCACCTTGCTTACCTGAAACTACTTCCTGTACCTGACTTAAATCTTGAGGTTTTATAGTAAAGTCATACAAAAGGTTCTCTTCCAACATTTCATGGATCACGGGTGCAGGGGTTATCCAAACCAAGGGATTCTCAACCCTGGCTTCCAATATGGATTGAATGGTTTCAATATTTTCCCAGGTTTCAGAAAGTGGAAGTAAAGTCCGGTCCGGAGCAATATTTAGTCGTTGTGCATCAAATGTACCTAAAGCAATAATCACCCAATCCGGCTCGTGAATCACCACGTCCCTATCAATTCGCCGAAGTGCTTCGGATGTAGTATTATATGACACACCCGCATTTATAAAATTGAAATTAGCTTTTTCAGTAGATATCTCAAGTACGTGCTTTAATATGGTAAACCAACCTTGAGCATCTTCTGTGTTAGAATCGCCAAAAGCTACTATGGTTTCTTCACCATCCATGGGAAGCTTATCTAAACAGTCAACAATGTCATCATCTTTCAATATTTCGAGCGCTGCTTCGCGGGCATTTTCATCGTAGTTTTCCCGGTATTTCTTCAATTCTTCTTCTGTAACTCCGAAAAGTCCAGCTTCAAATTGAATATTGTTCTTTCCCGGAAGCAATGGAATTCGCTTCGCTATATGATAATAGGGAAACATGAATTGCTCTAATACACCTTTTTCTTCTTCCGTTGCTTTCTTGACCATTTTCTTAACTATGTTCTTTTTTAAGTTTCTTAATTAATTTTTTAACACCGCTTCCTGCTTTTTCCTTATAGTGAACCCATCCATCCAGATTGAATAACTGTGGTTCTGCAGGATCAATAATATATTTTGGGATATTAGGTTTAGTATACTCAATCAATCCCGCTGCAGGATATACCACCAATGATGTGCCTACTACAATCAAAATATCTGCTTCTGAAACTTCCTTCGCTCCAAATTCTATCATAGGAACCATTTCACCGAACCAAACAACGTGAGGCCTTAGTTGTGACCCGTCTTCGGCCAAATCTCCTAAATGTATTGGATCTGAGCCAATGTCTGTAACCAGCGCCTCATCTTTGACACTTCGAGCTTTTCGCAATTCACCATGAAGGTGTATGACATCTGTTGAGCCCGCTCGTTCGTGAAGGTCATCTACGTTTTGAGTAACTATAACTACTTCAAAATCATCTTCCAGATCAGCAAGTGCTTTATGGGCTTCATTTGGCTGGACTTCCGCCGCCTTTTTTCGTCTAAGATTATAGAATTCCAGTACTTTCCTGGGGTTTTCCTGCCAACCCTGGGGGGAAGCTACATCTTCAATATTATATCCTTCCCAAAGTCCTCCTGAATCTCTGAAGGTAGCCAAACCACTTTCAGCACTAATACCTGCTCCGGAAATAACTACAATCTTAGTATCAGGCATTCACCGTTGCAAATTTAAACCAGGAACTGTCGATCTCATAATCTTCTACCAAATTTGCTTCTCCGCCATGCTTATAGGTGTTTATAATTGCATTCACTTCATCTTGAAGAATCTCAACGGCATTTTGAATAAGCTCTTTATTAAATCCTTGATCACCTAAATTTAAGGTGAATTGAATAGAAATTATCCGTCCTAATGCTTTGCCCAGATCCACTAACTTACGTTGTGGCATCTTTGGATCTACTTCAAAATTCAGAGCATCTTTAAAGTATTCAGAAGACCTTTCTGTTAAATGGAATTCAGATAAGAACTCTTGAAGGTTATTATTTTTGACTTTTCTCATCGTCTTGAGCACTGACTCAGTTATCTGTTGATATAAGATATCATTTGAACCTTCAAAAATTTGAAAAGGTCGGCTGTCAACAACTGATCGTCCTGCAATACTATCCAATCTATATCCCATTGCTCCTTTCAATTGAAGCAATGATTGTGAAGCACGTTGCATATAATCTGTTATCAATGACTTTATTGCATTGCCTTCTATATCCATGCGGGAAGTGTTTTTTTCTAGTGGCACATTGGTGCTTGTAAAATTACACATGGCAGAACAAACCGTAAAATAGGCCTGCATCTCTGTAATTCTATGACGAACCTGGTCATAATTTATGAGGCTTTGACCACCTACAACTCGTTCTTTGCAATGAGTAAGAGCTTCATCCATCATTCTTCTAAGAAAACCCATTCCCATTCCCGGAAATTGCAACCTACTGCGATGTAAAAGATCCAACATCATAGTCACTCCGGTACTTTTAGGTTGAAGTTTATGAGACTGATCTACTTCTATATTGATCTTGTTTTTGCCATACGGAAGCATATAAAGGCCCAGATTATTGTAATATTCCTCTACCTCAATACCTCCATTTCTTGTATCATGAATGAAGAATGAAATATCACGGCCAAGATCACCTTTCTTATTCAAGCCTCTTGCAGTAATAAGCCAATAATCGGCCATACCTGTAAGTCCGCCCCAATGCTTTAAGCCTTCTACTTTATAAGTATCATCACTCATTTTTTTAAATGAAGTTTGCATTTTTAATGCATCAGAACCATAATCAGGCTCCGTGATCATCAATCCTCCCAATTTATTCGCGTTTATTACGCGATCAAAAACATCTTTTTTGATCTCTTCATTACCATAATTTGCAATGGGTTGGAGAAATAGAGCACCATTAATTCCCATCATCAGGGAAAGTGGAAGTGATTCATAAGAACTAGCCTCCAACATAGCTAAAGCCTCAGAGGTATTTGCTCCAAAGCCACCATATTCTGAGGGTATAAACGCACTTAAAGGTGACAGGTCTAGAATTTCTTTAAGTGTCTCATCCTCAATACCTCTTACAAGAGTTTGTTTTTCGGCGTCATCTTTTTCTGTAAATATTGCAGAAAGTTTTTCTTTGTAGTCTTTTAAGAAATCTTGAAAATCCAATTTAGTGTCCTTTATCTAGTTTTGTAAAACGAACAATTTTCTCAAATATAAACATTCCATCAGCGCTTTTCTTAAAAAAAAGGAGTTGGGACGTGTAAACAAAAAAAGCTCCAATCGGAGATGATTGGAGCTTAGTAAAGGGAAGAAGGCGACGACCTACTCTACCGCAAATGCAGTACCATCGGCGCTGCAGGGCTTAACGGCCGTGTTCGGGATGGGAACGGGTGGGGCCC
>NZ_DASSWP010000159.1:0-4152 GCF_035704785.1 Gracilimonas sp. | reverse complement strand
AGTTAAAACGGGGCTACTTTTTGTTCGTTTTTTGATTTCAATATTCTGAGCTGATGAATCAGCTTGCCAATGCTTGGTTTCGAGAAGTTTGATGGAGAGTGCCCTTTCAATATCCATCAGAGTTTCGATGGTAAAGTTATGGGTTCCGCTCAGCCATTTGCTAATTTCAGGAGAGCCCTTACCTAAAAGAGCAGCAAATTCTTTCTTTTTTAAGCCCTTTTTTTTGATGCCTTCCGCAATTTTTGCCGCAAGCATCATTTTTTTGGTCGTTTTGTCTTGTTCCTCAGGAGTGATGCCTTCCAGCAACTCGTTAAGGAGCTCGCTTTCGTATGTGTTCTTTTTGTTGCTCATATAAAATCCAGATTTCCTATAAATTCAAGTTCATCATCTGAAAAACGAATTTCTCCACTTTTCATTTTATCGGTTATCTCGGCGGATATTTCTCTCAATAAGTAATTTTCATCGGTTAATTTTTTGTTTTGCTGGAATTCTCTAATGATCTTTTCTTTTAGCCCGCCACCGCCAATTATAACGATGGCGCTCCCAAACCTAATGCAGTACAACCGCAGGTTTGCATCGGGTTCATCGTATAAGGCACAAACGCCATCTCCGGGTTTACCTTCATGCAATTTAAAGAAGTGTTCTTGTGCACCGGTGCGGTGAGCCATGGCACGGATGCGTTGTAATATGTCTCTGATTTCTTTTTCATGGAGTTTTGAATTTTCGTTTATGAAACGATCAAATAATATGGTTCCCTCTTCCATCTGAACGGTATAGAAAGAAGATTTGTCACCCGATATTTTGTCAATTTTTAGTAACGAAAATTTCAATGTTGGAGAACTAAGCTACGATTTTTTCTAATAAATTTCACTTATAAGTGAAATTTTACCCGAATTATGTCATAATTGTGAGTTTAAATGTAATCTTATAGTGTTAAGTTTCAAAAACTTATGTGCTTAAGGCCATTTTTTCGACAATTGTTTGTTGAGAAAATGAAGGCTTTGTTAGATGAACATAAGGTTGGATTAGAGAATAACTAACCAACGTTTTTTGTTTTTAAAGTAAGTTCTTCTCTCCTATTAAGAACTATAATTTTGAATTATAGCAAAGAAAATACATGGTTTAGACCAAGAATAATAAAATCTGGTAAAGTTTCTTAACCACGCATCAAAAACAAAAAAAAGCGAGAGGCTATTAACCCCTCGCTTTGAAAAATTCATTTCAAAAAATCAGGAATCAGAGTTCGTCTTCAATTTCAACGGTGAATTTTTGAACCTTATCGGTTATTTGCTGACCATTCAACATTCCGCCGATAATGTAATATTCATTTCCTGACTTTGCGATGCTTCTGTGGTCCATGCTTGGTGTAGGCTGAGCACCTAATTCAACCCATTCATTAGTATCCAGTCGGTAGGCAAGCACACTGCTGTCCGGGAAAGATGGTTTAAGGTTGTAACCGATTCCATTATAGTTATATGGATTATCGGTACCTCCAACAAACACTACCATTTCAACAGGGCTCTCAATCCCAACAGCAGCCATTCTGTAACGTGCTTTTCCGGGATGTTGTTTAATTCGGGTCCAGTTAATTAAAGTAGGGTCTTCTGAATCAATCTCACCTTTAATACTGCCGGGTGACATTTTGAAAATACGCTCACCTTCATCCACAATAGCTTGAACACCGTCAGATAAGATCATCGTGTTTCCAACAATTCCACCGGCATGGCCAAATACGGGAGGGCCTGCATATGGAGTGGCGTGTTCCCAGGAATTCGTTTCGGTGTCATATATCTGCACGTTAGATACATTATTGGTGTTATTCCATCCGCTAACTAAATAGACGTAACGATCTTGATAAACAAGAGAAACGGCATCTTCAACAGGAAGAAGCATATCTGCAACTTGCTCATACGTATTCGCAATGGGATCATATTTAAAAACTTCACGGGTTGAAACTTCAGAACCATCTTCAGCAACAGTATAACCTCCGAAAATGTAGATCTGCCCATTCACCGTTTCTGCGGTGCTTGCGAGACGCCCAATTTCATCAGGTACTGATGGAATTTCTTCCCAGGTATTGTTTTGGATATCATATCTGGCAGAGAAGTGGCTTACATTTTCGAAAGTTTTACCTTCTTCAAGCCCAAGGAAAGTGAATAAATAGGGGTTACCATCAACAACTGCTGAGGATACAGCATTATTGGATATAGGGATCGGTAAAGGTTCAACAGTTGACCAATTTAACGATACTTGTTTTGGAGCCTGTTGACAGGATGCTACCAAAACTACTAAGCTTAGTACTAATAATAATCTTTTCATTTGTGTAATAATGGACTTATTGTCTGATTTTTGATTACCCTGAACCCTAAAATTAGTTCAAAGAAATTTGTGTTCAGTTTTTGATTAATTTCAAGTCTTAAATATACGGTTTTTATATGTCCTCTTTTAAAAATAAAATAGTTTTAATTACCGGAGGAGCCCGGGGGATTGGCTTGTTAATGGGAGAGAAATCTCTTGCCAGAGGTGCAAATAAATTAATCATTTGGGATGTTGATGAAAAGGCACTTCAGGAGGCCGGTTCAAAGCTTACAAAGCAAGGGTATACCGTAGTGACTGATACAGTAGATGTCAGTGACCACGAAAGTGTTCTAAAATCTGCAAAAAAAGTACTTAAAGAACACGACCGGGTAGATATTTTATTTAATAATGCAGGAATTGTATCGGGTAAAGATTTTGATGAACACTCTATGGAAAGCATCAAAAAAACGATGGATGTGAACAGTCTTGGTATCATGTATGTGGCACGTGCTTTTCTTCCTGAGATGATAAAAAATGGAGATGGCTATATTATAAATATTGCCTCTGCTGCGGGACTCACCCCCAACCCGGGAATGGCAGTTTATGCAGCCAGCAAGTGGGCTGCTGTGGGTTGGTCAGAATCATTGAATCTTGAACTTCAAAAAAAAGGTACTCCCGTAAAGGTACTAACCGTAATGCCCAGCTATATCAACACCGGAATGTTTGCAGGTGTAACCGCTCCATTGCTGATGCCGCTGCTTGATCCCGATGATATCACTACTAAAATACTGGATGCCGTTGAGAGCGGGAAAGACCGACTAAGAGAACCATTTATGGTAAAACTGACACCATTTATTCGGGGAGTGCTTCCTTCAAAAGTCTATAACTTTGTAGCGGGTAAGATCTTCGGAGTATATAATTCTATGGATACATTCACAGGCAGGAAAAAGGAAGATTGATGGACGCAGCGAACTTATTAGAAAGGCAGAAAACATATTTCAGGTCAGGTGCTACCAAATCCATAGAGTTCAGGGTCCATCAGCTGCAAACTCTGAAGAAGTTATTACAGGAACATGAGGAAGAATTAAATGAGGCTATTTATAAAGATTTTAAAAAGCCTGCCTTTGAGACGTATGCCACTGAACTGGGATTGCTTCATCACGAGATCAACTTTACGATCAAGAATTTAAAAAATTGGGCTAAACCAAAGCGAGTTTCTTGGGATCTGATAAATTTTCCATCTTCAAATTTTACTTATAAAGAACCCTATGGGGCAGTCTTGATCATTGGTCCCTGGAACTATCCGGTTCAACTTACGCTAATGCCTTTGATCGGTGCTATTGCAGCCGGAAATACTGCAGTCATAAAGCCATCTGAAATTACCTCCCATACTTCAGCAGCCCTGAATCGAATTTTCGAAAAGTGGTTTAAGCAGGAATTTGTTGCAGTAGTGGAAGGAGGCGTTGAAGAGACACAGATGTTGCTGGATCAAGATTTTGATCATATTTTTTTCACGGGAAGTCCAAGGGTGGGGAAAATTGTAATGGAAGCCGCTGCAAAAAACCTAACTCCGGTAACCTTAGAGCTTGGGGGGAAAAGTCCATGTATTGTTGATGAGTCAGCCAACCTGAAAGTAGCTGCTAAACGTATTGCTTGGGGAAAGTTTTTGAATGCGGGTCAAACTTGTGTAGCCCCGGATTATTTACTGTTGCAGTCTTCTATAGAAAAAGAGTTTTTGGAATATTTTAAAGAGTCGGTCCGTAATTTTTATGGAGTAAATCCCAAATTAAGCCCGGATTACCCAAGGGTAGTAAATGAAGACCATTTTGATCGTTTAGTCGAATATTTGAAAGA
>NZ_DASSWP010000031.1:0-6466 GCF_035704785.1 Gracilimonas sp. | reverse complement strand
ATTGAACTTTCAAACGATCAAGCCGTGACGGCTCAGGTGGGTATCGTGATCAATCAGGTAACCGGATTGTTTTACAAGAATGGTTCTATCAGTACCGGCATAGAAATTGAAGAGATCAGAACTGAGACCGTGGATGATAATATCTTAGCTGTTTTAACTGATTACAAGCGCACCGGAAATGCCCCGTTTTTGGGCACTATCTCTGTATCACTTGTTGATAAAAATAATACTGAGGTTCAGTCAGGCTTTATTTCAACCAGCTTGTATTTTGACGGCACACACCGACAGGAACTTAATATTGACGGAGTGCCTTCAGGAGAGTACACGCTCAAGGTCAATTTCGAGACACAGCGAAATGATGTCTCCTCCAGTGATATCATACAAATGGAACCCGTCACTGAAACAACCACAGTAACAATCCCCTAAAGGTGCTCAAAAGTTGGCTAACTTCAATTCCATCCCTGTTAGTTCTTGTTGTTTTATGCCTTGGGTTTCAGTCAACTGCACTTCAAGCACAAAATAATAATTCCAACGATATAGAAGTATATCTCGATTTTCGTCATCGGGGTGTCATCAATTCAGTAGTCATATCCTATTACAAGAACGACGAATTCTTTCTGCCGGTTTCTGAACTCTTCACTCTTTTCCAAATAGAACATGCAGTAAATGGCTTGATAATTGACGGTAACTTTGGAGTGGAGCAGATTCCCTATCGGATCAATTTAGAAGATAACCGAATTCGCTTTGGTGATAATATTGTACCGCTTACTGCTGACGATTACCTCGTAAAAGAAATTGATTCCTATCTTCGAGCAGATATCTTTTATAAAGCATTTGGACTTGATTTCACCATCGATTTCAATAACCTGAGCCTCAACCTCGAAACCCAGCGAGAACTGCCGGCCATTCAGCAGGCCATCAGACAACAAAGACGGCAGGTCGCAGATCGAAACAGATTGGAGCAGGAGCAGTATCCATTGAAATACGATCGGGAACGACCTTTTTTGGATGGCGGCTTTATGGATTATAATCTCTCTGCCAATCTAAACTCCAGTCAAAACGTATATAACTTTAATACCAATCTTGGTATTCAATTATATGGCGGAGACCTTCAGGGGGCCATATTTGGAAGCTATTCAAAAAACTTTTCGAATTTTGCCACCGACAACCTGAGATGGCGCTATATGTATCGCGATCAGCCTTGGTTGACAAAACTGACCATTGGCCAAACAACCACCGATGGATTTTCCCGTAATGCCTATACCGGTATCAGGCTCACAAACGAACCTATTGAACCGAGAAGGCTTTTTGACGAATTTGAAGTTCAGGGAACAACCATACCTCAGTCTGAAGTAGAACTCTATCTAAACAATGCCCTCATCGATTTTCAACAGGCGGATGAACTGGGTAATTATCGATTTCTGACTCCGGTAAGTTACGGCCCCTCTCAGCTTGACCTGAAGATCTACGGTCCGACCGGACAGATCATTGAGCGTTCAGAACGTCTGCAGGTTCCTTTCACCTTTCAGCCAAGCGGGGTATTTAACTACACTGTGAATGCGGGGCGTCTGGACAATCCTATATTTGGTCAAACCACTCAGGACTTCACTGCCCAGGGAAGCGGAGCTTATGGTATATCAGAATGGCTAACAGCAAAAGCAGGAGTTGAATACTATCAGGGTTATCACGAGTCCTTGCCAACATTTACCGCCTCTCTTTCATCACGTATCAAAAGCAATTACATCCTGACCCTGGAAGCTGCCAGTGAAGCTTATTATCGGGGCTTGCTCAATGTGATCTACCCCAATTCAGCGAGTTTTACCCTGGACTACACCAGCTATAACGAAGGTTTTAGCATCTATAATCCATCAAACGATGAACAACGTTTGGTAGCCAGCGCTTTCTATCCATTCAATTTCTGGGGATTACCATTTAATGTTAGGGCATCCGCATTTAAACGAACAAGAGCTTCCACCAGCTCAACCAATTTCAGGCTGGACCTAAACTCAAGGATCAATAAACTGAACCTGCGGGTTGGCTACACAGACCGTTTTACGGGTAGTTTTGATCCGTTCAATCCTTCCAACACAGCCTATCTGGAGACATCGGCAACTTACAATGTTTCCAGAAACCGAAACCTACCAGCGTATTTAAGAGGGGTATTTTTGAGAGGACAATTCAGATATCAGCCTAGTATGAATCAGCTGGAATCAGCTGAAGTGCTTTTATCCCAGAATGTATTTGAGCAGGGTCGTGTGCAGCTATCTTATGGGCGAAATTTTGCGGGAGAGTACAACAGTCTACGATTCAACCTTGTGATCGATTTTGATAATATCAGAACCAGTACGACCTATGGTAACATTCGGGGATCTGGAAATTTAACTCAGAACCTACGTGGATCGATCGGTTACGATACCAATTATAACAACTTCATTTTCACCAGCCGCGATCAGGTAGGTCGTTCAGGTGCCGCTGTCAAATTATTTGTAGATAACAATGCGGATGGGGATTTTGGGGATGAAGATGATCCCATAGCCGGCAACGCTCTCCGCATTCAGCGTTCTGGGGCAACAAGTACCGTTAAAAATGGCGTCATTTACTACACGCAAATGCAGCCCTATTTCTTCTACAACATGGAGCTGAATAAATCTCTGATCCAGAACCCAATGCTGGTTCCCGAGTTTGAGAAGTTTGGATTGATTACGGACCCAAACCGCTTTAAAAAAGTAGAAATTCCTTTCTACATGTCCGGTGTTATTGGAGGTATGGTTGAGCAACAATTACAAAATGGTGAGACCAGAGGTGTAGCCGGCTTAAGGGTACTATTGACCCAAACCAATGGGGATTTTTATAAAGAAATGAGAACCTTCTCCGATGGCAGTTTCTATGATTACGAAGTGCCGCCCGGAGAATATATAGTTAAAGTAGATTCATCACAGCTCGATATCCTAAGCAGTAAAAGCGTGCCTGAAAAGCTGGAATTTGCTGTAAGGCCATTGCCTGAAGGAGATTTTATAGAAGGACTTCACCTGCTGCTTGTACCAACGGATCCCGCACTTGAACAGCAAGCACCAATAACTCAAGTAGAAACACAACCCGATACCACGGCTGATGCAATTGTTTCTCCCGAGGACTTGGCTGATCAAGTGACTGCAGACAGCCTTGATCAAACACAAATTACAGAGACCGTTCCTCAGGATACATTGACAACTGTTGATCCCGAATTGGTTACAGAGGCTGCGATCGATACCGTTCAGGCCGGCGATAATATTGACCCTGAACAACTTCTTCCCGATACCACCCTTCCTTCAGTTCCGGTCGTTTCACCTGAGGCATTAACAGATGCGCAAAGGGACTCTCTTATTGAAACACAAACATTACAAGACAGCCTTGATAATGTGACACAACTTACTGAACTAGAGCAAATTTCTGTCGATTCTGCGTTGATCATTGAACCTGACACCTCACAGACTCTGGTTTTTGCCCCTGATAGCATCAGCATTGATACTACTATTACTACCCCTGCTGATGAACCTATTGCTCTCACTGATCCTGATAGTACAACCAAAGATATTTCAGGCGATCCCGATGATATTATAGATGGACTGCCGGTTGTGACACCTCCCGTCATTCCTGTTCCTCAAATAACACCTACTATTGCGGATGCTGATGGAGATTCCGTCAATTTAGCAGAACAGGATTCTACGGGTATGATCGCTATAAAACCGGATAGTACCGGAATCGATTCTTCAGAAATTGCAGCGCAAGAAACACTTGCAGATAGCTTAACTACTCTACCCGCTGAGAAAGATTCACTTATTGGGCAGCAACCGATCAATGATAAAGATCCGGAAGATGTGATTGCAATAGCACCACCACAAGATCAGTTGCCTGCTCCTCCCGATTCAATTTCTGAAGAACAAACAGGTGTGATCACACAAACACTTGCTGACATAAGTGCACTACCTTCAGCGTTCAGTTCTACTGCTGATATTGAAAGTTTGAGCCCCGGGCGATGTATCTATGGAATTCAATTCGCATCTTATTTCACTGAAGAAAGGTCCTCGACTTTATCCCAAAAAATTGAAGATGATTATTTAACCTTCATAATCTATAACGAGCCCTATGAACTCTATGCGGTTCGCGAGATCAGATATCAAAGTTTAAGCAATGCCGGCGATGTTGCTAAAGAAATAAATACTGATGCTTATTTTGATGCTGCTGTCGTTAGCCAGTGTTATGCCGATCTGGATCTGAATCCCGAAATTCCTAAATACTATGTTCAGTTAAATCAGTTTACCGATTCTGATGAAGCCAGCTCGTTTATAGCAGAACTGAATTCTTCTTACGCCATAAATGCTAAGTTGATTGCTCAGAATCAGCAAGATCTGTACATAGCAGTACTAGGCCCCTTTAACACAGAAAGTCAGGCAACCGAACAGCTTACCGTATTTGATAATGTTCCCGCTATTAAAAACTCAGTAGTTACAAGAGTCTCTCCGCCGGTCAAATCCATAAATGTAGGCTTTGAGTTCATGTTGCTGCTTGAGAAATTTGAGTCTGTTGAAAATGCGAATGCTTTTGTTGAAAAAAACGAAGATCGACTGGGAGAAAATCTTAAAATTTTGATCGATGAAAACAGATCTGATTATATAGTTGTAAGCAGAATGACTAACAGCTGGAGCCAAATTCAGGCCCTTAAAAAAGAGTACAGCTCATCATATGGATTTGAGGAGCCTGTTATTCTGATGATAGAGAAGAAAAGGTAAGCTCTCATTTCTCATCGAACTATTTTAAATGACCTGTTTTCGCATTCTTGCAACCGGTTCATTTAACTGTTCTCTGTATTTACTCACGGTACGGCGGGCCACTTTGTAGCCCTTTTCATTTAATATATCCGTGAGTTCCTGATCACTCAGCGGCTTTTGTTTATTCTCATTATCGATCAGGCCCTGAAGAATATTCTTAACAACACGGTTTGATACCTCCTCCCCGCTCTCAGTTTCAAGGCCTTCGTTGAAAAAGTACTTCAGTTCATAAACGCCAAAATGGGTTTGAACATACTTTCCATTCACCACTCTTGAGACCGTAGAGATATCCATGCCAATACGTTCAGCCACATCTTTCAGGATCATAGGTTTGATACCTTCACCGTATTTGAAGAAGTCTTCCTGAAGAGCTACAATAGTTTTCACAATATTCATCAGTGTATTCTGACGCTGCTTTATGGACTCAATAAACCATTGTGCGGAATCGATCTTACTCTTCATAAAAGAGCGTGTTTCAGTATCTGTATTCTTCTTTTTCTTAGCTTTGATCTGCTCCCACATTTGTTTGTACTCAGGAGAGATTCGCAAAGAAGGTGCATTTCTTTGATTAAGAGTGATCACAAATTCTCCTCGCTTCGTTTCTCCTTCACCCACCCCCTTCCAGTACACTTCAAAATCGGGTTCTATATAATTTTGGGTTTCCTCCATCCCGCTTGAAACAGATCCGGGACGTGGATCCATATGGCGAATGGTTTCAAATGCCTCTTGCAATTCTTCTCTGCTGATAGAAAATTTCTGGAGCAGCTTTTTAAAATGTTTTTTCTCAAATGCTTTCCATGCATCCCTTACAATTTTAATTGCCAGTTCCCGGGCCTTTAATTTTTTTTCTGACCCTTCCAGTTGAACTAACAGGCAGTCACGCAGATCCCGGGAAGCTACACCAGTAGGTTCTAATTTTTGAATTTTTTTGCGTACTTCTTCAACCTTTTCTTCACTGAGCAATATACCGTGGTTAAACGCTATATTATCAACTACCGCCTCTATTTCCCTACGGAAATAGCCATCTTCATCTAGAGAACCTAAAATCTGATCAGCAACCAGTCGCTCTTCATCGGTCAGATCAAGCAACGCTACTTGATCTTCCAGGTTCTCAAGCAAAGATGAATGGTATGGATTTGGCAACTCCCTCCATTCTTCGATATCAGGATTATAGGTGCTGGTAAAATTATCCCCGTCATACTCGGTATTACTGTCAAAGTCATCCCAGTCAACTTCATGATCTTCAAGGCTTTCCAGAGCCTCTTCCTTCTCCTCTGCAGGGCTTTCACTTTCCGACTGATTCAGCACTTCCCCTTCTAACGACTCAGCCTCTTCTAATACGGGATTGGCCTCAATTTCTTCCTTAATTCTCTGCTCAAGGGCAATGGTGGGTAACTGAAGCAACTTAATATACTGCAACTGCTGCGGTGAAAGCTTCTGTTGCAGGCTCTGTTGTTGCCTTTGACCTATCTTTTGTTGATTACGAAGCATTCTTTTTTCTCTCCCTTATCTCTTTACAGGCATCTATAAAATCAGTAAACCACTCAGGCCCGTATCTGCGGACTAAAGGTTTCTTCAAAAACTCAGCAAGATGAATATTCTCAGCGCTGGCTTTCTCGCAAGCTGCTGAACAAAGTTTAGGCACATATTCAAAATTT